>CAZYAD010000005.1:0-54130 GCA_964646225.1 uncultured Oscillospiraceae bacterium
GGCAGATGATGGAGGCCATCAGGTGACCGCCGAAAGCGGGACGGGTCATCTTCAGATCCTTGGAAACATCGTGAGGCTTGCCCAGCACCATGGCGGTGCCGACCTTCTCGATGCGGTCCTCGGGCAGGGTGGAGTTCTCACGCAGGAAATCCTTGTAGGTGCTCATCTCCACATCCAGGTGGGTGCAGTCAGCGCACAGACCGGTGTGCAGACGGGCGGCGCAGCGGGGAGCCAGGTCGCGGCCGATGTTGGTGGCGCCCACCAGCAGAGCCTCGGGCTTCATCTCCACGACACAGTCGCAGATGACCTTGGCATAAGCATCGGTGGTGTAGTCCTTCAGCAGGGGATGATCGCAGACGATGATCTCGTCAGCGCCGTAGCCGGCCAGCTCCTTGGCCAGGCCCTCCACATTGTGGCCCAGCAGCAGGCCGCACAGCTTAACGCCCAGCTCGTCGGCCAGCTTGCGGCCCTCGGAGATCAGCTCAAAGTCGGTGGGCATCAGAACGCCCTGGCGCTGCTCACAGAAGACCCAAACATTTTTGAAGTCTTCCAGTACCGTATTCTTAAACTCGCTCATTTGTCCTAAACTCCTTTCAATCAGATAATGTGCTTGGCGGCCAGGATGCCAGCCAGCTTTTCGCAGGTAGCCTTATCTGCGCCTTCCAGCATCATGCCGGCGCCCTTCTGGGGAGGCGTGAAGGAGGTCAGAATGTTGGTGGGAGAACCAGCCAGACCAATGGTGTCGGCCTCGATCAGGGGATCATCCTTCAGACGGGGATAATCCATGACATCCATGGGCTTGCTGTAAGCCTCGACGATACCGCCGACGCTCATATAACGGGGCTCGTTCAGCTCCTTGATGCAGGTGATCAGGCAGGGAGTCTGGGTCTCGACGGTCATGTAGCCGTCTTCCAGCATACGCTTGACGGTGACCTTGCGGCCGTCCACCTGGATGTCGGCAGCATAGGTGATCTGGGGGATGCCCAGCTTCTCAGCAATCTGGGGACCGACCTGAGCGGTATCACCGTCGATAGCCTGACGGCCGCAGAAGACGATGTCGTCCTCCTCCAGGCCCAGGGCGTTGATGCCGGCGGCGATGATCTGGGAGGTAGCGAAGGTATCGGAACCACCAAACTCACGGCCGGAGATCAGGGCGGCGTCATCGCAGCCCATGGCGATCAGCTCACGCAGCATGCCCTCGGCAGGAGGGGGGCCCATGGTGACGGCGGTGACGCGGCAGCCGGTCTTGTCCTTCAGCTGCAGAGCAGCCTCAATGGCGTTTTTATCATCGGGATTGATGATGGTCTGCATAGAAGCACGGTCCAGGGTGCCGTCGGGATTGAC
Source organism: uncultured Oscillospiraceae bacterium (assembly GCA_964646225.1). Classification (GTDB taxonomy): domain Bacteria; phylum Bacillota; class Clostridia; order Oscillospirales; family Butyricicoccaceae; genus UBA4644. The sequence continues at coordinate 1,345 of CAZYAD010000005.1, forward strand.
AGCAACCTTGCCGGAGGTATCCGGAACCTGCTTGACACAAACAATGATTTTCATAACTTGCTTACCTCCTACTTATTTCACACCCAGGTTGCTGGCGATGACCATTCTCTGAACCTCAGAAGTACCCTCATAGATCTCGGTGATCTTGGCGTCGCGCATCATGCGCTCCACGGGATACTCACGGGTATAGCCGTAGCCGCCGAACAGCTGGACGGCACGACGGGTCACGTCGGAAGCAGCCTCGGCAGCGAACAGCTTGGCCATAGCGGCATCCATGCTGTAGGAGACCTTGGGGTTCTTGGCGTGCTCCATCTTCTTCATAGCGGCAGAATAGACCAGGAACTGGGCAGCCTGCATCCGGGTGTGCATATCGGCCAGCTGGAACTGGGTGTTCTGGAACTGGCTGATGCGCTTGCCGAACTGGACGCGCTCCTTGGTGTACTTGATGGCTTCCGCAACGGCACCCTCGCCCAGGCCCAGAGCCTGAGAAGCAATGCCGATACGGCCGCCGTCCAGAGTCTTCATGGCAATCTTGAAGCCCTCGCCCTTCTTGCCCAGCAGACGATCCTTGGGGATCACGCAATCCTCGAAGATCAGGTCGCAGGTAGAGGAGCCGCGGATACCCATCTTCTTCTCGTGCTTGCCCTGAGAGAAGCCGGGGTCGGTGCCCTCCACGATGAAGGCAGAGATCTCCTTCATGGGACGGCCCTTCTTGTCGGTGGTCTTGCCGGTGACGGCGATGACCACAAAGACATTGGCCACATTGCCGTTGGTGATGAAGCACTTGGAGCCGTTCAGGATCCAGTTCTCGCCGGACTCATCCAGGACAGCGGTGGTCTGCTGGCCCTGTGCATCGGTACCTGCGCCGGGCTCGGTCAGACCGAAGGCGCCGATCCACTCGCCGGCACACAGCTTGGGCAGATATTTCATCTTCTGTTCCTCGGTACCATGCTCAAAGATGGGAGCGCAGCACAGAGAGGTGTGAGCAGAGACGACAACGGCAGTAGTACCGCAGACCTTGGCCAGCTCTTCCACAGCCATGGCATAGGCCAGCACATCCGCGCCGGCGCCGCCGTACTGCTTGGGGAAGTAGATGCCCATCATGCCCAGCTTGGCCATCTTCTTGACGGTCTCCATGGGGAAGCGCTCTTCCTCATCGATCTCCTCGGCCAGGGGCTTGACTTCGGTCTCCGCAAACTCACGGTACATTTTGCGGAGCATCTCATGCTCTTTGCTCAAAACGAAATCCATAAATTACCCTCCTTGCGTTTTCACGCAATATTTCAAATTTTGCGAACCAAAAATTATTTGTTGTAGTCGTAGAAGCCGACTTTGGTCTTGCGGCCCAGCTTGCCGCTGCGAACCATCTTGCGCAGCAGGCTGTAAGCGCGATACTTGCTGTCGTGAGTCTCGTTGTACAGCACATCCATGATGCTCAGGCAGACATCCAGACCGATCAGGTCGCCCAGCTCCAGGGGACCCATGGGATGGTTGGCGCCCAGCTTCATGGCGGTATCCACATCCTCCACAGAGGCCACACCGGCCTCCACCAGGCCAACAGCCTCGTTGACCATGGGGATCAGGATGCGGTTGACAACAAAGCCCGGGGCTTCGCTGACTTCAACGGGGGTCTTGCCCAGCTCAACAGACAGATCCTTGATCTTCTGCACCAGCTCGGCAGAGGTGTTTGCACCGGCGATGACTTCCACCAGCTTCATATTGGGAGCGGGGTTAAAGAAGTGCATGCCCACCATCTCGTGCTTCAGACCGAAGCCGATCTCGGTGATGGACAGAGAAGAGGTGTTGGAGGCGAAAACGGCCTCGGGCTTCACCAGCTCGTCCAGCTCCTTCAGCAGGGTCTTCTTGGTGGCCATGTCTTCCTTGACGGTCTCCAGGATCAGATCGCAGTCGGCGCAGGCGGCCTTTTCTTCGATCTTGATGTTGTTCAGGATAGCGTCAACGGCTTCCTGGGTCATTTTGCCCTTGGCAACGCGCTTCTCCAGACCGGCGGCCAGCTTATCCTTGTGGCGCTGTGCGCTGGCGGGAGAGCTGGCAAACAGATAGGTCTCGTTGCCGGCCTGTGCAAAGACCTGCGCAATGCCGCTGCCCATGGTTCCTGCTCCAAATACTGCTACCTTCATAGTAATTCCTCCTAATACAGTTTATTTTTTGAAAAAAGCTCTTGCGAACGGTTTTTCAGCGATTGACAAAGGGCTCGGGCTTGCGCTTTTCCACAAAAGCGCCCATGGCGTTCTGCTGATCCTGTGTCTCAAAGCAGGAGCCGAACAGCTTCTCCTCCACCACGATGGCCTGATCCATATCCACCTGCAAGCCGTCGTTCACCGCCTTTTTACAGGCACGGACGGCGATGGGGGCATTTCCGGCGATGCGGCCCGCCAGCTTGAGAGCCTCGGGCATCAGCTCCTCCACGGAGTAGACGCCCTGCACCAGACCGATGGCCAGCGCCTCCGGCGCTTTGACCTTGCGGGCGGTGTACAGCAGCTCCTTGGCGCGGCCCATGCCGATCAGGCGTGCCATGCGCTGGGTACCGCCGAAGCCGGGGGTGATGCCCAGGCCCACCTCGGGCTGGCCGAAGACGGCGGTGTCGGAACACAGGCGGATATCACAGCTCATGGCCAGCTCGCAGCCGCCGCCCAGGGCAAAGCCGCAAACGGCAGCGATCGTAGGAATGGGAAGGGTCTCCAGCTTGCGGAACACATCGTTGCCCAGCTTGCCGAAGGCCTCGCCCTCCGCACGGGTCAGGCCGCGCATCTGGCCGATGTCGGCTCCGGCAACAAAGGCCTTTTGGCCCGCACCGGTGACCACCAGGCAGCGGATCTGCTCCAGATCCAGACTATCCAGCGCCTGATCCAGCTCACGGATGACCTGGTCGTTCAGGGCATTCAGCGCGGCGGGACGATCGATGGTCAATACACCGACGGCACCCTCCGCAGACAGCTTTACATAATCCATGTCGAAGACCTCCTTCATGACAGTACATGACAAAACAGGCGGAAACCAGACGCGGGGGAGTAAGACCCCGCGTCTGACATCCTGCCTCTATTATATCGGTCTGTTTCGAGTTTGTCAAATTATAAACGATAGGTTATGAAGGTTTTTTTGCGGTTTTTCGCGATTTTGTTAAAAAATTTACAGTTTAGACCCGCTCGACGACCAGAGCCTCGCCGATACCGCCGCCGATGCACAGGGAGGCGACACCGTACTTGGACTGACGGCGCTCCATCTCATAGCACAGGGAGACCAGGATGCGGGCACCGGAAGCACCGATGGGATGGCCGATGGCGATGGCGCCGCCGTTTACATTGACATTGTCGGGAGTCAGGCCCAGCTCGGCGTTGACGGCAGCAGCCTGAGCGGCAAAGGCCTCGTTCAGCTCAAACAGGTCGATATCCTTGGTCTCCAGACCGGCCTTCTTCAGAGCCTGACGGACGGAGGGGATGGGGCCAGTGCCCATCAGAGCGGGATCGACGCCAACAGAGCCGGTGGAGACGATCTTCATCATGGGCTTCAGGCCGTTGGCCTTGACGAACTCGCCGGAGGCCACGATGATGGCGGCAGCGCCGTCGTTGATACCGGAGGCGTTACCGGCGGTAACGGTGCCGTCCTTCTTGAAGGCGGGCTTCAACTTGGCCAGCTTCTCGGCAGTGGTGGAAGCCTTGACATACTCATCGGTGTCGAAGACGATGGGATCGCCCTTCTTCTGGGGGATGACCACGGGGACGATCTCGTCCTTGAAGCGGCCCTCGGCGATGGCAGCGGCGGCGCGGGTCTGGCTGCGCAGAGCCAGCTCATCCTGCATCTCGCGGGTGATGCCGTACTTCTCGGCCACATTCTCGGCAGTGATGCCCATGTGATAGTTATTGAAGGCATCCCACAGGCCATCGTTGACCATGGCGTCCACCATGTTGGTGTTGTTCATGCGGGCACCCCAGCGGGCGGCGTTCATCACATAGGGAGCCATGCTCATGCTCTCCATACCGCCGGCCACGACACACTCAGCCTCACCGGCCATGATGGTGCGGTAGGCAATGGAGACGCTGTGCAGACCGGAGCCGCACACCTTGTTCAGGGTGGTGGCGGGAGTCTCGATGGGCAGACCGGCCTTCAGCGCAGCCTGACGGGCGGGGTTCTGGCCCAGACCGGCCTGCAGCACATTGCCGAAGAAGACTTCATCCACCTTGGCAGCGTCCACGCCGCCGCGCTTCAGAGCTTCCTTGATGACCAGGGCGCCCAGCTCAACGGCGGGGGTGGTCTTCAGGCTGCCGCCGAAGCTGCCAACAGCAGTACGGGCCATGCTTACCAGATAAACTTCTTTCATGATAAAACACTCCTTTGATATATTTTTCTAAGTATGTTTACCCACTTAACCAATTTTTATTATATTAGGAATTGCGCGCCTTTTCAACACCTAAATTGATGGTTTTTCTCCGGAATTTTGATGGAAAACCGTTGAAATCACCGCTGCCGTTATTTCCCTAACGAGATTGCGACATTTCCTTAACGATTTTGTGCGTTTCCCCAGGCAAAGTCCCTTCCGGTCGAACATCGGCGGCTGTGGAGCAAAGCGCCCGCCGTTGGCGCTCATTTGTGATATTTGCTCCCCGCCAGGATGGAAAGCCCCCGGTAGATCTGCTCCAGCACCATGACCCGGGCCAGGTGATGGGGGAAGGTCATGGGCGACATGGAAAGCCGCAGCCCGGCCTCCGCCTTGAGTCCTTCCTCCATGCCCCGTGAGGAGCCGATCAGGATGCACAGGCGGGAGACGCCGCTGTTTTGCAGCTGCTGCAGCCGCTCTGCCAGTCCCTCCGAGGACATGGTCTTCCCCTCGATACACATGGCGATGACATAGCTTCCCTGGGGGATGGCAGCGCGGATCCGCTCGGCCTCCCGGGCCAGCGCGCCGGGACGGTCGGGCTCCTCGTCCAGCTGCAGGATCTCCAGTCGGCAAAGGCCGGACAGACGCTTTTCATATTCCCGGCAGGCTTCCAGATAAAAGCGCTCCTTCAGCTTGCCCACACAGATCAGACGAATGCTCAGCATAGCTCCTTCTCCTTTTTACAGCAGGATCAGCTCGCCCGGCTCGCTCCGGGGAGCCAGCAGCAACCGCGCCTCCAGCCCCTCCAGCCCCTCCCTTGCGGTGGAAAGCGCCAGCTCGGGCGTGTTGTTTTCGGCGCTGAGGTGGGCCAGGATCACTGTTTCGGTGCCGGTCTGGCACAGGCGGCGGGCCACCTTGGCGGCAAATTTGTTGGAAAGATGCCCCTGCTCCGACAGGATGCGCTGCTTCAGATAATAGGGATAGGGCCCGGTCTTCACCAGCCCGGCGTCGTGGTTGAACTCCAGCAGCACCACGCGACTGCCCCGGAGGGTCTCAAAGATCTCCCCGGTGACGGTGCCCAGATCGGTGCAGACGGCAGCCTGCTCTCCGGCCCTGCCCAGCACATAGCCGCAGCTGCCGGGGGCATCGTGAGAGGTGGCAAAGGTGCGCACCGGCACCATTCCCAGCAGCAGCGACTCGCCGGGTGTAAACAGCCGGACAGGCGTCCCCTGGGGCAGCCGGTTTGCGATGGCGGAAAAGGTGTCGTGGGAGCACACCAGCGTGGCGCGGGTGTGCTTCAGCAGCACCGGCAGCGCGGAAACATGGTCGCTGTGGCTGTGGGTGATGAGGATGTGGCTGAGTTCAGCGGCGTCCAGCGCCAGCCGGCGAAGACTCTCCCGGAGATAGCGGGCATTTTTCCCGGCATCTATAAGCAGGCTTTGCCGGTCGCTGACATACACGGCGCTGTTTCCCGAGCTGCCGCTGGCCAGAGTGCAGAAATAGGTCATGGTTCCCTCTTTTATGTACGAAAGCGGCGGGCAACGCTGCGCGCCCGCCGCCGATTGTGTTCAGTTTGCCTTTGCTACCGGAGGTGCTTCCGGGAAGGATATCCGGGCGATGTCCGCCCCCAGGCGGCGCAGCTTCTCCACGATATCCTCGTAGCCCCGCTCAATATAGCCGATCTCCTCGATCTCGGTGACGCCCTCGGCCGCCAGCCCGGCAATGACCAGCGCTGCCCCGGCCCGGAGGTCAGAGGCACGCACCGGCGCACCGGTGAGCTTTTCCACGCCCTCGATGACGGCTACCTTGCCGTCCACCTGGATGCGTGCCCCCATGCGCCGCAGCTCATCGGAATAGCGGAAGCGGTTCTCCCAGACGCCCTCGGTCACCACAGAGGTTCCCTGTGCCAGGCAGAGGGCCGCCGACAGCTGGGGCTGCATATCGGTGGGGAAGCCGGGATAATACATGGTCTTCACCTGGATCTTGTGAAGCGGCCCCTCCCGGGTGACCCGGATGTTGTCGTCCTCCTCCTCCACACGGCAGCCCATCTCCTCCAGCTTGGCGGTGATGCAGTCCATGTGCTTGGGGATGACGCTTTTTACCAAAACGCTGCCCCCCGCCGCCGCCACGGCCGCCATATAGGTCCCGGCCTCGATCTGGTCGGGGATGATGGAATAAAAGCCGCCGGACAGGCTGGACACGCCCCGGATCTTGATCACATCGGTGCCCGCGCCCATAATATCCGCGCCCATGGAGTTGAGGAAGTTGGCCAGATCCACGATATGGGGCTCCTTGGCGGAGTTTTCAATGACGGTCTGCCCCTCAGTGAGGCAGGCGGCCAGCATGATGTTGATGGTCGCGCCCACGCTGGCCACATCCAGATAGATATTCGCCCCGTGCAGGCCCTGAGAGGCATCGGCGTAAACGATGCCGTTGCGGATCTCCATGGCCGCTCCCAGCGCCTCGAAGCCCTTCATATGCTGGTCGATGGGCCGCACGCCGCCGAAGTTGCAGCCGCCGGGCATGGCCACCTCAGCCCGCCGGAACCGGCCCAGAAACGCGCCGATGAGATAATAGCTGGCCCGCATCTTGCGGTTGAGCTCGCTGACGGCGCGGCTGGTTCGCAGGGTCGTGGCGTCGATCTCCACGGTGCTTTTGTTCACCATGCGGACACCGCAGCCCAGCTCCCGCAGGATCTCCAGCTGGATGAGCACATCGCTGACCATGGGAATATTCTCGATGCGGCAGACCCCGTCCACCAGCACAGCGGCGGGGATGATGGCAACGGCGGCATTTTTTGCGCCGCTGACCGTGACCTCGCCAAAAAGCGGTTTCCCGCCGTGAATTACAAATTTATCCAAAAGAGGAAGCCCCCTCATTCTGTTACTGTTTGAAGTTTTTACACCCATTGGGTGCAGGTTCAACTTTAGTGTACCACAAATCCTTGAAAATAAAAAGCGGCAGCGGCCATTTTTCAAAGAATTTTTGAAGTTTTTTGAAGCGTTGTCCAAAGCTCACACCGGCTGATAGGCCAGCTCGCTTCCGGTGAGGCAGCTGAGCAGCAGCTGCTCCGTCCCGCAGGTGACGATCCACACCGGCTCCAGCAGCAGGGACTGAGTGTCCTCGCTTTGCAGCGAATAGCCAAATTCCAGCCCGTCCGGGGCCTCTATCCCCCGCATCTCCAGCAGATCACACAGCGCCAGGGCCAGCTGGGCCCGGCTCAGACTCTCCTGCGAGGCGGTGAGCTCCCGGCTGAGGAGCCAGCGGCCCCGCACCTGTGCCGTGCCCTCCGCCGCCGTGCAGGTCAGGCGGCTGTTGACAATTGTCGCCCCCTGCTGGCACTGGATCAGGGTGACCCCGTCTCCCTGCTGCTCCATCCGCACCTCCTCCACCGGAAATCCGGCAGATGCCAGCAGCTTCTGCCAGTCCCCGGCTCCGGCTTCCTGCCGGATCAGCTCCAGCTCCAGTGCGCCGCCCCGGCGGAAGCTGAGTCTTCCCCGCTCCCCCCGGTAGATGCTGACACCGCCGCCCGGGCCCTCCTGCTGGAGCGGCTCACCCAGAAGGGCAGCCGCCGCCTGCTGCTCCAGCGCCGTACTGCGCTGAGTGCCGAAGGCCTCCGGCGCGACCGGCAGGCCCAGAAGGGCCTCGGCATCCAGAGCGATGCCCCGGCGCTGCGCCACCTGCACGGCGTCCAGCAGGGCCGTGCGTTCGCTCTGCCGCTGCTCATGCACCTGCCACAGCAGATTGCCCGCCAGAAACAGGTCCACCGCCAGCAGCGTCAAGATCATCCATTTTCGCAGATTCTTCCACTCCACCGGTCATTCCTCCGTCACGCTGCAAATCTCCGGCAGCAGAGTCCCGTCGGCCTGCTCCAGCAGCCGCAGCCGCAAGGCAGCCCTGCCCTGCGGCAGTGCCGCCTCCGCCTGTGTCATGGGCAGAAGGGAGACCGTTCCGGTCTCCTCCAGCAGTCGCAGGGCCGCCGTCAGGCCGGTGACAGCGCCGTTTTCCACCACGACGGTGGCCCAGCTGCCCTCCCGCCGTTCGGCAAACAGCGTCCCCGCCCGCAGGCCAAACCACAGCGTGCCGCTGTCCGCCTCCAGGCGTACCTCCTCCAGACTCAGCGCGCCGGAGGCCCCTGTCTGCTCCCACAGACGGTACAGCAGATCGCACACCTGGCGGCAGAGCTGTGCCTTGCGGGCAGTGCCCTCCTCGGTGAGCTCCAGGCCGATGCCCTCGGCCCCGTCATAATGCAGGTCGCCCTCGGGTGACAGACTGAGGGTGCTGCGGCCCTCCACATAGACCAGGCTGCCCTCGGCGCTCTGATACACCCGGGTCAGGTAGGGGTTCATGCCCAGCAGCGACTGCACGCTCTGGGAAAGCTCGCCCCGGCTGGCCGCCTCCAGCGGCGCGATCGTCAGGATCCCGCAGGTGGTCACGCCGGTGGTGAGCACGGTGTCGGCCGCCACCTGGCTGCTCTGCCGGGTCAGCCGGGCGTTGGTGCCCTCCACCGAAGCGCACAGGCTCTCCAGCTCGGCCAGGGACGCAGCCGTTTCGGCCCGCCAGCAGCCGCCCTCCCGATCGGTCAGCAGCAGTTCCACCCGCTCCTCTCCGGCGACCATGGCCGCGCCGCAGACATGGATATCCTCCCGCAGTGCTTCGCCGCCGCCCCAGTCCTGTAAAAGATACAGTGGCTGGGCCACATGATATTGCAGCAGAATGCCGGTGCCCTCCAGCCGCGAAAGCCAGTCGGCCCCGGTGATCGGCTCCAGCCCGCCGGCAGAGCCCACCGCCTCCTGAAACAGCGGCTCAAGCTGCTGATACAGCAGCTCCTGACGGTTCTCCTCCAGCGCCAGCCAGGCCCCCTCGGGCTTCAGCACGGTGACGGTCTCCGGCAGAGCGGCTGACCGCAGGACGGTCTCCCCCTCTGCGGCGTCGCTCTCCTGAGAAAGCCGGAGGCCCGCGCCATCGCCCCGGACGCTGATTAGAAAGGTGCCGGTCACCAGTCCCAGCATCAGCAGCACCAGCACCGCCAGCAACAGATTTTTCAGCTTATCGGCCATAGCCGCCGCCCTCCTTCAGCCGGGGGAGGTATACGGTAAAGGCACTGCCCTGTCCGTATTCGCTCTCAAAGCCGATGTGGCCGCCGTGGCTCTCCACGATCTGCTTGGCGATGGCCAGCCCCAGGCCTGTGCCGCCGCTTTCCCGGCTGCGGGCCTTATCCACCCGGTAAAACCGCTCGAACAGACGGCCCTGATCCTCCTTGGGGACGCCGATGCCGGTGTCCTCCACCCGGAGGAATACCTGTTCCTCCTCCGTTCCGCCGGTGACCCGGATGGAACCATGAGGCTTGTTGTACTTGATGGCATTGGTGATGATATTGATGACCACCTGCTGGATGCGCTCGGCATCCCCCAGCACCGGAGGCAGAGCCTCGGGCAGGGTGCAGGTCAGGGTCAGGCCCTTGCCGGCCGCCTGCCCCTCCATGGCCTGCGCGGCCTTCTGTCCCAGCTCCCGCAGATCCATGGGCTCCATGTGCATCTCCATCCGGTTGTAATCCAGCCGGGTCAGGGTCAGCAGATCCTTGACGATGCGGGTCATTCGGTCGGCCTCGCTGCTGATGACCCCCAGGAAGCGCAGCTGGGTCTCCCGGTCGATGTCGTCGGCACTCATCAGGGTCTCGGCATAGCCCCGGACATTTGTCAGCGGGGTGCGCAGCTCGTGGGAGACATTGGCCACGAACTCCCGGCGGCTGTCGTCCAGCTTGCGCTGCTCGGTAACATCGTGGAGCACGGCCATCAGGCCAGTGTTGTCGGTGCCCAGCCGGATGGGCGCAAAGTAGATCTTGAGGAACCGGGGCCCGGCGGCAAAGTCGATCTCGATGGAGCGGCCATCCTTGGCCACATCCTCCTGCCGCACCTGCACATCGGGGAAGACATCGGTATACCGCAGCTCAGTCCCCAGCGTGCAGCCCAGCATCCCCTCGGCCGCCGGGTTGAACTGCAGCAGGCGGCCCTGCTCGTCAAAGGCCACCATGCCGTCGGCCATATGGAGGAACAGGGTCTCCAGCTTGTTGCGCTCCTCCTCCACCTGTCCCAGAGTCGCGGACAGCTGGGCGCTCATTTCGTCAAAGGTATCGCTGAGAATACCGATCTCGTCGCCGGAGCGGATGTTTGCAGAGGAGTCAAAGTCCCCCGCCGCGATGCGGGCGGCCTGATCGGTCAGGCGCTCCACCGGGTCGGTGATGGTTTTGGACAGCAAAAAGGACAGGCAGATGGCCACCACCAGGCCAAACAGCATGGCCTGGATCAAAATGGTGAACAGGTTCCAGTTGAGCTCCTGCAGCTCGGATTTGTCGTCCAGCACCCCCACCACAAAGGCCACGCCGCCGCCGTCGCCGTCACGGATGGGGATGGCCACATCAAAGTATTCCCCCAGAGACCTGGTCTGCTGCCCCACCTGCCCGTTCATAGCGGTGAGAATGTTGGGGGTCTTGATCAGATGAGCGCCGTAATCGTCGTCAGAACCACAGAGATAGCTGCCGTTGCGGCCGTCCAGCACATAAAAGCAGCGGTATTCGTCAATGCCCAGCGGAGCCGAATAGGCCTCGATCATCCCCCGGAGGGTGTCGCCGTCCTCGGCATTTTTCTCCAGCGTCAGAATGAACTCAGAGGTAAACACCGAGGCCATCTGGTTTTGAAACTCGCGGATGTGATAGGAGGTCATGGAATTGATCAGGAAGGTGGCCACCACGGCCATAACCGACACGATGAGCAATACCAGAACCAGCACCAGCTTGCGGTGAAGACTGCGGAACATGGGGCAGTCGCCCTCCTTTTCTGTAAGCTGCCGGCGGTGAGCGCCGGGAATTGGCGGGGCCTTGCCCGCCCCGCGCCCCCGCAGCGCTTATTTTTGCAGATAATACCCCGCGCCGCGCTTGGTGATAAAATATCTGGGGCTGGCGGGGTCATCCTCCAGCTTTTCCCGCAGCCGCCGCATGGCAACATCCACCGTCCGCAGGTCGCCGTAATACTCGTAGCCCCAGACCTTCTCCATCAGTTCCTCCCGGGAGACCACCCGGCCCGCCGAGGTGAGAAAATAGCACACCAGATCGTACTCCCGCTGGGTCAGCTCCACCGGTGTGCCGTCGCGGCGCACCTCCTGCATCCCGGTATCCACGGTATAAGGGCCAAAGGCCATGCGGCTGCCGCCGTTGCGGCCCTCCCCGGCCTTGCGCCGGGTATTGGCCCGGATGCGGGCCACCAGCTCCTTGACAGAGAAGGGCTTGGTCATGTAATCGTCAGCGCCGGTCTCCAGCCCGAAGACCTTGTCCCGCTCCTCCTCCCGGGCGGTGACCATAATTACCGGCACATCGCTCTCCTGCCGCAGCCTTTTCAGCAGATCAAAGCCGTTCATGCCGGGCAGCATCACATCCAGCAGAATCAGGTCGGCCCAGCCGGACAGGGCCTTTTCCAGACCGGTGACGCCGTCATAGGCGGCGTCCACCTCAAAGCCCTCCCGCTTCAGATTAAAGGTGATCAGATCCACAATGGTCTGCTCATCCTCCACAATCAAAATCTTGCTCAAAACGATCTCCTCCACATCTGCCGCGTTGGCTCCGCGGCGGTCGGTTCTTTCGTTTGGTCAGAGGTGCAGCACTTCCCGCCGCACCAGATCCAGTGCGTGGCTGGCGGCCTGACGGCGCACCTGCTCCCGGGAGCGCATATAGCGCCGGTCGGGACAGATCACGGTCTCGCCGCCCTCCCAGCTGAGGCCGATGTACACCGTGCCCACGGGATGCTCCTCCGTGCCGCCGCCGGGGCCTGCATAGCCGGTGGTGCTGACGCCGACATCCGCACCCGACAGCCGCCGCACCCCCCGGGCCATTTCCAGTGCGCAGGGAGCGCTGACCTCGGTGTGGGCGGCGATGGTCTCGGGCGAAACACCCAGCAGGCCGATTTTGGCCTGGTTGCAATAGGTGACGCAGCCGTAGCCAAAGACACCGGATGCGCCGGGAACATCGGTGAGCCGCTTGGCCAGCAGTCCGCCGGTGCAGCTTTCGGCAGCGGCGATGGTCATCCGCCGGGCCTCCAGCCCGCGGACCACCACCTCCTCCAGCGAGGACACATCCACGCCATAGACCTTATCCCCCAGCAGCTCCCGGATTTCCCGCACCACCGGGTCGCACAGGGCCAGTGCGGCCTCCCGGCTCCCGGCGCGGGCGGTGACCCGCAGCTCACATTCGCCCTCCTTGGCATAGGGGGCCAGCGTGACCCCCTCCAGCCGCTCCATCAGCGGCCGTACGGCATATTCCACCGAGCTTTCGCCCTGACCGAAGATCTTCACATACCGGCTGCCGATGACGCCGCCCTGAAGCTTTTCCAGATAAGGCAGCGCCCGGTATTCCAGCATGGGGCGGCACTCCCGGGGCGGGCCGGGGAGCATAATCACATGCTTTCCCTGCTCTTCAAAGGCGCAGCCGGGTGCCGTGCCCCAGTCATTCACCAGAACGGTGCAGCCCTCGGGCAGCATGGCCTGCTTTTCGTTGTTGGGGGTCATCCCCGGGCCCATACGCTGCTTCAGCCGGGCCAGCTGCTCTTCGTCCATGCTCAGGCGTCGGCCAAATACGGCTGCCACGGTCTCCTTGGTCAGATCATCGGCCGTGGGGCCAAGGCCGCCGGTGGTGATGAGGATATCGGCCCGGTCGCGGGCGATTTCCAGCGCCTGCCGGAGGCGGGCGGGATTATCCCCCACCACAGTCTGCCAATATACATTAAAGCCGTGCTCATTGAGGCGCTGGGCGATCATCTGCGCGTCGGTATTGACGATCTCCCCCAGCAGCAGCTCGGTGCCTACGGCCAGAATTTCACAGTTCATCGGCTCACCCCAGCGTGATGCGTTCCACATTGGCCAGCGCCTCGGCCACCAGTCCCTCCACATCCAGCCGGCTCTCCTCCTCCAGCACCTTTTCCAGCGTGGGCTTGGTCTGGGGATGCTTGGGTGTGAACACCGTGCAGCAGTCCTCATAGGGCAGGATGGAGGTCTCCAGCGTCTCGATGCGGCGGGCGATGGTGACGATCTCCTCCTTGTCCATGCCGATGACCGGGCGCAGCACCGGCAGGTCGCAGACGGCGTTGGTGGTCTGGATGGCCTGCACGGTCTGGGAGGCCACCTGCGCCAGCGATTCACCGGTGATAAGGCACTGGCAATCCCGCTGCCGGGCGGTGGCTTCGGCCAGACGCATCATGAAGCGGCGCATCACCAGCGTGAAATAATCCTCCCGGCACTTGTCCCGGATCTCGGTCTGGATGTGGGTAAAGGGCACCACCGTGACGGTGAGCCGACCGCACCAGCGGGAGAGGATCTGTGCCAGATCCAGCACCTTCTGTTTGGCCTCCTGCGAGGTGTAGGGATAGCTGAAGAAATGCACGCCCTCCAGCTCCAGTCCGCGCTTGGCCATCATCCACCCGGCCACGGGAGAATCAATGCCGCCGGACAGCAGCAGCAGCCCCTTGCCGGAGGTGCCGGTGGGAAGACCGCCCGCCCCGGCGATGGGGCCGCCGTGGACAAAGGCATACTCCTCCCGCACCTCCACCCGGACGGTGATCTGGGGGTCCTCCATCCGGGGCTGCAAATGACCGTACACATCGCTGAGATAGCCGCCCACCTCCCGGCTGATCTGGGGAGAGGTCAGGGGGAAGCGCTTGTCAGCGCGGCGGGTCTCGACCTTATAGGTGCGGACACCCGCCAGAGTATCCTTCAAATAGAGAGCCGCCTTTTCGCAGATGTCGCGGATATCCTTTTCACACACCACGGCGCGGCAGACGCCTACCAGACCGAAGACCCGGCAGCAGACCTGCGCGGCTTCATCCATGGAGGCGTTCTCGTCCAGCGGCTCCACATAAAAAGTGGACTGACAGCCGTGGATCTTGAAATTGCCCACCTTTTTCAGACGCCAGTAGAGGGTCTTCTGAAGACGATCCTCAAATTTGCGGCGATTGAGGCCCTTGAGCACCAGCTCGCCGCATTTGCAGAGCAGAATTTCTCTCATAATCATTTCCTTTCTGATACTGCCGGGGAACGCGGGGCCTGGAGCCCCGCGCCCTGCTGCCCCTCGCCGGGGCGGGCGTTCCTTTTGATCGGGCAAGCGTCACAAGGGAGCGCAGCGTTCAAAACATCCCTTTTGCGGCAGAAAGCGCTGCCAGGAATGCACGGATGTCCTCCTCCGTGGTTTCGGGACACAGGCTGACCCGGAGGGCCGCATCGGCATTTTTGCCGGATACCCGCATGGCGGTGAGCACATGGGACTTTTTCCCCCGGCTGCAGGCGGAGCCGCCGGAGACATAGATCCCCTGATCGGACAGCACCCGGATGTAGACCTCCGAACGGCCGGTGCAGGGGGACAGATTGACGATATGGGGTGCGCAGCCCGCGGGCGTGTTGATCCGGCAGCCCAGCGCCTCCGCGCCGGAAAGCAGCCGGTCCCGCAATGCCGCCATCCGGGCAGTGTCCTCCGCAAAATGGGCCATCCGCTCCCCGGCCGCCGCGGCAAAGGCGGCGATCTGCGGCATGGCCTCGGTGCCGGAACGCAGGCCGTTCTCCTGATTGCCGCCGTAGATCAGCGGAGACAGGTGCAGCCCCTCCCGGACATACAGTGCGCCACTGCCCTTGAGTCCGCCGATCTTGTGGGCCGAAAGGCTCATCAGGTCGATGCACTCCATGGGCAGCTCGATCTTACAGAAGGCCTGTACCGCATCCACATGGAGCAGCGCCCGGGGGCAGATCTCGTTCATGGCGGCGCGGAGCTCCCGCAGAGGGAGAACCGCCCCGGTCTCGTTGCACACCGCCATCACGCTGACCAGACAGGTATCGGGGCGAAGCTGGACGCGAAGCGCCTCCGCCGTCAGGCTGCCGTCCCGCTCCGGGGCCGCCAGAGAGACGGTGAACTCCTGATTTTGCAGGGCCTTCAGGGTGTTGAGTGTGGCGTCATGCTCGATCTGGGTGGAGACGATGTGCCGTCCGAGGCCCCGCTGCTTCATGGCCGCGCCCCGGAGAGCGGTGTTGGTGCTTTCACTGCCGCCGGAGGTAAAGGTGATGCAGGACGGCCGGACGCCCAGCGCGTCGGCCACCGTCCTGCGGCTGGCATCCAGCAGCCCTCTGGCCCGGACGCCCCGGGCATGGAGGGAGCCGGGGTTTCCGAACTCCTCCATGGCGGCCAGTGCCGCCTGCCGGGCGCAGGGTAAAACGGCGGTGGTGGCGGCGTTGTCCAGATAATGATCCATACTCAGAACTTCGCGCCCTTGAGCTCCACGGCCCGGTTAAAGACCAGATGCTCGGGGGTGCTGTCCCTGCTGTCCACGCAGAAATAGCCCTGCCGCAGGAACTGGAAGTCGGCAGGCGCCTGGACGCCCTTCAGAGAGGCCTCCACCTTGCAGCCCTTCAGCACCTCCAGCGAATGGGGGTTCAGGCAGGAGAGGAAGCCGCCCTCGGCGTTGTCCGGGTCGGCCTCGGTAAACAGGTTGTTGTAAATACGCACCTCCGCGTCGGCGGCGGTGGCGGCGTCCACCCAGTGGAGGGTCGCGCCCTTGACCTTGCGGCCGTCGGCGGGGTCGCCGCCCCGGGATTCGGGATCATAGGTGGCATAGATCTCGGCCACACTGCCGTCCTCGTTCTTTTTACAGCCGGTACAGGTGATAAGATAGGCCCCCTTCAGGCGGCACTCGGGTCCGCCGGGATACAGGCGCTTGTACTTGGGCACAGGGGTCTCCAGAAAATCGTCGGCCTCCACATACAGCTCCCGGGAGAAGGTGACAGTATGTGTGCCGTCCTCGGGCTTGAGGGGATTATTCTCCACCTCCATGGTCTCGGACTGTCCCTCGGGATAGTTGGTAATCACCAGCTTGACGGGGCGCAGCACCGCCATGACCCGGCGGGCATTGTCGTTGAGATCCTCCCGCAGGCAGTGCTCCAGAAAGCCGAACTCCACCGTGGAGGACACCTTTGCCACGCCGATGCGCTCGCAGAAATTGCGGATGGATGCAGGGGTGTAGCCCCGGCGGCGCAGACCGCACAGGGTGGGCATCCGGGGATCATCCCAGCCGGAGACATAGCCCTTTTCCACCAGCTCCCGCAGCTTGCGCTTGGACATGACGGTGTGGTCGATGCCCAGACGGGCAAACTCGATCTGCCGGGGCTTGGAGGGAACCGAGACATTGTCCCGCACCCAGTTGTACAGCGGACGGTGGTCCTCGTACTCCAGAGAGCACAGGGAGTGAGTGATGCCCTCCAGCGCATCCTGGATGGGATGGGCGAAATCATACATGGGATAGATGCACCACTTGTCCCCCTGACGGTGGTGGTGGGCATACTTGATGCGATAGATCACCGGGTCGCGCATATTGAAATTGCCGCTTTCCAGGTCGATCTTTGCCCGGAGGGTATATTTGCCCTCGGGGAACTCGCCGTTTTTCATCCGTTCGAACAGGTCGAGGGATTCCTCCATGGGGCGGTCACGCCAGGGAGAGCGGGCGGGGGTGGTGGTGTCGCCGCGATACTCCCGGAACTGCTCAGGGGTCAGCTCGCAGACATAGGCCAGTCCCTTGCGGATGAGCTCCACGGCAAACGCATAGTCCTGTTCAAAATAGTCCGAGCCGTAGAGCATCTGATCCCAGTCAAAGCCCAGCCAGCGGATATCCTCCTGAATGGCGTCCACGAACTCCACATCCTCCTTGGTGGGGTTGGTGTCGTCAAAGCGCAGGTTGCACTTGCCGCCAAACTTTTCTGCGGTGCCGAAATCGATGCACAGCGCCTTGCAGTGACCGATGTGCAGATAGCCGTTCGGCTCCGGCGGGAAACGGGTGTGGACGGTTTTCCCTTCGAACTGGCCGCCGGCGGCCAGATCCTCCACAATGAATTCTTCAATAAAATTGGAGGTCTTGATCTCTTCAGACATATATAATCACTCCTGTTCGTTATACTCAGAGGCTGGCCCGATAGCTTTCTAGGCGGCGGCGGCAGGTCTCCTGCCCCAGCAGGGACATGATGGCATGGAGATCGGGGGTGTTCTTCCGTCCGCAGACGGCCATGCGCACCACGGCGCTCACATCGCCCACATGGCCCCGGAACCGCTGGGGCTCGGCCTTATAGGCCTTCATATCGGGGCTCATGCCCAGCGGCTCACAGACCGCCTTCATCTTGCCGAACCAGGTGTCCTTGTCGTCGGCGCAGTCCATCAGGGGCAGATAGGCGTCCAGCACCTGCTTCTGCAATTCCCGATCCAGCTCCAGCGTCTCCTCCAGCGAGAAGCTGTCATCAAAGAAATAGGCGGTATAGCCCGGGACATCCTTCCAGCGGAGGATATCCTTCCGGGGCTTTTTGCCGCCCCGGTCGATGGCAAACAGCGCCCGGGCATAGGCCGGATCGGCAGACAGTCGTCGGTAAAGCGCAGGGTCAAAGCGCTGCGCCCAGGCGGTGGCCAGATCATACACCTGTTCGGCGGTCATGCGGGAGATGACCTCTCCGGAGACAGAGTTCAGCTTGGCCAGGTCAAACAGTGCGCCGGAGGCGCTCATCTTGTTGAGCTTGAAGGGGAACTCGTTATAATGAGCCGTTTTGTTCTGTCGGCGCCAATCCTCAAAGTTGGAGTTGGCAATGGTCAGCAGATACTCCACCACCGCCTCGGCGGGATAGCCCTCCTCCACAAAGAAGTCCACGGCCGCCTCGGGATCCTTACGCTTGGAAAGCTTGCGGCGGGAGCCGTCCTCCTCCTTCATGATGGGGGAGACATGGGCATACTTGGGGGGCTTGAGGCCGCACAGCCAGAACATTTGCAGGTGGATGGGCACCGAGGCGATCCACTCATCGGCCCGGATGACCTGATTGACCCGCATCAGGGTGTCATCCACGATATGGGCGAAGTGATAGGTGGGGATGCCGTCGCTCTTGAGCAGCACCACGTCCACAAAGTTGGCCTCCATCTCGATTTCGCCGCGGATGCCATCCCTGTACTTCACCCGGTCGCCGGGCTTTCCGGGAGAACGCATCCGCATCACATAGGGCTGTCCTGCCCGCAGCTTTTCCTCGATCTGCTCCAGTGTCAGGCTGCGGCAGCGGGCATAGTCGCCCCAGTAGCCGGGGGTGACGCCCTTCGCCTCCTGTCCGGCCCGCAGCTCGGCGATCTCCTCGGCAGAGCAGAAGCAGGGGTAGGCAAGGCCCTGCGCCACCAGCGCCTTGCAGAACACATGGTAATACTCGGCCCGATGGCTCTGGGTATAGGGGCCATAGTCCCCCGATTCGCTGTCATCGCCGGTAGCGCCCTCGTCAAAGGTGATGCCGAAATCCCGGAGCCCCCGGACGATCTGGCCCACCCCGCCGGCCACCTCCCGCTTTTTGTCGGTATCCTCAATGCGGAGGATCACCCGACCGCCGCCGGTGTGGGCGGTCCGCTCTCCCACCAGGGCAGTAAAGACGCCGCCGATATGCAGAAAGCCGGTGGGGCTGGGTGCAAAGCGGGTCACCGGAGCCCCCTCCTTCAGCGGGCGGGGCGGAAAGACCTCCTCCAGCAGCTGCTGAGGCGTCCGGGTCACATGGGGAAACAATAATTGTGCCAATTTCTCGTGATCGGTCATGGATTTATCACTCCTGCAAGAAAAAATCTGCATACTTCTCGTATTTTATCCCTTAATTATAGCCTGTTTTCCTTCAGGATGCAAGTAAAAGCGCAAAAAATCCCCTTCTCCCGCGCATCACGCAAAAAAGCTCCATGGGAACCCCCATGGAGCACGGCCCTGCCGCCGGAAAAGCATCGCGTCCCCGCGTTTACCCTTTTTTCTTACCTCCTGCATTGATTATGAGGGGCGGATCGCCTCAAAACGCGCCTGCGGGCGCAGGGTGTGGGGCAAGGCCCACAGGCTCCGGCCCTCATCCCACCGCCGCAGGTGTCTCCCACAAAAGCTGCGGGCCACCCTCTCCGGCAATGAGCCGTACCTCTCCCGCCGCCGTTCCGGTTAAAATGGCGGCGGCCAGCGGATCCTCCACCTGCCGTTCCACCAGCTGCCGCAGGGGCCGCGCCCCCAGACGGCTCTCCCGGCAGCGCTCCAGCAGCTGCTCCTCCGCCTGTTCATTCCAGGACAGGACGATCCCCCGCCGGAGGCATCTTTCCGCCAGCTCCTCCAGCTGCCGCCGCAGGATGACGCCCAGCGCCTCCCGGCTCAGGGGCTGAAACACTGCCACGCCGTCCAGACGGCCCAGCAGCTCGGGGCGCAGGGCCTGCCGCACCGCCGCCAGCACACTCTCCCGGCGGCTCCCGCCGTCCCGGACAAAGCCCGGCGTCTGCCGTCCCGCGCTTTCGCTGCCCAGATTGGAGGTGAGCAGGATCACCGTCTCCCGAAAGCTGACCGAGGCCCCCGTGCCGTCGGTAAGGCAGCCCTCCTCCAGCATTTGCAGCAGCACATTAAGCACCTCCGGATGGGCCTTTTCCACCTCGTCCAGCAGCACTACGCTGGCAGGGCGGGCCTTGACCCGTTCGGTGAGCTGTCCTCCCTCTCCGTAGCCCACATACCCCGGCGGTGCGCCGATGAGCCGGGAGACTGCGTGCTTTTCCAGATATTCGCTCATGTCCAGCCGGATCAGCCCGCCGCCCTCGGGAAACAGCCCCTCCGCCAGTCCCCGGGCCAGACTGGTCTTGCCCACGCCGCTGGGGCCGCACAGCAAAAACGCGCCCCGGGGGCGATCCTGCGCCGGAAAGGCGCTGCGGCGCACCATGGCCCGGGCCACCTGCGAGACCGCCTCCGGCTGTCCCACCACCCGGTCGGAAAGCAGCTCCTCCAGCGCCAGCACCCGCTGCCGCCAGGCGTGGTCGCCGTCCTCCCAGCCGCCCCGCAGAAGTGCAGCCACCCGGCGTACCTGCGCCCCGGTCACCTGTTCCGCCCGCTCCATGGCCGCCCGGGCGGCGGCCTCATCCAGCAGATCCACCGATCGGTCCGGGTCGGCCCGCCCCGGCATGCACCGGGCGGAAAGGGCCGCTGCCGCCGCAAGGGCCTCCTCGGTGATAGGCAGTCCGTGGTGCCGCTCATAGCCCGGACGCAGCGCCCGCAGGATGTGCGCCGTCTCCTCCGGGTTGGTCTCCCGCAGCCGGATGGGCTGAAACCGACGGGCCAGGGCGCCGTCCCGGCTGATGTATTTCTGATACTCCGGCCCGGTGGTGGCGCCGATGACCCGCAGCTCTCCCCGGGCCAGTTCGGGCTTGAGCAGATTTCCGGCGTCGATGGCTCCCTCGGCCGAGCCCGCGCCGCAGACGGTGTGCAGCTCGTCCAGAAAGAGGATCACATCCCCGGCAGCCCGCACCTCCCGCAAAACGGCCCGCACTCGCTCCTCAAACTCTCCCCGGTACTTGGTGCCCGCCACCATGCCGGAAAGCTGCAGCGACACCAGCCGTCTGCCTGCCAGCGGCGGCGGAACACTGCCCTCCGCGATGCGCTGAGCCAGCCCCTCCACCAGCGCCGTTTTGCCCACACCGGCGGGGCCCAGCAGCACCGGATTGCCCTTCTGTCGGCGGCAGAGGATCTGCATCATCCGCTCCAGCGCCTCCTCCCGGCAGGTCACCGGATCGTACCCGCCTGCGGCGGCCCGGGCAGTCATGTCCTCGCCGAATTGCAGGGTCAGCTTCAGCTCCCGGCGGGAGACCGGCTGGGCAGCGCACTCCTCCCGCAGACGGCACAGCAGCGCCGCGCCCTCCGGGCCGCACCCCTCCAGCAGCGCCTCCCCGGCGGGCGTCCGTGCCAGCGCCGCCAGCAGCCAGCGGGCCGTGATGATCCCGTGGGGCGCTGCCAGTGCCGCTGCCTGCCGGATGCAAGCCGCTCCTTCCGGTGTCAGGGCAGAGGGCCCCTGCTCCGCCTCCTCCGCCTCCGGACAGCGCTGCCGCACCCGGGCCTCCGCCATCCGGCACAAACGGGGCTCCTCCTGCTGCAGGGCTCCCAGCAGCAGCTGCTCCGGCCCGATGGCCGGATTTCCCAGCCGCCGCGCCGCATGATAGGCGTTAATCAGCGCCCGCTGTCCGCTCTGCGAAAACCGATGCTCCATCAGCTTTTCACCTGCGGCGGCGCAAAGCGATCCCCGTGCTGGGTGGACATGGTCATATGATTGTCCCGGGGGCGCAGCTCCTCGGCCTCTTTGGGTTCCTTTTTCATCAAAATCACCTCGTCCATAGCCTGTCCGAAAAATCTCCGATTATTTCTCTGCTGATTTCGGGAAATACCCTATTGAATTTTTTTATTTTTCTGTTAGAATAGAGGAAGATCAATTATGGAGGTGCTTTTCTTATGGCATACAAAATCACTGATGGCTGCGTTGGCTGCGGTACCTGCGCCGGCGCTTGCCCCGTTGGCGCGATCAAGGACGCCGGCGGCAAGTACGAGATCGATGAGAACGCCTGCGTGAGCTGCGGTACCTGCGCCGGCGCTTGCCCCATGGGCGCGATCGTCGAGGGCTAAGCAATTTGACCCGAAAACGCGTTTTGCTTTGTGCAAAACGCGTTTTTTCTTTTCTTTTCGTCAGAACTGTGCTATACTTTATCACGATAAAATTCAATACAAAGGAAGGTCCCGCATATGGAAACCACCCGCTTCACCCAATACTGCAACGCTGTCGTTGAAAACTGCTCCCGGGTCATCGTAGGCAAGGAGGAGGTCATCCGCCGCGTGCTCACCTGCTTCGTCTGCTCCGGTCATGTGCTGCTGGAGGATGTGCCCGGCACCGGCAAGACCATGCTGCTGCGCGCCTTTGCAAAGACCGTCGGCGGCGGCTTCAAGCGCATCCAGTTCACCCCCGACCTGCTGCCCTCCGACCTGACGGGCATCAACTATTATGACCAGAAGCAGGGCGAGTTCCGCTTCCGCCCCGGCCCTCTGTTCTCCAACATCGTCCTGGCGGACGAGATCAACCGGGCCACCCCCCGCACCCAGTCCTCCCTGCTGGAGGCCATGGAGGAGCGGCAGATTACGGTGGACGGCGTCACCACCCCGCTGGAGGAGCCCTTTCTGGTGATGGCCACCCAGAACCCCCTGGAATCCTACGGCACCTTTCCCCTGCCGGAAGCCCAGACCGACCGCTTTTTCATGCGCCTGCGGCTGGGCTATATGACCCGGGAGCAGGAGCTTTCCGTCCTGGGGCGGAAAAGCGCTCCCGCGCTGATCGAGGAGCTGGAGCAGGTCGTTTCGGCAGAGGAAACCGCCTGGATCAAGGCCCACTACCGGGAGGTGCAGGTCTCTCCTGCTGTGGCGGGCTATCTGATGGACATCATCTCCGCCACCCGGTATGAGAGCCGCTTCCTCTCCGGCGTCTCCACCCGCGGCGCCATCGCCCTGTATCAGGCGGCTCAGGTAACGGCGGCCTTTGCCGGGCGGGACTATGTGATCCCGGAGGATGTGCGGGAGATGGCTCCCTGGGTGCTGG
Organism: uncultured Oscillospiraceae bacterium; assembly: GCA_964646225.1. Lineage (GTDB taxonomy): Bacteria > Bacillota > Clostridia > Oscillospirales > Butyricicoccaceae > UBA4644. The sequence continues at coordinate 24,128 of CAZYAD010000005.1, forward strand.
CCCACCGGGTGAGCACCGGCACCGCACATACCCAGGACGCCGAAAAGCTGCTGGACGAGGTGCTGGAGCGCGTTCCCGTCCCCACCGAGGCCCTCTGATGCTGCTGTTTGCTTTGGTTCTGGGGGCGCTGATCGCCGCCGCCCAGTACTGGTCTCTGCGCCACGCCCTGGACGGCGTGAGCCTTCATGCCGCCCCCGCCCGTCGGCTGGCGGAGCCGGGGGAGGCCGTCCCGCTGATCACCACTGTCACCAACCGCTCCCGGCGGTTTCTGCCCTTTGTCCGGGCCAGCCTTTCGGTGCCGGCGGAGCTGACCGTGCAGGATGACCGGGCACAGCTGTTCCCCCGGGGACAGAACCGCCGGGAATTGCGCACCAGTCTGTGGCTGATGCCCCGGCAGACCTGGCGGCAGGAGCTGCCGGTCTCGGTTTCCCATCGGGGCCGCTATGTGTTTTCCGAGGCCACCCTCTATGCCGGCGGCTTCCTTGGCATCGGGGAAACGCTGGAATATGTCTCCCAGTTCCAGGAGCTGGTGGTGATGCCCGCCCGCTGCGGCAGCCCCGGACTGGATGCCGTTCTGGGCGGCTTTCTGGGCGACCGGTCGGTGGACCGCTTTCTGTTGGAGGACCCGGTGCTGACCCTGGGCTTCCGGGACTACACCGGGCGGGAGCCCATGAAGTCCATTTCCTGGACACAGAGCGCCCGCACCGGTCGGCTGATGGTGAAAAATTACGATTACACGCTGGAGCTCACCGCCACCGTGCTGCTGAACATCGACACCGAAAAAAACGAGGGCTGGCAGGAGCGGCTAGAGCGCTGCTTTTCCCTGGCCAGAACGGTCTGCGAGCAGCTGGAGGAAAAGCAGATCCCCTATTGCTTTGTCACCAATGCCGGTGCCGCAGGCGCCCGCGACCAGTGGAGCCGCGTGGGGGACGGCCTGGGCTCCGGACACCTGTCCGCCGTGCTGGAGGGACTGGGCCGTGCCACCTACGAGCCCCTGCGGCCCTTTGAGCAGACCCTGACCCGGTGCGCACAGCGCGCCGAGCAGGGACGCACCCATATCCTGATCACCCCGGAGCGGCAGGCGTCCTGGCAGGCCGCGCTGCGTCAGCTGGAGCAGCTCACCGGCAGCCGGGCGCTGATCTTTACGGCAGAGGAGGCGACCGAGCTGTGACACTGGCCTTTTTTCTGAAGATCCTCAACGATCTGTGCTTTTACAGCGGCATCGTGGCCCTGTTCGGCAGCTATTACGGGCTGGAAAGCTCCCTGCTGCCCCAGCTGGCGCTGCTGGCGCTGGCTGCGGCTCTGAGCCGTCTTCTGTGGGAAAAGCGGCCCGTCCTGCGGCTGCTGCCCCTGCTTCTGCTGCTTCCGGCGCTGCTGCTGCCCTGTGAAACGGCGGGGCGCGTTCTGCTGCTGCCCCCGGTGCTCTATGTGCTGTGGATGGTGGCGGGCAGCCGCTTTTCGCTGGGCTATTACGCCGCCGCCGACCTGTTTTTACTGGAGCTCAAGCTGCTGCCCGTGCCGCTGGTGCTGATGCTGGCCCTGAGCCAGCTGTCCATGGTAGAACGCTATTCCCTGCCCTATGTGCTGGTGCTGGTTCTGGGCTCCATCCTGCTTCTGCGGATGCTTCGTCACGATGAGGAGACCCTTCGGCAGCCCCGCTTCCGCCTGATGAACCTGCTGAGTCTGGCGGCCCTCTGCCTGCTGGGTCTGCTTTTGGGCAGCGCCTGGTTCCGGGGTGCCGTTCTCTGGGTGCTGGGCAGGCTGTGGGATGTGATCTCCATCCCCATTGCCTGGGTGGTGGGCGCTTTTGGCGCACTGCTGGCAGTGACGGTGGGCAATCTGCTGTCCGCCCTGTTCAAAAACGGCGACCCGGAGACCATGAAGGAAATTCTGGAGCACATGGAAAGCGGTCAGCAGGAGACCCAGAACTCCCTGGAGCAGGCGGCGACCCAGACCGAAAGCGCCGACCCCATGGTGCGGACGCTGCTTCTGCTGGCGCTGCTGGCCCTGCTCTCCTTCTTCCTGTTCCGCGCCCTGCGCAGCCGCGGCGACCGGGAAACGCCCCCCGCCGGGGTGCAGTCCCGCCTCAGCGCCCAGCCACTGCCCCCCGGCGAAAAGCCCCTTTCCCGCCTGAACGCCCGCACCCCCGCGCAGCAGGTGCGCTACCGCTACCGGCAGCTGCTGCTCCATGCCCGGCAGGAGGGCGCACAGATCAGCGGCCTCCAGACCTCCCGGCAGCAGACCGGCGCGGCAGAGGAGGTCTGCCCCGACCGTGAAGCGCTGGATCGGCTGCGGCAGCTGTATCTTCCCGCCCGCTATGCTGACCAGGCCACCGGCGCCGATGCCCGGGAGGCCCGGGAGCTGGTGAAACGGCTGAAAAAGCAGTGACCCGTCGGATTTTCCGCGGATACCGGCGATTTTTCTTTACTTTTCGGGCTGCTGCCTGTATAGTAGAAGCGTTCTGAAACAATTTGCAAAGGAGCCTGTGACCATGAAAAAGACCATTGGTATTTTAGGCGGTATGGGGCCGCTGGCCACCGCCGACCTGTTCAAAAAGATCGTGCTGATGACCCGTGCCGGCTCGGACAACGAGCACATCCGCATCTATATCGACAACAACGCCCAGATCCCCGACCGCACCGGCGCCATCCTCAACGGCGGGCCCGACCCCGTGCCCGAGATGAGCTCTGCCCTCAAGCACCTGGAGGCCTGCGGTGCCGACTGCATCATCATGCCCTGCAACACTGCCCACTATTTCCTGCCCCGTTTGCAGGAGCAGACCTCCATCCCCTTCATCTCCATTCTGGAATCCACCGCAAAGGCCTGCGCCCGGCAGTTCCCCGGAAAGACGGCCTGCGTGCTGGCCACCCGCGGCACCCTGGCCTCCGGCCTGTATGACCGTTCGCTGGAGAAGGAGGGCGTTTCCTGCATCCTGCCCGACGAGCAGCAGCGGGATGTGCTGATGTATGCCATCTACGACTGCGTCAAGGGCGGCAAGCCGCTGGAGACCGTGCGCCAGCCCATGGAGCAGCTGCTGCGGGATCTGTCCGCCCGGGGCGCGGACTACTTCATTCTGGGCTGCACCGAGCTGCCCGTGGTAGCCGAGGAGCTCAAACTGCCCGGCGCATTCATCGACCCCACCGCCGAGCTGGCAAAGGCGGCCATCCTGTTCTGCGGCTACGAGCTGAAGTGATCCGGGATGTTCCGCAAATGTAAGCCGGTGGCGCCTCAGCTGCGTCCGCCCCCTGACTTTTTCGCACTTTGAAAAATCCATACAATCAAGAAAGTGAGAAAAAAGAATGTGGTTTTGGCTTGCGCTGGCCGCCCTGCTTTGCTGGAGCGGCTCTGATCTGTTTTCAAAAATCGGCTGCCGGGATGGCAGCGACAAATACGGCCATCTGAAGATGGTGATGGCGGTGGGCGTGGTTATGGGCCTGCATGCCTGCTGGGAGATCTTCGTGGGCGGCACGGAGATCAATCTGGATATTCTCCTGACCTATCTGCCGGTATCGCTGCTGTATATTCTGTCCATGGCCATGGGCTATCTGGGCCTGCGGTATATCGAGCTTTCCATCTCCTCCCCCATCTGCAACGCCTCCGGCGCACTGGTGGCCCTGCTGGCGATCCTGACTCTGGGCGATCGTTACCCCACCCCCGTGCTGCTGGCCATCGGGCTGGTGTGCCTGGCGGTGATCGGTCTGGGCGTGGTGGAATATCAGGAGGACGACGAGGCCCGTGCCGCCCGGCAGGAGGTCGGCAACTTCAGATATTCCAAGAGCTGGCTGGCGCTGGCGCTGCCGGTGGCCTACTGCGTGCTGGACGCCGCCGGTACCTTTGCCGACAGTCTGGTGCTGGATAAGCTCAGTTTGACCTATGCCGACTACGAGGCCAGCGCCAATGTGGCCTATGAGCTGACCTTTCTGCTGGCAGGCCTGATCTGCTTCCTGTATGTGGTGGTGTGGAAAAAGGATCGTCTCGTCCCCAAAATGGAAGCGCCAAAGTACATCGGTGCCTGCTTCGAGACGGTTGGCCAGTTCGCTTATATCTATGCCATTGCGGACACTGCCCATCTGGCCATGTCCGCACCCATGATCTCGGCCTATTGCGCCGCGTCGGTGCTGTGGAGCCGCCTGTTCCTCAGGGAAAAGCTCAGCTGGAAGCATTATCTGTGCATCCTGTTGGCGGTCATCGGTATCGTCATCATGGGCGTTTTTGATGTCTGATCTCTCAAGCCCAAAAGGCCCGGAACTTCCGTTCCGGGCCTTTCCTTTTACTCCACTGTGACGCTTTTCGCCAGATTTCGCGGCTGATCCACATCACAGCCCCGCAGCACCGCCACATCATAAGCCAGCAGCTGGGTGGGCAGCACCGAAAGCGACGGGCTGAACACCGCCGGGCAGTGCGGCAGTACCACACAGGCATCGCACACCTCCGCCGCCGCCTGTCCGGCCACGCAGCCGGTGATCAGCAGCACCTCGGCGCCCCGGGCCCTGACCGCCCTGATGTTGGACAGCATCTTGTCCCACAATGCCGGGTCACAGGCCAGCGCCACCACCGGCGTTCCCGGCTCGATCAACGAGATTGTCCCGTGCTTCAGCTCACCGGCAGCATAGGCCTCGCTGTGGATGTAGGAGATCTCCTTCAGCTTGAGGGACGCCTCCCGGCAGGCAGCCCAGTCGGCTCCCCGGCCGATGAAAAAGGCACTGCTGCACTCGACATAGCGCGGGGCCAGCTGCTGTATCTGCGGATAGCAGCCCAGCACCTGCTCCATCTGCTCCGGCAGGGCCGCCACCGCCCCGCACAGCTCCCGGGCGCGGGCCTCTGTCAGCACCTCCCGTGCCAGACCCGTACGGATGGCGATAAGATACAGCAACGCCAGCTGTGCCGAATAGGCTTTTGTTGTGGCCACAGCGATCTCCGGCCCGGCATGGGTGTACAGCACGCAGTCGGCCTCCCGCGCAGCGGTGGAGGACAGCACATTGACCACCGCCACGGTGACCGCGCCCTTGCGCTTTGCCTCCCGCAGGGCAGCCAGCGTATCGGCGGTCTCACCCGACTGACTGATGGCGATGCACAGATCCTCCGGTCCCAGAATGGGGTCGCCGTAGCGGAACTCCGAGGCGACCTGTGCCGCAACGGGCACCCGCGCCAGCTGCTCCAGCGCCTGCTTTCCCACCAGCCCGGCGTGCAGCGCACTGCCGCAGGCGGTGATGTGGATGCTCCTTGCCCGGCGCAGCACCTCATCCGTCAGTCCTTCGGGCGAAAGCAGCGGCAGGCCGTCCCGCAGCCGGGGCATCACGGTATCCCGCACAGCTCTGGGCTGCTCCAGCATCTCCTTCATCATAAAGTGCCGGTATCCGCCCTTTTCGGCGGCCGAAAGCTCCCAGACGGCGGTCTCCACCACAGGCTCCACCGGTACGCCCCGGTCATCCCACACCTGCACTCCGTCGGCGGTGACCCGTGCCAGCTGCCCGTCCCGCAGGACGATATACCGTCGGGTGCATGCCAGAATGGCCGGGATATCCGAGGCAACAAGGGCTTCGCCCTCTCCCACACCGATGATCAGAGGATTGTCCCGCCGGGCGCAGAGGATCTCCTCCGGCGCGTCGGCAGACAGCACCGCCAGAGCATAGGAGCCCCGCAGCTGCTCTACCGTCTCCCGCAGCGCCCGCACCCGGTCGCCGTAGTCATGGAGCTGTAACAAATGGGCCGCCACCTCGCTGTCGGTCTGACTGCGGAGCGAAATCCCCTCAGCCTTCAGCTGCTCCCGCAGCTCCCGGTAATTTTCGATGATGCCGTTGTGTACCAGGGCGAAGCGTCCGTTTGCGCTCACATGGGGATGGGCATTGCAGTCGGAGGGCTCCCCGTGGGTCGCCCAGCGGGTGTGTCCGATGCCGCAGCAGGCGTTCAGCGGTGGCTCTTCCTTCAGTCGCAGTTCCAGCTCCCGGACGCGTCCGCGGGTCTTGATCACCCGCAGGCCGTTTCCCTCCGGCAGCGCCACCCCGGCCGAATCATAGCCGCGATACTCCAGCCTGTGCAGGCCCTGCAGCAGCATGGGCAGTGCCTGTCGCTTTCCCACATAGCCAACGATTCCACACATATATTCAATTTTACTCCTTTTATATCCGAAAAAACAAATCTGCCTTCCTGCCGCATGAGTCCGCCCTCTGTCCCATCGGTCACCCCACGGTTTTGCTGCGGCTCTTCGCCCTGCGGCGGGGACGGGAGGTATCCGCCGAACCCTTCGATTTTCGCGCTTCCGCGCAGCCTCCCCCTCGTCAGCTGGCCCGCCCGGCCAGCTCCGGCGCTTTATGTGTCTGCCCTCCCTTCACAGCTTCTCTCTATCGAAAACGGAGGAGAGGGGCGTTCCCTCTCCTCCGGGATTTGCTCGTTTCCGTTACAGCTGCTCCACCGCGCTCTGCACCACCTGTGCGGCTTTTTTTGCCAGCTGCTCCACCAGCGCGGGGTCGCGGCCCTCCACCATCACCCGCACCTTGGGCTCGGTGCCGGAGGGACGGATCACCACCCGACCCGCGCCGTTGAAGGCATCACGGATCTCCTCGCCCACAGCCACCACCTGAGGCAGCTGAGCCACCCGGCCCTTGACGGTGTTGGGCGCGGCCACATTGATGGAGATCTGGGGGAAGGACTCGATCATCCCGTTGAGCTGCGATGCCGTCTTTCCGCTCTGCTTCATGGCGCACAGCAGCTGCACGGCGGTGAGCTGTCCGTCACCGGTGGTGGCGAAGTCCGACAGGATCACATGGCCCGACTGCTCGCCGCCGATGTTCCAGCCCTGCTCCCGCATCCGCTCCAGGACATAGCGGTCGCCCACCTGGGTGCTCTGTACCGGGATGCCCCGCTCCTCCAGAAAGGCGTGCAGACCCAGATTGGTGAGGATGGTCCCCACCACGCCGCCCTTGAGACGGCCGCAGGCTTTCAGATGCTCCGCCAGAATGCCGATGATATGGTCGCCGTCCATGACGGCGCCGGTCTCGTCCACCAGCAGGCAGCGGTCGGCGTCTCCGTCAAAGGCGCAGCCAACGGCAAAGCGGCCAGTGCGCATCAGCTCCTGCAGGCCCTCCAGATGGGTGGAGCCGCAGTGCTCGTTGATGTTGACGCCGTCGGGCCGGGCGTTGATGATGACGGCATCGGCCCCCATGGCCCGGAACAGCTGCTCCGCCGTGGCCGAGGCCGCGCCGTTGGCGCAGTCCACCGCCACCCGCAGCCCCACCAGGCGGCAGGGCGCAGTGTCCGCAATATGCCGGACATAGGCCTCGGAGGGTGTCCCGTCATAGGGCCGCACCTGCCCCAGCTCCGCGCCGGTGCGCACCTTCCCCGTGGGGGCGTCGATCAGCGCCTCGATGCGGGCCTCCTGCCCGTCTGTGAGTTTGTAGCCCTCGCCGCCAAAGATCTTGATGCCGTTGTCGGCAAAGGGATTGTGGCTGGCCGAGATGACGATGCCGGCGTCCGCCTCCTGGCTGTGGGCGGTGTGCCACGCCACGGCGGGGGTGGGCATCACGCCCAGTGTGGTGACATCGGCCCCTGCGTTGCACAGGCCGGCCGTCAGGGCGGCCTCCAGCATTCCGCCGGAAATGCGGGTGTCCCGGCCGATGAAGACCAGCGGCCGGCGGCCGGTCTGCTCCCCCAGCAGCGTGCCGAGGGCATAGCCCGTGCGGTAGGCCAGCTCAAAGGTCAGCTCCTCGTTGGCCTTGCCGCGAATACCGTCTGTGCCGAAATATTTCATAGTCAGTTACCTCTTTTCGTTTTTTCCGATCGCTGTGCGATCCGTTTGTGCGATGCTCCCGGGCTTGTCGCCTCGCCCCCGTCCTTACAGCTCCAGCTGCCCCTGAAAGGGAATCCCCAGATGCTCATAGGCCCGTTGGGTGACGCACCGTCCCCGGGGCGTCCGGTTCAAAAAGCCGATCTGCAGCAGATAAGGCTCATAGACATCCTCCAGCGTGACGCTTTCCTCGCCGATGGTGGCTGCCAATGTCTCCAGCCCCACCGGCCCGCCCCGGAAATTGCGGATAATGCTCTCCAGCATCCGCCTGTCGGTGCGATCCAGCCCCAGCCCGTCGATCTCCAGCGCCGACAGGGCCACATCGGCCATATGCCGATCCACCCGTCCGCTGCCCTTGACCTGGGCAAAATCCCGCACCCGTTTGAGGATGCGGTTGGCGATACGGGGCGTCCCCCGGGAGCGACGGGCGATCTCCAGCGCGCCGGAGGGCTCGATTTCCACCCCCAGGATGCCCGCCGTGCGGGTGACGATGGCCTGCAGCTCCTCCGGCTGATACAGCTCCAGCCGCAGCTGCACGCCAAAGCGATCCCGCAGGGGCGAGGACAGCTGCCCCGCCCGGGTGGTGGCCCCGATCAGGGTGAACCGGGGCAGATCCAGCCGGATGGAGCGGGCCGCCGGGCCCTTTCCTATGATGATATCCAGTGCAAAATCCTCCATGGCGGGATACAGCACCTCCTCCACACTGCGGTTGAGACGGTGGATCTCGTCAATGAACAGCACATCGTTCTCATTGAGATTGGTCAGCAGCGCCGCCAGATCCCCGGCCTTTTCGATCGCCGGGCCGGAGGTGATGCGGATATTGACCCCCATCTCGTTGGCGATGATGCCCGCCAGGGTGGTCTTGCCCAGACCGGGCGGGCCGTATAGCAGCACATGATCCAGCGGCTCAGCCCGCAGCCGGGCTGCCGAGATATAGATCTGCAGGTTTTCCTTGGCCTTTTCCTGGCCGGTATATTCCCGCAGCAGCCGAGGCCGCAGAGAGCCCTCCTGCTCGTCATCGTGGGTCAATGCAGAGGAAACGATGCGCTCCTCCTCCATGGCTTCGCCGAATTCGATGGCCATGCTCCCACCTCCTTAAAACAGTCGCTTCAGGGCCGCCCGGACGATCTCGTCGGTGGCCAGTCCACCGGTATCCACGCCCTGCAGGGCGTTGACCGCCACAGCGCGGGGATAGCCCAGCACCGCCAGCGCCGCCAGCGCATCCTCCATGGCGCCGCCGGGAGCCGCCAGTCCGGCCATAGCCTCGCCGGAAGCGCCGGAGGCCGCCTCCAGCTGATCCCGGGACATTTTGTCCTTCATTTCCAGCAGAATGCGCTGGGCCAGCTTTTTGCCGATGCCCGGGGCGGCGGTCAGCGCCTTTTCATCCCCGGAGATCACGCACAGCGCCAGCTTTTCGGGGGTCACCGCCCCCAGAATGGCCAGTGCCGCCTTCGGCCCCACGCCGGAGACCGCGATCAACTGCCTGAAGCAGGCCAGCTCCTCCTTCCGCACAAAGCCGTACAGCTCAAAGATCCCCTCCCGCACATGGAGGTAGGTGTAAAAGGTGGTGTTTTCGCCGGGCCGGACCGCCCTGGCCGAGGGATAGGAGGTGTTGATGGCATAGCCCACGCCTCCGGCGTCCACCACCACCATACCCGGCTCTGCGGCAGCCGCCTTTCCGGAAATATAATAAAACATGGTGCTCCTCACTCACAACAAAGATTTACCTTTATCATAGCACATCCGTTCGAGTTGCACAACAGAAACTTCTTGTTGTTTTCCGACAGAACCCCTCCGCAGGGTCGGCTGCGCAGACTGAGAAAAAGGACGGGGCAGCCCCGTCCTTTCCGCTCATTCCTTCAGCGTGCGGCGAATGTACTCCTCCACCTGCTCCCGGGGGATGTCCAGCGCCACGGCCAGCTCGCCGTAGAGCGTGTCCTCCGCCCGCTTGCGATAACACTCGTCCACCTGCCCGCCCTTGCGGCCGGCGGCGTGGGCCGTCTGCTGCCGGGCATAGATGGTCTTGATCAGCTGCACCAGATCGGCGCAGTCATGGTTTTCCAGCATCCGCTGGTAATATTCCCCTGCCAGCCGTGCACCCCGGCCCTCCACCGGCACCTCCCGGATCCGGGGAAATGATCAATTCTCCCGGTTGAAACATAAGCAGCCTCCTTTTGTGCATCCTTTTCTCCATTTTAGCACATTTCGCAGGGAGAATGTAAGGCCTTTTTCACAAAAAGAGTGTTCCGTCAGACCTTCAGCTGCCAAAGCAGCCGCTGGCTGCCGTCCTCGGACTGTCGGCAGAACAGCAGACAGTCGCCGGTGAGATACAGCTCCCAGGCGTCGGGCTCTGCGGCTTCCCACTGAACCAGCAGCGTCCCCTCCGGGAGAGAAAAGAGCTGCGCCGTCTCCCCCGTCCCGCTGTCCGCCTGCACCAGCAGCCGCGTTCCGGCGTCGTCCATCTGAACCGCCCGCACCGCCTCCTCCGCGCTTTCATGCCCCAGCGTCAGCGGCGTATAATCCATGTCCGAAAGCTGCATCAGCGCCAGCCCGTACCACCGCTCCTCACCGGCAGGGCGGCCGATCAGCAGGCTCTCGCCCCAGACGCCGATGACCGACTGTCCCAGCGTGGTCACCAGGCGACCCTCACCGGTGTCATGGTCGTAAACGCCAAAGTCGGCAGTGCCGGTCTTTCCGCCCACCCGCTGATACAGCAGCCGATGGTCATCGATTACCCGCACTGCCTGATACCGGGTATTGGCATCCCCCTGCAGTGCCGGCGGCACCGTCCGTCCGACGGCGATGCTGTTGTCCTCCTGCGCGACCATCTGATCCCCCAGCGCGGAAAGCTCTGCCGTCGGATCATAGGCCTCCACGGTGGCCTGCCACTGCGGATCCAGTGCGACCTGCCACTGGCGCTGTCCGTCGTAATAATACAGCTGCCAGGGCTCCCGCTCCAGCACCGACAGCAGCTGTGTGCCGTCATGGCTGGGCATTTCCTGCTGCGAAAGCACTGTCCCGTCCACATAATCATACAGCAGCAGCGCCGCCCCCTCCGGACTGTAGCCCATCAGCGCCATGACCCGGTCGGTCAGGGGCGTCAGGCAGCCCAGCGTGGAAAAGCCCTCCAGCACCTCTCCGGGGGTCGGCAGCGCTGCGGCGTTTTCCGGCAGCACAAAAGCCTCCTGCGGCGCGGCAGGCTCCTGTTCCGGATTGTCCGGCGCTCCGGGGCTTTTCGGCGCATCAGCCGGCCCGGGTGTCACCGGCTCCTCCGGCGTTTCCGGAGTATCCGGTGTTTCGGGCAGGGCAGGCGTCTCCTGCGGCGCAGAGGTCTGCGGCGGTTCTGCCGGTTGTGGTTCCTTCTGACAGGCGGCGCATAGCAGCAAGCCGGCCGCCAGCAGCATGGCACACAGGTGCTTCATAAAAAGCGCTCCTTTCTGACGGAAGCTCCGTTCTCAAAAATGGATGCGATACAGCCAATAGGTATCGGTGTCCCATCGGCGCAGGGTCACCGCCAGCAGATGGTCGTTCACCAGCTGGATCCGGGGCTGCGCGGCAACCAGCCTGCCGTCGATCTCCCAGCGGAACACCTCCGCTCCGCCTTCGGGCTCCCGCACCGTCACCAGATGATCCCCGCTCTCCCAGTCGGTCTCGTTCATCGCCAGAAGCGACAGATCCCCGTTGGCCTCGAGCTGCCCGGAAAAGGCCGTTTCCTCGTTGGGGTACCCCAGCTCCAGCGGTGTCAGCTCCAGCGTCTCCAGATCCACCAGCGAAAAGGCCCAGCTTCCCGGCTCGGTGAGATGGGCCCCCAGGGCCACCCCGGCCTCCTTCCGGATGACCGGCAGGGCAAAGCCCCAGTCCCCGATGGCGGTGGCGGTGCGACTTTCCAGATCATACACGCCGCAGCCCTCCACCCATTCCCAGCCGGCCAGAGAATACAGAAACCGGTGGTCGTCCAGCGCCTGCAAAAACTGATAGCTGCGGAAGGTGGTGACATCCTCCGGATCGGTGGCTCCGCCCGCCAGCAGCAGCTCCTCGCCCAGATACAGCGAGCCCTCCCGCCGGGTGATGACCGCCCCGCCCAGCGTCCAGCGGTCGTCCTCCTCCGCCGCGCTCCCGGTGCGGATGTCCGGAAGACCACCGGTGGAAAGGATCTCCATCCGCTGCCGCCCGCCGTCGGGCATGGCCCGCTCCAGCGTCAGTACGCCGTCCGGCCCGACGCCGCCGCTGTTCCAGTTGCCCTCCAGCGTCTGGCTTTGGGCTTCAAACGCCCCCTCCGGGCTGAACAGCCGCAGACCGCAGCTGCCGTCCCGCAGATGGGTCAGCTCCACCGCCGCCGTCTCGGAAAGCAAGAAGCACTCGGTCTCCTCCACGCTCAGCTCCAGCGCCTGTCCGCCCTGAGGCATTTCGGGGGCCGCCAGCTTCTGCATCCTGCCGGAAAACCGGGGATCCAGCGCCAGATAGGCATAGGCCTCCGGCCGGGTCTCCAGCTGCGCCTCTCCGGTCAGCAGCCCGCTGAGGCACTGGGTCTGCGTGCCGTCGGCCGTCTCGGTGAAATACACCACCTGAATGGTCTCCCGTGCTTCCGCCCCCGCCTCGTCCAGGGAGAGGATGCTCCAGCAGGCCACGCCGCCCCGCAGCTCATCCCGGAACAGCGCCTCCGGCGCGGCATAGCCGCTTTCGTACTGCACCTCCGACTGCCGCTCAGGATACTCCAGCCGGGCATATTCCTCCGCCCAGTGCTGGGTCTGGACAAAATTGCCCTCGATGCGCTCGTTGCGGCTGATGATGGCCGTCCGGTCATAATAATCCTGCACGGTCTCGGCCTGTCCCACATCGGTGACGATGCCCGTCGGCTCCTTTGGCGGGCTCTCCGGTGCGGGGCCGGCCTCCTCCGCGGGAGGCGTGCCGTCGGCACAGGCGCACAGAAGCAGGCACAGAGACAGTGCCGCCGCCCACAGACGGTTCCGGTAGTTCATGCGATCCTCTCCTTTTGCTTTTTTGACCGGTTCTGACAAAAAAAGTTCCGTTTTCCGCAAAAAGCGCGAAACTTTCGGGGATTTTTTCGGTCTATAGAGTAGAAACAAAAAACGAAAGAAAGGGGCTGTCGCCCATGCTGAAAAGATCCACCCTTTCCTTTGCCCTGCTGATCCTGTGCACCGCCGTTCTGCTGGTGGTGTGCGGAAACGCCCTGTCGCAGGTGATGCTGCAGCTGCGCGCACCCCTTCTTTTTCACGGAATGTAACGGGCTCTGCGGCGCCTGAGCGGCCGTCGAGGGTCCGGGACACATCGGCAGTGTCCCGGCGAGGGCTGAGAAGGAAAGAAAACAGAGTCGGGTCGACGGAGAACAGCCAGGCTTTCCCCGGCTTCCCCGTCCCGCCTCCCTGATCACCTTCCCGGAAGGCTGCTGCTCATGGTGTGGGCGTGACACAGCGCAATGGCCAGCGCGTCGGCGGCGTCATCCGGCCGGGGCACGGCGTTCAGATGCAGCATCATGCGGGTCATTTCCATGACCTGCTTTTTTTCTGCCTTGCCATAGCCCACCACCGCCTGCTTCACCTGGGACGGCGTATAGGCCACCGGCGTCAGCCCCTGCTCCGCGCAGGCCGCCAGGATCACTCCCCGGGCCTGGGCCACCTGAATGCCGGTGGTGATGTTGTTGTTGAAAAACAGCTCCTCCACCGCCACCGCGTCGGGCCGCACGGTCTCCAGCAGGGTGCGCATATCCCTGAGAATCTCCATCAGGCGGCGGGACATCTCCATCCCCGCCGGGGTGGTAATAGCGCCGTAGCACAGCATCCGGCTGCGGCCCCGGACGGTCTCTACCGCGCCATAGCCCACGATGGCATAGCCGGGATCCAGTCCCAAAACGATCATGCGTCCTCCCGCATGGCCTGGGCTGCCCGCAGAATGCCCAGCTTGCCCGACTCATAGGTCAGCCCGCCCTGCAAATAGCAGGTATAGGGTGCCCGCAGCGGGGCATCGCAGCTGAGCTCGATGGAGCTGCCCTGGATAAAAGCCCCTGCCGCCATGATCACCGGATCCTCATACCCGGGCATCTCACCCGGCTCGGGACTGGCGAAGCTGTCCACCGGACTGGCGCTCTGGAGCCCCCGGCAGAACCGGATCAGCGGCTCGGCACTGCCGAAATCGATGGTCTGGATGATGTCATACCGCGCCTCGTTGGCGGCGGGCGACACCCGATAGCCCAGCTGCTCCATCACAGCGGCACAGAAGGCCCCGGTCTTCACCGCCTGTGCGGTGACATGGGGCGCCATGAAAAAGCCCTGATACAGCGAACGGTTGACATTCAGAGAAGCGCCGCACTCCCCGCCGATGCCCGGCAGGGTCAGCCGCTCCGCCGCCCGCTCCACCAGATCGGCCCGCCCGGCGACATAGCCGCCGCAGGGTGCCAGACCGCCGCCGGGATTTTTGATGAGGGACGCCGCCATCAGGTCGGCCCCGTGGGCCAGCGGCTCGGTCTCGCAGACGAACTCGCCGTAGCTGTTGTCCACCATGGCCACAATGTCAGGCCGGAGCGCCTTGACCGCCCGGCACAGCTGACCGATCTCCTCGGGCGAAAGGGTCCTGCGGATGCCGTAGCCCCGGCTGCGCTGGATAAACACCGCCGCTACGGCAGGGTCACGCACCGCCTCTAAAATGGCTGGCAGATCGGGCTGCCCGTCCTTCAGCGGCACCTCCCGGTAGCCGATGCCGTAATCGGGAAAGGTGCCGGGCAGCCTGCCCCGCTTGCCCACCACGGTCTCCAGCGTGTCATACACCCCGCCGGTGATGGATACCAGGGTCTGTCCCGGCCGGATGCAGGCAAACATGGCACAGGCGATAGCGTGAGTGCCGTTGACAAAGCCGGTGCGCACCAGCGCAGCCTCCGCGCCGAACACCCGGGCATAGATGCGCTCCAGCTTGTCCCGCCCCACATCATCATAGCCGTAGCCGGTAGTCCCGGCAAAATCTCCGGCCTGCACCCGCTCCTCAGCAAAGGCAGCCAGCACCCGTTCGGTGCCCGCCAGCGCGATGCGGTCGATCTCTTCAAAACGCCCCCGGCACCGCTCCTCTGCCCGGCGGGCCAGCTCCCTCATTTCCTCCGTCATGGAAAATGCTCCTTTCGCTTCGGTTCTTTTCTGTCGATTGTCCTCCGGCCTTCCCGACCCGATGGCTGCATTATAGCATATTCTGCCGCCCCTCCGCAACCCGGCGCCCCTGCTGCAACCCCTTACTCCGGCAGCTCCACCAGGAAGGTGGCGCCGCAGCCGGGGGCGCTTTCCACCCGGATGGACCCCCGGCACAGCTCCAGGATCCGTCTGACCAGCGCCAGCCCCAGGCCGTTGCCCTCGGCACGGTGGGAGGAGTCGCCCTGATAGAACTTCTCGAAAATGTGCTTCTGCACCTCCCCGCTCATGCCCTCCCCATGGTCGGTGACCGAAACGGCGATGCGCCCCGCCTGCGTGTGCATCCGCAGGGCGATCGTCCCTCCCTCCGGCGAGTGCTTGATGGCGTTGTCCAGCAGATTGAGCCACACCTGCTCCAGCAGCCCCTGGCTGCCGAAATAGGTGACCTTTTCCAGCTCGATGTCCAGCTCGATGTGCCGGGCCGTCCATTTGCTTTCCAGCATCAGCACGCATTGCCGGAGCTGCTCGTCCAGCCGGTACTCGGCCTGATCGGGCAGCGTTTCCTGATTTTCCAGCCGGGAGAGCAGCAGCACATTTCCTGACAGGCTGCTGAGGCGGCGGGAGTTTTCCAGGATCTTCTCCACATACCGGTCATGCTTCTCCGGGGAGAGCCGGTGATTTTGCAGCAGGGTGGCATAACCCTCGATGGCGGCGATGGGCGTTTTGAACTCGTGGGAAACATTGGCCACAAAGTCCGAGCGCAGGGTCTCGATGTGGGAAAGATCATAGGTCATGGCGTTAAAGCGCCGTGCCATCTCCCGGATCTCGGTGATCGGCTCCTCCTCCGAGACCCGCACCTGGAAATTCCCCCGGGACAGCTGGTCAAAGGCACTGCCCATGCTTTGAATGGGCCGGACGATCAGCCTGCCCACATACACGGCGACAATGCCCCCCAGCAGTAGACTGCCCAAGGCAAACATCACGATGGGGATATGCCGGTTTCGCGGCTCGATGGCAACATAGTCCAGCCGGAACAGCGCCAGCCAGAGCAGGGAGATCAGCAGGAACACCACGAGGATGGTGGCAAAAATGATCCCCGCAAAGTACAGCCAGAGCCGAAAGGCCCGCCCGTCGCAGGTGCCCTTCCGGCTTCGGGCCGCCCGTCTGCTATTCATGGCCCTTCACCGCCTTGTAGCCCAACCCCCGGACGGTAACGATCTCGAAATCATGACAGTCCGCAAAGCGATCCCGCAGCCGGTTGATGTGGGTGTTGACCGTCCGCTCATCGGTCTCGCTGAACAGTCCCCAGATCTCGTCCATCAGCTGCTGCCGGGTAAAGATCTTCCCGGGATAGGACAGCAGCTTGTACAGCAGATAAAACTCCTTCTGGGGCAGGGTGCTCTCCGCCCCGTTCCGTGTGACCGTCAGGGCGTCGTAATCCAGCACCGTGCCGCCCACCGTCAGCTTCTTTTCGCTGGATATCCTGGCCCGCCGCAGCAGGGCCTCCACCCGCAGCAGCAGCTCGTTGACATTGATGGGCTTGATCATGTAATCATCCGCCCCGGCCCGAAAGGCCCGCTGCATATCGGCGAACTGCTCCTTGGCGGTCACCATCAGGATGGGCAGATCATAGTGTGCCTCCCGCAGGGCCTCTGTAAAGGCATAGCCGTCCAGCCGGGGCATCATGATATCGGCTACGATCAGGTCGATGTACTCCTTTGCCATGACCTCCAGCGCGTCCTGTCCGTCCACTGCGGACAGCGCATGATACCCGGCGTCGGTCAGCACCGTGCAGAACAGCTCCCGCATATCGGCGTTGTCCTCCACCACCAGAATTCGAAACATGGCGCAACCCCCCTTTTTTCTGCATTATAACACAGGAGCATGACCTGTGTGTAAACTTTTTGCAGTTTATGTTGAGTTGATTTTCGTGTGTCTTTGGGTTTATCTTGCTGTGCTATACTGCCGTTACCAACTTGTAAAGGAGCGTTTTGTGATGAAAACAGCCATCGTTTATTATTCCAGGCACCACGGCAACACCAAAAAGCTGCTGGAGGCCATTGCCCGGACTCATGAGATTCAGCTGATCGACGCCGCCAAGTCCCCCCTCCCCTCTCTGGAGGGCTTCGACCGCATCGGCTTCGCCTCCGGCATCTACTACTCGAAATTCCACAAGTCCGTCCTGTCTGCCGCCAGAGACGCCCTGCCCGACGGCAAGGAGGTCTTCTTCCTGTACACCTATGGCGCGAAAAAGGAGGGCTATACCAAAGCCATCACCGAGGCCGTCCGGCTCCATCAGGCGACCATCCTGGGAGAATACGGCTGCTTCGGCTTCAATACCTTCGGCCCCTTCCGGCTGATCGGCGGCATCGCCAAGGGGCACCCCGATGCAGACGAGCTGCAAAAGGCGGTGCGGTTTTACGGGGAGCTGTGATCCATGCTCCGACTGAACAGCATCGTTAAGACCTATTCCACCGGCGCCTTTACCCAAAACGCCCTCAACGGCGTCAGCCTCAGCTTCCGCGAAAGCGAGTTCGTGGCCATTCTCGGCCCCAGCGGCTCCGGCAAGACCACTCTGCTCAATCTCATCGGCGGCCTGGACCGGTACACCAGCGGCGACCTGATCATCAACGGCGTTTCCACAAAGGAATACCGGGATGCGGACTGGGACTGTTACCGCAACAATTCCATCGGCTTTGTGTTCCAGAGCTACAACCTCATCCCCCACCAGACCGTGCTGGCCAATGTGGAAATGGCGCTGACCCTGGCGGGGGTCTCCCGCAGGGAGCGGCGGCAACGGGCCGCTTCCGTCCTGAAAAAGGTGGGGCTGGGGGAGCATCTGTACAAAAAGCCCAACCAGCTTTCCGGCGGCCAGATGCAGCGGGTGGCCATCGCCAGGGCGCTGATCAATAACCCGGATATCCTGCTGGCCGATGAGCCCACCGGCGCACTGGACAGCGAGACCAGCGTCCAGATCATGGAGCTGCTCAAGGAGATCGCCAAGGATAAGCTGGTCATCATGGTCACTCACAACCCCGAGCTGGCGGAGCTTTACGCCACCCGCATCGTGCGGCTGAAGGACGGCCGGATCACAGACGATTCCAACCCCTGCTCCGACACCGACAGCCCGGGCACCCCGGGGAAGCCGCGGCGGGTCTCCATGTCCTTTTTCACCGCCCTTTCCCTCTCCTTCAACAACCTGCGTACCAAAAAGGGCCGCACCCTGCTGACCGCCTTTGCCGGCTCCATCGGCATCATCGGGATCGCCCTGATCCTGGCCCTGTCCACCGGCATGAGCGCCTATATCACCGATGTGCAGAAGGAGACCATGTCCTCCTACCCCATCACCATCAGCTCCCGGGCCATCGATATTTCCGGCATCATGGGTGTCCGGGGCGAGATGATCGGTGCGATGCGTGACGAGCAGGACGCCCAGTCCCCCCGGGAGGGTGTCTGGGCGGATTATCTGGATCTCCGAACCAGCCAGATGGCCGCCACCAGCATCGTGGAAAACGACCTGACCGCCTTCAAGCAGTATCTGGACGACCCGGACAGCGAGATCCGGCAGTATCTGGGGGAAAACGGCATCGTTTACACCTATGATGTGAAGTTCAGCGTGTACTCCCATGATGCCGACGGCCAGCTGGTGAACAGCGATGCCGACGCCGAGGGCTCCTCGGGCCTCACCCGGAACATGGGGATGCTGAACCGGGTCGGCAGCATGACCGGCAGCGGCGCCGGGGCCTCCCATTTCTCCGAGCTGATGCCCGGGGCCGACGGCGCCGCCGTCAGTCCCCTCATCACGGACAGCTACCGGCTCCTTTACGGCAGCTGGCCGCAGGCCTACAACGAGGTTCTGCTGGTGCTGGACGCCAACAACCGCATGGACGCCGGGACGCTGTATCAGCTGGGCCTGATCACCAGGGAGCGGTATGACAGCATTGTGGCCGATATCCGGGAGGACGGGGAGGCTGAGGAGCTGTGCCTCTCCTACCGGGAGGTCTGTCAGCATTCCTTCTATCTGGTGGCCGCCTGTGACCGGTACGAGGAGACCGAAAACGGCACCTTTGCTTATCTGGAGGATACCGTCCTGAACGACGGGGCCCTTCTGGAGAATGCCGTGGAGCTCACCGTCACCGGTGTGGTGCGCCCCCTGGAGGACGCGGCCAACGCCGGGATCACCACCGCCGTGGCCTATACCTCCGCCCTCACCGACCACATCATCGCCCACACCAACGAAAGCGCGGTGGTTCTGGCCCAGGAGGCCAGTCCGGACATCAATGTGCTCACCGGGATGCGGTTCGAATCGGGCAGTGATGCCTCCAGAGCGGCCGACGCCCGGGACTATCTCTCCAGTCTGGGTATTTCGGAAAAGGCCTCCTTCTATCAGCTAATGGCCTATTATTCCGGCACAGCCGCCGGTGCAGCCGCTGCGGATCCCATCCCCACCGATGAGACCCAGATGGCCCGGGCGCTGGATCTGTGGCTGGCAAACGACCCCAGCGAGGAACTGCTGCTGAAGGTCTATGACCAGTATCTGGCAGGCTCCACCTGCGAGGACAATCTGGATGCCTTTGGAAAGGTCAGCTACGACGCGCCGGCCTCCATCAGCATCTATACCGACACCTTCGAGAGCAAGGACAGCATCGCGGCGTGCATCACCCACTACAACGAGGGTGCCGGAGAGGATGCCCGGATCACCTATACCGACTATGTGGCCCTGCTGACCGCCTCCCTCACCACCATCATTGATGGCATTTCCTATGTGTTGGTGGCGTTTGTCAGCATTTCGCTGATGGTCTCCTGCATCATGATCGGCATCATCACCCATATTTCGGTGATGGAGCGCACCAAGGAGATCGGCATCCTGCGGGCGCTGGGCGCTTCCCGGCGCAATATCTCCCAGGTGTTCAATGCCGAGACCTTCATCATCGGCTGCTGCGCGGGCCTGCTGGGCATCGGCGTGTCACGGCTGGCTCTGTTCCCCGTCAATTCCATCATCGAGCGTCTCAGCGGCCTGACCGGGCTGGAGGCCCAGCTTCCGGCCAGCTCCTCTCTGATCCTGATCGGCATCAGCATCGTCATCACCATCCTGGGCGGTCTGCTTCCCGCCAGAAAGGCCGCCCGCCAGGACCCCGTGATCGCCCTCCGCACCGAATAAAATCCCATCCAAATACACAACAGCAGGCGTGCATGTTTCCATGCACGCCTGCTTGCAACTGTCAAAGAACCACTTTGCTGGGTTCTTTGACAGCTTTGGATCCTGCCTGCGGGCCGGAGTCGCCGATTTTCTGCGGAAAATCCGGCGGGTCGAGGTGTTTTTGACCATGATCACACAGATCACGGCCAAAAACGAATCAGGAAGCAAAGCAGACTGACCGTCCGCTTTGCCTCTTCTGACAAGCGGAAACAGGCGTGCATGTTTCCATGCACGCCTGTTGTTTCATGCCGCCTGACCGTGGGATCAGGTGTTCTTGATCACGACCTGCTCGATCACATCTGCAGCGTGCTCACACAGATCACAGCAATTCTCCAGCCCCTCGTAAACCGCCTTGGCGCCCAGCAGCGCCTTTCCGTCGCCATCGGAGCCGAACAGCGTATAAATGGCCTCCATATACACGCCGTCGGCCTCAATCTCGATGTCGTTCACCCGAATCAGCAGCTCTCTCAGCTTTTCGGGCTTTTTGAAGTTTTTCAGCTCTGTCACAGCGGCGTGAAGTGCGCTGACACAGCGCTGGACCACGCGGGAGAGGTCGGCCGTCCGCTGGGGGAGCACATCAATATGATACATATACAGATCCAGGATCACCTCGTCCAGGGCGTCGGTGATATCGTCCACGATCTGCACCAGCCGGAGGATATCCTCCTGATCAATGGGCGTGATAAACTCGGTGGAAAGCTTTTTCAGAATGTCGTGGTGTACCTCGTCCGCCAGATGCTCGATCTCATGCATCTGCGTGCGATAGGAGTTCACCTGCTCCGCCTGAAATTTGCAGATAATCTCCTCCAGCAGATTGGAGGCCTCGACGCAATAGGCGGATTGCTTCTGCAGCAGTTCAAAATAATCATTACCCTTTTTAGCCATGCTCGTCATCTCCTTATGCGAAAATCAATAAAAACAGTTTTGCCATGCCAAAGCCCAGCAGACCGCAGCCGGGGAAGGTGCAGACCCAGGTCAGCACCAGCTCCCGGACGACGCTCCAGTTCACATTGCTGACCCGCCGGGCCGCGCCCACGCCCATGATTGCGGTGGTCTTGGTGTGGGTCGTGCTCACCGGGATGCCTGTCAGGCTGGAAAGCAGCAGACAGACGGTGGCGGAAAGATCCGCCGCAAACCCCTGATAGGGCTTCAGCTTGACCATATCCATGCCCACCGACTTGATGATGCGGTAGCCACCGATGGAGGTGCCAAGCCCCATCACCGCAGAGCAGAGGATCATCAGCCACAGCGGCACCACAAAGCTGCTGGCCTCTGCCTGGCCGCCCGAAAAGGCCGCCCCCAGCAAAAAGATCGCCATGAATTTCTGCCCGTCCTGCGCACCGTGCATAAAGGCCATTGCCGCACCGCCGGAAACCTGCGCCCAGGAAAAGAAGCGTTCGCATTTCAGCCGGTTGCGGTTGCGGAAGCAGAGCACCGTCAGCCGGGAGGACAGAAAGCCCAGAACAAATCCCAGCAGCGTGGACAGGAAGATTCCGTAAACGACCTTGATCCACTCCGCGCCGTTGATGCCGGAAAAGCTGTTCTGGATGGCCACCGCAGCGCCGGAAATGCCGGCGATCAGCGCGTGGCTCTCGCTGGTGGGGATGCCGAAATACCACGCCGCCGTCGCCCAGATCACGATGGCCGCCATTGCGGCGCACAGGGCGATGAGGGCAAGCTTGGAGTCGCCTCCAAAGTCCACCATGTTGTAAATGGTAAAGGCCACCGAGCTGTTGATGGTAGTCATCACCAGCACGCCCAGGAAGTTAAAGATCGCCGCCATAATAATAGCCGTGCGCACGCCGATGGCCCTCGTGGAAACGCAGGTGGCAATGGCGTTGGGCGCGTCCGTCCAGCCGTTGACCAGGATCACCCCCAGCGTCAGCACGGTGGAAACCAGCAGCATGGGGTTGGCCTGCATCTGCTGCAAAAAGTCAAGCATACTCATCCAATCATCTCTCCTTTGCGGTCGGGGTTATCTGGCCGCCCTGCGCTGAAACAGCTTCACCGTTTCCACCACCGGGATGACCAGGATGGCCAGCGCCATGGCAATGGCATACTCCGCAAGGCCGATGGGGGTAAAGCCGAAGGCATTCGCCAGGAAGGGGATCTCCAGCACGGCAGTGGTCAGCAGCAGCGAGCCGGCCATCGCCATCCACAGGATCCGGTTGTGAGATTTCAGACGGAAGATGGACTTGCGCTGAGAGCGCAGGTTAAAGGAATGGAAGATCTCGCACATGCTCATGGTCAGGAAGGCCATGGTCATGCCGTGATCCGAGCTGCCGGAGGGCATGGCGAAGTGCCCCACCTCAAAGGAGTTGCCGATGATATAGGAAACGATGGTCAGCGCCGTGACCAGAACGCCCTGATAGGCGATATCGCCAAGGAGACCGCCGGCAAACACGCCGTCCTGGGAGCTGCGGGGCGGGCGGTTCATGGTGTCGGGCTCGGCCTCCTCCATGCCCAGCGCCAGCGCCGGGAAACAGTCTGTTACCAGATTGATAAACAGCAGATGCACGGGATTCAGCAGGCTAAAACCCATGAGGGTGGCGCAGAACACGCCCAGCACCTCGCTCATGTTGGAGGCCAGCAGGAACTGGATGGCCTTACGGATATTGTCGTAAATGCGGCGTCCCTCGCCCACGGCGGAAACGATGGTGGCAAAGTTATCGTCAGCCAGCACCATGTCCGCCACATTCTTGGTAACATCCGTGCCGGTGATGCCCATGCCCACGCCGATGTCAGCCGCCTTGATGGAGGGGGCGTCGTTGACGCCGTCGCCGGTCATGGCGGTGATAGCGCCCAGGGACTTCCAGGCGTTGACGATGCGGGTTTTGTGTTCCGGCTGGACTCTGGCGTAAACGCCGTATTTCTGCACGGTCTCGGCCAGCCTGTCGTCCGGGATATCCTCCAGTTCCGCGCCGGTGATGGCCTGAGAGGCATCGGTGATGATGCCCAGTTCCTTCGCGATGGCAACCGCCGTATCCTTGTGGTCGCCGGTGATCATCACCGCACGGATTCCGGCATTGCGGCACTCCTCAATGGCTGCCCTTACCTCCGGCCGGACGGGGTCGATCATGCCGGTAAGGCCCAGGAAGATCAGGTCATGCTCCAGATATTCCGGGGTGTTTTCGGCAGGCCGCACGCTCCAGTCCCGGCAGGCCGCTGCCAGCACCCGGAGGGCCTGATCGGCCATGCTCTTGTTTTCGGTCATGATCCGGTGACGCACCTCATCGGTGAGGGGCAGCACCTTGCCGTCCTCCAGATAGGAGGTGCAGCGGGACAGCACCACGTCCGGGCCGCCCTTGGTATACTGGACAAAGGCGTCGCCGCAGGCGTGGATGGTGGACATCATCTTTCTGCCGGAATCAAAGGGAGCCTCGTCCACCCGGGGGGTGGCCTTTTCCAGCGCCTGCTTTTTCAGGCCAAGCGACCAGGCAAAGTTCACCAGCGCGCATTCGGTGGGCTCGCCCTCCGCCTGATTTTCGTCGTTCAGGTCAGCGTCGGAGCAGAGGGCCATAGCCGTGGCCACCTGCACGGCGTCTCCGGTATGGGAGACCACCGTCATTTTGTTCTGGGTCAGGGTTCCGGTCTTGTCAGAGCAGATGACCTGGGTGCAGCCCAGGGTCTCCACGGCGGTGAGGCGGCGGATCACGGCGTTGCGCTTGGACATTTTGGTCACACCGATGGACAGCACCACGGTGACCACCGTAGCCAGTCCCTCGGGGATGGCGGCCACCGCCAGCGAGACCGCCACCATAAAGGTCTCCAGAATCACGGTCAGAGCATGGCCCTCCACCGCCAGCTCACCCCGGGCCATAAAGAGATTGAACAGGAAGATGAACACGCAGATGCCCAGCACCATTTTGGAAAGCAGCGTTCCCAGCTCATCCAGCTTTCTCTGCAAAGGCGTCTGCTCCTCCGCCGTGGCGGAAAGTGCCCCGGCGATCTTACCCATTTCGGTCTCCATGCCGGTGGCGGTGATGACCGCCTTGCCGCGACCGTAAACCACGGTGGAGCCCATGTAGCACATATTTTTCCGGTCGCCCAGCGGAATGTCGTCCTGTCCGCTCACGGCGCCCAGCGTCTCCAGCACCTTGTTCACAGGGACGGACTCGCCGGTCAGGGCGGCCTCCTCGATTTTCAGCGACGCGTTTTCCAGGATGCGCCCATCGGCAGGCACGGCGTCACCGGCCTCCAGCAGCACCACATCGCCGGGAACCAGCTCTGTGGAGTGCAGGATGGTCAGCTTTCCGTCCCGCAGCACCTTGCAGGTGGCGGCGGTCATGGTCTGCAAGGCCTCGATGGCGGCCTCGGCCTTGCTCTCCTGCAAAACGCCCAGAATGGCGTTCAGCAGAACGACGGCCAGAATGATGATGACCTCGGCCCATTCGCTTTCTCCGGCCAGCATCCCGGTGAGGGCGCTGACACCGGCGGCGATCAGCAGGATCACCAGCATGGGATCCTTCAGCTGCTGGAAAAACCGCCGGAGCAGACCGGGTTTTTCCGCTTCCTTCAGCTTATTGGGGCCGTATTTGTCCATTCGCTGCCGGGCCTCGGCGGCAGAAAGTCCCTCCGGAGAGGAGGCCAGATCCCGCAGCACCTCCTGCACAGATTGCTTGTACGCTTGTTTCATTCCATCATGACTCCTTTTCTGATCAGCATTTTGATCGGTGCTGCAGGCATAAAAAAAGGCCCATGCACACACCAACAGGTTGTACATGAGTCTCATTCTTTATAAGCATCCCGGGCCAAAAGACCGTTTTGACGGGCATGCTTCGCATCTGCTTTGCGGAATTACTCCCTCAATACGGCTTCAGTATAACACAAGCCTGCCCTCGAATCAAGGCTTTGCTGCGGCATTTCAGGTTAAAGTTGGGTTAAATTTCTGTAAGAATCCCGCCACTTGTGAGTGCCGTCGGCCCTGCGCCCCGCAGGGCTGAGAAAGCTAGAAAACAGAGCCGAGCTGACGAAAAAAGAAAGCCCCCGTATGAAAAAGGCCGCCCTTCGGCGGCCTTTTCGGTTACTTTGCGGCGTGAGCCGTGACCATCTCCAGGAAATACTGGAAATAGGGCTTGAAGTCGGGAGTGCGGTCGTCCCACAGAATCCCGGTGAGCCGCTCCGGATGGAACTGGGTGGCCAGAATGGGCAGCGTATCGTGCTCATAGGCCTCTACAATGCCCTCGATGGAGCGGGCAGTGACATGGAAGCCCGGTGCCAGCTCCTTCACCGCCTGATGGTGGGTGGAGTTGGTGCGGAACTGCTTTCCAAACAGCCTGCACAGGACGGAGCCCTCCTCGGCATAGACCTCGTGGCGGATGTCGCCGTTCATATGGACATAGCCCTTCTGCTCCACCAGATCCTGATACAGCGTGCCGCCCATACAGACATTGATCAGCTGACTTCCGCGGCAGATGCCCATGATGGGCTTTCCGGCAGCCAGAAAGGCCTCGAACAGGGGCTTTTCAAAGGCAGTGCGCTCCGGCAGGGGCTTGACGCTGGCGTTCAGAGGCGTCTCGCCATAGAGCTCGGGATCCATGTCCGCGCCGCCGGTGAGCAGCAGCCCGTCGCACAGCTCGGCCATCTCCTGGGCGCAGTGGTCACAGGTGATCATGGGGATGCCGCCTGCGTGGAAGATGGCGTCGGTATAGGTCTGGTACATCTCGGTGATCATCCGGCGGGGATCGGACTCCATGCGCTTCACATCGCTGGAGATACAGATCAGGGGTTTTCCGTTATGCATGTGTAGGTTACCTCACTTTTTATCATTCAGATGGTTGCTCACATAATAATAAATCATCTCCGCGCCCACGCCGCTGTGGATCAGGGTGGGGACGACGATATCGGCGCATTCCTTGTAGTTGCGGATATAGCGCTCGTACATGGGCTTGACGGTACGGAGATATTGCAGGGTGATGCCGTCCAGGTCGCGGCCCCGTTCCTCCATGTCCCGCTTGACCCGGCGGAGGATGGCCACATCGGGATCCAGCTCGGCAAATACCCGCAGATCACACAGCTCCCGTACCTCCGGCCGGGCGAACACATGGATGCCCTCCACGATCAGAATGGGATGGGGGTGAATAACCCCTTTGGCCTCCGCCCGGCAGTGGTTGACAAAATCATACTCCCGGCGGGGGATGTCCTCTCCCCGGAGCAGGGCCCGCAGGTCGCTTTCCAGCAGGGCATGGTCGTGGATATCCGGAGCGTCAAAGTTCATCGTCGCCCGCTTTTCAAAGGGCAGGTGAGAAAAATCCTTATAATAGGAATCCAGCGAGATCAGCTCTGCCTGCTCGCCAAAATGCTCCAGCAGCCGCTGGGCCAGGGTGGTCTTTCCGCTGCCCGAAGCGCCGGTAATACCGATAATATACATGGGGCATGCCTCCTTGTGTCAGGTTTCCACAGAGATATCTTACCAGAGTTGCCCCCGGATTGCAACAGAAAAAGCGGCTGCCCGCCGCCCCCTTCTCCGCCGCCGCTTGCATTCCCGCCGCCGGTGCGCTATAATACAGGCAACGATCATGAGCAGCCGCCCCGCCGGGGCGGTGAAAGGAGCGATTGCTGTGGTGATCTGCGTATACGGCGCTTCCAGCCAGAACCTCCACCCCGATTATTTCACCGGCGTGGAGCAACTGGGCCGCGCCATGGGCCGCAGGGGACACGCCCTGCTGTTCGGCGGCGGCCAGCGGGGCCTGATGGGGGCTGCCGCCCGGGGCGTCAAGGCCGAAAACGGCCGTGTCATCGGCGTGGCCCCCCGCTTTTTCGATGTGGACGGCGTTCTGTACCCCCACTGCGACGAGTTTCTCTATACTGACACCATGCGGCAGCGCAAGCAGCTGCTGGAGGAGCGGGCGGACGCCTTCGTGGCAGTGCCGGGCGGCATCGGCACCTTTGATGAGCTGTTTGAGATCCTCACGCTGAAGCAGCTTGGCCTGCACGGCAAGCCGGTGGCGCTGCTGAACCTGCGGGGCTATTTCGACCCACTGCTGGCCCTGCTGGAGCACGGCATGGCAGAGGGCTTTCTGCGTGCCGACTGCCGGGCGCTGTGGGCCAGCTTCCGGCAGCCGGAGGCCCTGCTGGACTGGCTGGAGGGCTATCAGCCGGATACGCGGCTTTACAAGGATCTCCGCGATGAGCCGGAGGTGCCGTCATGATCCGGCCGTTTCGGGAGCACGCGCCGCAGCTCCATCCCTCCTGCTTCGTGGCGGAAAGCGCCGCCGTCATCGGCGATGTGACCCTTTCCGAGGATGCCTCGGTGTGGTACGGCGCGGTGGTGCGGGGCGATACCGGCCCCATCCGCATCGGCCCGGGCTCCAATGTGCAGGACTGCGCCGTGCTGCACACCGACCGCGGCTTTGATCTGACGCTGGGCTGCGGCGTCACCGTGGGTCACGCCGCCGTCGTCCACGGAGCGCAGGTGGGCGATCATGTGGTCATCGGGATGCACGCCACCCTGCTGAACGGCTGCCGGATCGGCGCCAATTCCATCATCGGTGCCGGTGCGCTGGTGCGGGAGGGGCAGATCATCCCGGAGAACTCTCTGGTGGTGGGCTGTCCGGCCCGGGTGCTGCGTCAGGTGACGCCCCAGCAGCTGGAAGGCAACCGCTGGAACGCCCGGCATTACATCGACCTGGCAAAGGAGCACCTGGCACTTTCATCAAACGAATCCGACACAATTTGACTTTATTGAAGGAGGAAATCACCCATGCAAATCAGACCCGATGCGTTTCAGCGGCTCATCTCCGGCGAGCTGCCCATCCCCGGCCTGATGGAGGCACATTCCATCCCCGGCTGTACCATGGCGGTCATCCGTCAGGGCAAGCTGGTGTATTCCAACGCCTGGGGCGTGCGGGATACCCGCGGCACCCCCATGACCGAGGGGACGCTGTTTGAATGCGCCTCCCTGACCAAATCCGTCTTTACCCTGCTGGCTCTGCAGGAGGTGCAGGCCGGCAAACTGGAGCTGGACGCTCCCATCGCCCCCATGCTGCGGGACGAGCCCTGGTCTGAGGACCCCCGCTTTGCCGACATCACCCCCCGGCACTGCCTGAGTCACGGCTGCGGTCTGCCCAACTGGGAAAGCCGCCCCATGCAGATGCTGTTCACCCCCGGTGAGCGCTACAGTTACTCCGGCGAGGGCTACCTGCTGCTGCAGCGGCTGGTGGAGCAGCTGGAGGGCAAGGGCATGGATGTCCTGCTCCGGGAGCGCATCTTCCCCCGGTACGGCATGGAAAGCTCCTCTGCCCGCTGGACGCCGGTGGCCGGTGCGGCCTTCTCCCTGGGCTTTGACACCGACGGCAAGGTCACCAAGGTGCGCGACTGCGTCCGCACCGGCGGTGTCGCGCCCGAGCCCAACGCCGCCTGGTCGCTGTATTCCTATGCCGCCGATTACGCCCGCTTCCTGTGCGGCCTGATGGAGGACCGGGGCGGCCTGTCCCCGGAGCTGTTTGAGCAGATGACCACCCAGCAGAACAGCGCCGACGAGCACATCGCCTGGGGCCTGGGCTTCGGCATTCCAAAGGCCAGCCCCAGCGTGCTGTGGCACTGGGGCGACAATGACGGCTTCAAGTCCTTTGCCGTCTGGGACAAGGTCACCGGCGACGGTGCGGTGATCAACACCAACAGTGACAATGGTCTGCCCTTCTATATGGAGGTGCTGAAGTCTCTCACCGACGGCGCCTTCTTTGACGACATTGCTGCCTTTATCCGCTCCGCTGAATAATTCCGGAAGATACACAAAACCGGCCTGTGTGATGCACACAGGCCGGTTTCCGTTTTCCAAAAGCACATAAACCGGGGCTCGGCTCCGGTTACAGCAGTCCCAGACTGCGCAGCAGGAAGATCCACCCGGTGATGGTGACGGCGGCCAGCAGGGTGGTCAGCACCACGATGCCGTTGGCCAGTACCCCGTCGTTGCCCATCTGCTTGGCCATGATGTACCCGCTGGGGGTGGAGGGGCTGCCCAGCATGATGAGGATGGCCATCAGCTGCGCATCCCGGAAGCCCAGCGCCACCGCCGCCGGCAGAAATACCGCCGGCAGAATCACCAGCTTGATGAGCGAGGCCAGCACCGTGGGCCGGGCCTTTTTCAGCGCGTCGCCCCAATCAAAGGCGGCCCCGATGGCCAGCAGCGCCAGCGGCGTTGCCAGGTTGGCCAGCAGATCGAGGGTCTTGCCGGCCACGGCGGGAATGGGAATCTGCCACAGGGCAAAGGGAAAGCCCAGAAAAATACCGATCAGGATGGGGTTTTTCACCAGATTCAGTCCCACGCTTTTCAGCCGCGCCCGATCCATCCGCCCACCGCCGCCGGCCTCCAGCACCAGGATCATCACGGCGAACAGGTTGTACAGCGGCACCGAGGCCAGGATCATCAGCGGGGCATACCCGGCGTCGCCATAGGCGTTGGTGATAAGGGCCACCCCCAGCACCGCCGCGCTGGAGCGGTAAGCCCCCTGGACAAAGGCCCCCACCTGGGCACGGTTTTTCATCAGCAGCCGGGTCAGCAGCCAGATCGCCAGAATGGAGATCAGGGTGACCGCAAAGCCAAAGACCACGAACCGCCCGTCCAGCAGCTGAGAGGGATCCATCTCGGCGATATCCAGAAAGAGCATACAGGGCAGCGCCACCCGAAAGACCAGCCGGTCGGCCACCCGGGTGAACTCACCGGTGAGAAATCCGGCGCGCTTCAGCAGCCAACCCAGCACCATCACGGCAAATACCGGCAGCGTGGCATTGAGACTATAGAAAAAATGTTCCAGCATGGCGGTTCCCTCCGACAGCATATGTTTGGTTTCATCATAGCACAGGCAGCCGCAAAAGTAAAGGCAGCCCCTGCTGTCGCAGCGGCCGGTGCTGTAGGACTACAATAGATATTGTACAAGAGAATAAAAAAG
>CAZYAD010000006.1:0-52835 GCA_964646225.1 uncultured Oscillospiraceae bacterium
GGCCTTCTGCTATCCCGTGGTGCCCAAGGGCAAGGATCGCATCCGCACCCAGATCTCTGCCGGACACACCCGGGAGGATCTGGATTTCGCCATCCGCTGCTTTGGCGAGGTCAAGCAGGAGATGGGACTGTAAACGACGCCTCCCCGCAGGCCGGAGTCCAACCTGTCAAAGAACCCGGCAAAGCGGTTCTTTGACAGTCTCAAAAGCCGTGTATCCAAACGGATACACGGCTTTTTTGCGTGCTTGTGCCCTCAGCGGCACTGCTTGCAGTCGAAGGTGCTGCACTGGGTCTCCCGGCAGGAGCAGGCCCCCGTTCCGCTGATGTCCACGCTGGCAGAGGAGCATTTCAGATCCTTATTGTAGGAGCAGTTGACTACATCGCAGCGGATGTCGGTCTCCGGCTCGGCGCGGGTGTTGCGCGCCACCACATTGCTGTAGCTTTCGCCCCGCTGGGTAAAGCTGTTGCAGCAGGTTTCGCTTTTGGTGTCGGCAAAGGCGCCGTCCACCCGGATATCCTCCCGGATGCACAGATCGTTCTGGTTGTTGGAACAGCTGCGGACGCTGCATCTCAAATAGCTCATGATTTCACAGACTTCCTTTCTCCGGCCATGCTCCATGGCGTGTTTTCAGTCTTAGCATGACCGGAAAGCGAGGCCTTATGCGCGGAGGCTGACTTCTGCGTCAAAAATCACCCTTTTTCCGCAGATCTCCCCGGAAAAAAGGCAAAAAAAGCTCTTGCATTTTTTGAGTCAAATCACTATAATAAAAAACAAGGTGGAGGAATGTGGAGTTTTTTACCCATTTCGGGCCATTTTGTGGTGATTTTTCAAGCGAGGGGAGGGAAGAACGGATGCGCGGAGAGTACCAGCACAACATCGATACCAAGGGCCGTCTGATCTTCCCCATCAAGCTGCGGGAGGAACTGGGCGAGCATTTCGTCATCTTCAAGGGGCTGGACAACTGCCTGAATGTGTATTCTCAGGAAAAGTGGAGCGCCTTTGAGCAGCAGCTGGCCGCTTTGCCCTCCAAGGCCCGCCGGGTGCAGCGCTTCTTTTCGGCCAACTTCGAGTGCGAGCCCGATCCCCAGGGCCGTATCCTCATCCCTCCCACCCTGCGGGAATACGCCGGACTGACCAAAGATGTCACCGTCATCGGCATGATCGACCATGTGGAGATCTGGGATCGTACCCGCTGGAAGGAATACAACGACTCCGCCGACAACGAGGAGATCGCCGATATGATGGATCAGCTGGGGGTCTGATATGGAATTCGCTCATGTTTCGGTTCTCCCGCAGGCCTGTATGGACGGGCTGGCCATCCGGCCGGAGGGCATCTATGTGGACGGCACCACCGGCGGCGGCGGACACTCGCTGCTGATCGCAGAGCGGCTGTCCGACGAGGGGCGCCTGATCTGCTTTGACCGCGACCGGGAGGCGCTGGCTGCCGCCCGGGAACGCCTGAAGGCGCATCTGCACAAGGTCACCTTCGTGCAGAGCAACTTTGAATATCTGAAGGAGCAGCTGGAAGGGCTGGGAGTGCCGCGGGTGGACGGTGTGCTGTTTGACCTGGGCGTGTCCTCCTATCAGCTGGACAACCCGGCGCGGGGTTTTTCCTATATGCACGATGCGCCGCTGGATATGCGCATGGATCAGACCCAGCCCTACAGCGCCTGGAATGTGGTGAACGAGGAGCCGCAGGAGGAACTGCGGCGCATCATCGGCCTTTACGGCGAGGAGCGCTTTGCCGGGCGCATCGCCTCGGCTATCGTCCGGCGGCGGGAGCAGGCTCCCATCCGGACTACGCAGGAGCTGGTGGAGGTCATCAAGAGCGCCATGCCTGCCGCCGCCAGAAAGGAAAAGCAGCACCCCGCGAAGCGCACCTTTCAGGCTATCCGCATCCAGGTGAACGGAGAGCTGCGGGCGGTGGAGACCGCCGTGGCCGATGCGCTGGACTGCCTGAACCCCGGCGGCCGCTGCGCCGTCATCAGCTTCCATTCGCTGGAGGATCGTATCGTCAAGCATACCTTTCAGGAGGCGGCCAGAGGCTGCACCTGTCCAAAGAGCTTTCCGGTGTGTGTCTGCGGCAATAAGCCGAAGGTGCGCATCGTTACCAAAAGCGCTCTGGTGGCCGACGAGGCCGAGCAGAGCGAAAATCCCCGGGCCCGCTCCGCAAAGCTGCGGGTGGCCGAGAAGCTTTGAGATCAAGGGAGGAGTTTTATGAGCCGTTATAATGACAGCAGTGCCGTCAGGCTGGAGCGATTCCCGGCACAGCAGCAGCGGCAGGAAGAGAGCCGGCAGCAGCTGGAGGTGCTGGAAAACCGTTCCGCCCGCCGGCAGAAGCCTGTCGCCCTGCCTTATGGAAAATATGCCGTGATCCTGGCCTGCGTGTTCGCAGTGGCCCTGTGCATCGTCTCGGGCTATATGCGGCTGGCTGCCCTCAATCTGGAAAACTCCCGCCTGCGGCAGCAGATCTCCACGCTGGAAAGCGAGGAAAATGCCCTCAGCGCCAAAAAGGAGCAGCTGTACAACCTCTCCTATGTGGAGGAATACGCCCGGGACACGCTGGGCATGGTCAAGCTGGACAAGAGCCAGATCCGCTATCTGGAGATGGAGAGCGGCGACCGGATGATCCTGGCCCAGGCCGCAGCCAAAAGCGACGGCGAGGGGCTGTGGTCCCGCCTGAGTCAGGCTTTCAGCACCGTGCTGGAATATCTGAATTGAGCCGCCGATATAGTTGAGAAGAACAGAGAGAAAAGGGAGTAAGGTGCCGCAGGGGGCCTTGCTCCATTTTCGCACTTATCCCCCTGCCGCAGAATCCCCCGTTTTACCCAAAAAGGAGACAGTATGGCCAAAATTCAACGAAAAGCCGACCGCCGTACCCGCCGCCGCATTCTGGTCGCAGCAGCGGTCTTTTGCATTGTCTGCTCCTCGGCCATCATTCTCCGACTGGCCTGGCTGCAGATCATCAATCAGGAGTTTTACGCCGCCCGCGCGCTGGACAGCCAGACCCGGGATGTGACGCTGTACCCCACCCGGGGCACCATTTACGATACCAACGGCAAGCCGCTGGCCATTTCCGCCGCCACCGAGATGCTCATCCTCAATCCGCGGCAGCTCAAGCCCGACGCCTCCGCCGATCTCAGCTCCGCCGAACGGCTGATGCTGGGCTTTTTGGACGAAAACAAAAAGTACGAGATGAGCGACGAGCAGAAGGCCAGCATCCGGGAGTACCGGATCGAACAGCTCACACAGGAACTGCCCACCCTGCTGGAGGAGCTGGACGGCGAGACCGTGCAGGCCAAGGCCGAAAAGGACAGCGCCTATCAGGTGCTGGCCCGGGGCGTGGAAAAGGATGTGGCCGACCGGCTCCGACAGTACATCAACGACAACGCCCTGGCAGGGGCACTGTATTTCACCGATGATTCCACCCGCTATTATCCCTATGGCAGCTTCCTGGCCCATGTGCTGGGCTGTGTGGGCACCGACGAGCAGGGCCTCACCGGACTGGAAAAGAAGTATGACCAGGTGCTTACCGGCTCCACCGGCCGGGCCGTCACCCTCACCGACGCCAGAGGCCGCGCCCTCAGCGAGGACTACGAGCTGTACTATCCCGCCGAGGAGGGCAATTCCCTGGTGCTGACCATCGATGAGGTGCTACAGCATTATCTGGAGAAAAATCTGGAGATCGCCTATCACGACAACGAGGTGCAGGGCTCGGTCATCGGTCTGGTGATGGATGTGAACGACGGCGGCCTTCTGGCCATGGCCTCTTATCCGGATTTCGATCCCAACGACCCCTTTACCCTGTCGGCGGAGGCAGAGGCGCAGGTCTCGGCCATTGCCGACGACCAGAAGCGGGCCGAGGCCCGCAGCAACGCTGTTTATGAGCAGTGGAGCAACAAAGCGGTGTCCTTTTTGTACTATCCCGGCTCCACCTTCAAGATCATCACCACGGCCGCCGCTCTGGAGGAGGGCGTGGTCAACGAAAACAGCCAGTTCCATTGCACCGGCTCGCTGATGGTGGAGGGCTGGAGCAAGCCCATCGGCTGCTGGAAGCGGGGCGGCCACGGCCACGAGACGCTGGTGGAGGTGCTGAAAAACTCCTGCAACCCCGCCGTGATGAACATCGGCTTTGCCCTGGGGCAGGAGACCTTTACCGAGTATGTCAAGGCCTTTGGCCTGCGGGAAAAGACCGGCGTGGAGCTCACCGGCGAGGCGGTGGGCCTGTATAACATGAGATCCAAGGTAGACCTGGCGGTCTATTCCTTTGGCCAGAACTTCTCTCTGACGCCCCTGCAGATGCTCACCGCCGTCTCTGCCGTGGCCAACGGCGGCACTCTGCTGCAGCCCCACATCGTCAAGGAGGTGGTGTCCGCCGACGGCACCGTGCTGGAAAGCCATCGGCGCACCGAGGTGCGACAGGTGGTCTCGCAGGAGACCTCCGACCTGATGCGGGAGATGCTGGAGGAGGTGGTGGCCAGCGGTACCGGCAAAAACGCCTATATCGCCGGGTACCGGGTGGCGGGCAAGACCGGCACCACCGAAAAGATCGCCGAGCGCAACGAGACCGGCGTGGAAAACTATGTCACCTCCTTTGTGGCCTTTGCCCCGGCGGATAACCCTCAGATCGCCGTGCTGATCCTGCTGGATTCCCCCACGGTGGGGACCATCTCCGGCGGTCTGAACACCGCGCCGGTGGTGCGCCGATTTCTGGAGGAGGCCCTGCCCTATCTGGACATCGACCCCATCTATACCGAGGAGGAGCAGGCTGCCAAGAGCGTCACCATGCCCGACCTCACCGGCATGAGCTACAGCGAGGCCGAGACCGCCCTGAAAAAGCTGGGCCTTTCCTGCTCCAGCCAGGGCAGCGAGGCCAGGGTCACCGATCAGGTGCCTGCGGCCGGCGCTACCGTGGCCGGCGGCACCAGAGCCATCCTTTATCTGGGCGGAGCACGGCCGGAAAAGCAGGTCACCGTCCCCGATCTCACCGGAAAGACCCTGAGCCAGGCCCGCACGGCGCTGCAAAATCTGGGCCTGTATATCCGGGCCTCCGGCGGCGTCACCGAGGGCACCCAGCTGGTTACCAAGCAGGATGTGGACGCTGCATCCCAGGTGGCCTATGGCGCGGTCATCACGGTGGAGACCTCTGACCCCTCTCAGCAATCCTACTGACCGGGTATCCCTTACCCGTTTTCCTGGAAAGGAGCATTTATGAATCTGAAGGACCTTGTGCGGGAACTTCCCCTCACGCGCCTGATCGGCCCGGCAGATCGGGAGATCGCCTCCCTCTGCTGGGATTCCCGCCGCGCCGCACCGGGCAGCCTGTTTGTGGCCGTCCGCGGCTTTCAGACCGACGGTCACGCCTATATCCCCGCCGCACTGGAAAGGGGCGCCTGCGCCCTGGTGGCGGAGGAAGTCCCCGAAGCCCTGCCAGAGGGGGTCACCTGCGTGGTGGTGGAAAACAGCCGGGCCGCGCTGGCTCAGCTGGCCGCCTGCTGGTACGGGCACCCCGAGCGGCAGCTGAAGCTCATCGGCGTCACCGGCACCAACGGAAAGACCACCGTCACCCATCTGGTGCGGCACATTCTGGAGAAAAACGGCGTGGCCTGCGGCCTCATCGGCACCAACGGCATACGCTTCGGGCAGGTGGTCCGGGAGTCGGCCCGCACCACGCCGGAATCCGCCGAGCTGTATGCCCTCCTCCGGGAGATGGCCGACGCCGGGATGACCTGCGTGGCCATGGAGGTCTCCTCCCACAGCCTTGCGCTGGACCGGGTGCTGGGGCTGCACTTTGCTGCTGCCGCCTTCACCAATCTGACCCAGGATCATCTGGACTTCCACGGGGATATGGAGCATTATTATCAGGCCAAGGCCCGGCTCTTTGTCCGGTGCGACGCCGCTGTGATCAATGTGGACGATGCCTGGGGCGTCCGTCTGGCAAAGGAGGCGGCCTGCCCCTGCCTGACCTGCTCTGCCCGCTCCGATGCCGCCGTGCTGGTGGCGAAAAATGTCCGACTGCTCCCGACGGAGGTGCAGGCCGTGCTGGTGCGGGAATGCGATATCGACCGCCTGCGACTGGGCATCCCCGGCCTGTTTTCGGTGTATAACGCCCTCACCGCCGCCGGGCTGTGCCTGTCTCTGGGACTGAGCCTCCAGCAGGCCTGCGACGCCCTGCGGGATGCCCCCGGCATTCGCGGCCGGGCCGAGATCGTCCCCACCGGCCGGGACTTTACCGTCATGATCGATTATTCCCACACCCCCGACAGCATGGAAAACATCCTCCGCACCGTCCGCGGCTATGCCCGGGGACGGGTGGTGGGCCTGTTCGGCGCAGGGGGCGACAGAGATCATGCCAAACGCCCCCTGATGGGCCGCGTGGCCGCAGAGGGCTGCGATCTGGCCATCGTCACCACCGACAATCCCCGCAGCGAGGAGCCCATGGACATCATCCGGGACATTCTCTCCGGCATGGACGGCAAGGCCCGGTACCGGGTCATCCCCGACCGGCGGGAGGCCATCGCCTGGGCCATCCGCAATGCGAAAAAGGACGATATCATCGTGCTGATGGGCAAGGGACATGAGACCTATCAGGAGGTGGGGGGACAAAAGCTCCACCTGGACGAGCGGGAAGAAGTCGCAAAAGCCCTGCGCCTGTGAACCGCTGAAAATACGGAAGTGAAAATGAGGAGAACGCAACTATGGAATCCACCGTTTACCTGCTGCAGACCGCCGGCCTGGCCTTTGTCATCGCCGCGCTCATCGCCCCCGGCATCATCCGAAAGCTGCGGGAGCTGAAGTTCGGCCAGAAGATCCTGGAGGATGGCCCCACCTGGCACAAAAGCAAGCAGAACACCCCCACCATGGGGGGCGTGATCTTTATCATCGCCATGACGCTGGCGGTGCTCACCACCCTGCCTGCCATGGCGGCGGCGGGGGACTGGCGTCCGCTGGTGATGCTGGGGCTCAGCCTGGTCTTTGGCTTCATCGGGCTGGTGGACGACTGGACCAAGATCAAAAAGAAGCGCAACCAGGGCCTGACCCCCATGCAGAAGCTGCTGCTGCAGATCGCGGCCGCCGCGCTGTTTCTGGTGATCATGCGGGTGGAGGGCTACCTCAGCGCGGAGCTCTACATCCCCTTTGCAGGCGTGACGCTGCACCTGCCCTGGCTGGTTTATCTGCTGTTCAGCGTGGTGGTCATCGTGGGGGCGGACAATGCCGTCAACCTCACCGACGGCATCGACGGCCTGTGCTCCTCGGTGACGGCGGTGGTGGCCGTGTTCTTCTCTCTGATGTTTCTGCGGGAGGACAATCTGGCTTCGGCCTTTTCTCTCTCGCTGGCCGGGGGACTGGTGGGCTTTTTTCTGTATAACAGGCATCCCGCCCGCACCTTTATGGGGGACACCGGCTCGCTGTTTCTGGGGGGCGCGGTGTGCGCCATGGCCTTTGCCTATGACATGCCTCTGATCCTGGTGACCGTGGGGCTGGTGTACATCGTGGAGGCACTTTCGGTGATCCTCCAGGTGGGATATTTCAAGCTGACCCACGGCAAGCGCCTGTTCAAAATGGCCCCCATCCATCATCACTTCGAAATGTGCGGCTGGAGCGAGTGGCGCATTGTCATCACCGCCGTTCTGCTCACCGCTGCCCTGTGTGCTTTGTCCCTGCTGGCGTAATGTGCGCCCCGGGCCCGCTATCATTCCGGAAAGGAGCTGTTTCCCATCGCCTCTGATACGGCCAGAAAAAAGCCCGCACCCCAGCCCATCCCCATGCCCCGGCGCCCTGTCCGTGCCGAGGCGGAGGAGCCTCTGCGGGTGGAAAAACGGGGCCATCTGGATCAGCCGCTGCTGCTGCTCACCATGCTGCTGCTGGGCATGGGCCTGATCTGCCTGTTTTCCGCCAGCTATGCCACTGCCTATAACAATTTTCAGGGCAATTCCACCTATTTCATCTTCCGCCAGGGCATCTTTGCCGTGGGCGGCGTGGTGGTGATGCTGGTGGCCTCCAAATTCGATTATCACAAGCTGCATTATTTCGCCATTCCCTCCCTGGTGCTGGCTGTGGCCGTGATGGCTACCATCAAGATCCCCGGCCTGAAAAGCCTGTGGGTCAACAGCAACGGTGCCATCCGCTGGATCCAGCTCAAACGCATCGGCACCTTCCAGCCCTCCGAGCTGGCAAAGATCGCCGTCATCCTGTGCTTTTCCAGTCTGGCCACCATCTATGGCCCTAAAAAGATGCACACCCTGCGCTATGGCATCCTGCCCTTTATGGGCATCATCGGCGTTTTCGCCGTGGAGATGATGTGGGAAAAGCACCTGTCCGGCACCCTGATCATCGCCGCCATCGGCATGATGATCATCTATTTCGGCGGAGCGAACCTGTTCTGGTTCGGGCTGGGAGGCTGCGGCGTGGGCGCTGCCGCCCTGTGGTATCTCAGCTCTGAGCGGGGCAACTATGCCCTCCAGCGTATCAAGATCTGGCTGGATCCCTTCAGCGACCCCAGAGGGGCCGGATGGCAGGGGGTGCAGAGCCAGCTGGCCATCGGCAGCGGCGGCTTCTGGGGACTGGGGCTGGGCCAGAGCCGACAGAAGCATCTGTATCTGCCCGAGCCGGCCAACGATTTCATCTTCGCCGTGTGGTGCGAGGAGATGGGCTTTGTGGGGGCGGTGCTTCTGGTGGTGCTGTTTGCCCTGCTGATCTGGCGGGGATTTTACATCGCCCTCCATGCCTCTGATAAGTTTGGCACCCTGCTGGCGGCGGGCATCACCACCCAGATCGCCGTGCAGACCATCCTGAATTTGTGCGTCGTCACCGGCCTGCTGCCCATCACCGGCGCGGCCCTGCCCTTTTTCAGCTACGGCGGCACCGCTCTGCTGATCCAGCTGGCCGAAATGGGCATCCTGCTATCCATTTCCCGCCATATGCCTGCCCCGCGGGAGGGCTGATCCCGTTTTTCTCCATCAACCAGAAAAGGAGCGATTGCAAATGAAGATCATGTTTGCCGGCGGCGGCACAGCGGGCCATGTGAATCCCGCGCTGGCCGTTGCGGGCTATATCTGCCGGAAGGAGCCCGGAAGCCAGGTCTGGCTTTCCGGCGGCAAGGGCAACATCGAAGAAAAGCTGGCCGCCAAGGCGGGCTATCCCATCTATACCTTCCCGCTGAAGGGCCTCTCCCGGGCAAAGAGCCTGTCCGGTCTGAAGCAGACCGCCTGCGCCCTGCTGGATATGCAGCGGGCCACCGGGCAGTGCAAAAGGATCCTGCGGGAGCTTCGGCCCGATGCGGTCATGGGCACCGGCGGCTATGCCAGCTTCCCCATGGTGCGGGCCGCCATCCAGCTGGGGCTCCCCACCGCCGTGCTGGAGGTCAACGCCACACCCGGCGTGGCCACCCGGCAGCTGTCCAAGCGGACCAGTGTGACCCTGCTGTCCTTCTCCGAAACAGAAAGGCTGCTGCCCGGCGCGAAAAAATGTGTCCTTACCGGAAGTCCCGTGCGGGAAGAGATCCTCACCTGCCGCCAGCGGGACTATGCGCCTCTGTTTGACAACGACAAGCGCACCCTGGTGTGCTTCTGGGGCAGCGTCGGAGCCAAATACATGAACGAAAAAATGTGCAAGGTGGCCGAGCTGGTCGTCCAGCGGCAGGAGTTCAACCTGCTGCAGGTCAGCGGACAGGCCCATTACGGCTGGATGAAGGAGGAACTCACCCGGACCGGCGTGGTCACCGACCGGGGAAACTTCCGGCTGACCGATTATCTCTACGACATGGATCGGGTGCTGGCAAAGGCCGATCTGGTGCTGTGCCGCGCGGGCGGAACGCTGTCGGAGCTGTGCGCCGCCGGGACTCCCGCCATCGTGGTGCCTTCCCCCTATGTGGCCGACAATCATCAGGAGAAAAACGCCCGCATTCTGGAGCAGGCCGGGGCGGTGAAGGTCATCACCGAGGCGGAGGCCACCCCGGAGGGGCTTTACGATGCGGCGCTGACGCTGCTGCGCGACCCCGACCGTCTGGCCGGGATGAGCCGCTGCGCCCGGGCAAAAGCCCAGCCCGATGTGCTGGAGAACATCTATTCCGCGCTGAAAAGCCTGTGATTTTCCCGTGTCACCGGCCTGCACCGCCGCATAGACTGACCCAGAAGGAGGGATCCTATGTGTTATTTTGCGGTGCAGGGCGGGCAGACCCTGCGGGGGGAGGTTCCCATCAGCGGCGCGAAAAACAGCGTCCTGCCCATTTTGGCCGCTACGCTGCTCAACGGCGGCCGCAATCTGCTGCATAACTGCCCCGATCTGCGGGATGTGCGCTCCGCCATCCGCATTCTGGAGCATTTGGGCTGCCGGGTCACCCGGACGGGCAGCGATATCCTGGTGGACTCCACCGTGGTGGATCGCTGGGATGTCCCCCGGGAGCTGATGCTGGAGATGCGCTCCTCGGTGATCTTTCTGGGGCCGATCCTGGCCCGCTGCGGCAGGGCACGGCTCAGTCTCCCCGGCGGCTGCGAGATCGGTCAGAGGCCCATCGACCTGCACCTTTCCGCCCTGCAAAGACTGGGGGCGGACATCAGGGAGCAGGGCGGCGACATCCTCTGTCAGGCCCGGGAGCTGCACGGCCGGGATGTGGTGCTGTCCTTTCCCAGTGTGGGGGCCACCGAAAACGCCATGCTGGCGGCTACGGCCTGTCCCGGCGTCACGCGGGTGATCAATGCCGCCCGGGAGCCGGAGATCGCCGATCTGCAGGAGTTCCTGCGAAAGGCCGGAGCCCGGGTACAGGGCGGGGGAGAGAGCGTTTTGACCCTGTGGGGCGATATGCCCCGCCGGGATGTGGAGCACACCATCCTTCCGGATCGCATCGAAACGGCCACCTTTTTGTGCGCGGCTGCCGCCTGCGGGGGAGAGATCACCCTCACCGGCGCGGAGCCGGAGCATGTACATACCGTCATTCAGGCCCTGCGGGAGGCGGGCTGCACCATCGGCATCAGCGGCCGCAGTATCACCCTGCGGGCGCAGGAGCCGCCGGGAAGCATGTCCACCGTGCGCACCATGCCCTATCCCGGCTTTCCCACCGACGCCCAGGCCCCGCTGATGGCGGCGGCTGCCGCGGGAAGGGGCTCGGTAATGCTTGTGGAGACCATTTTTGAAAATCGCTTCCGCCATGTGGGCGAGCTGGCCCGGATGGGGGCCGATATTCGGGTCAACGGCCGGACGGCGCTGGTGTGCGGCCGTCCCCTCCACGGGGCGCGGGTGCGCTCCACCGATCTGCGGGGTGGCGCGGCGCTGGTGGTGGCGGCGCTGGCGGCCCGGGGCGAAAGCATCATTGAGGATATTTATCACATCGACCGGGGCTACGAGCACCTGGCAGAAAAGCTTACCGGCCTGGGCGCGGACATCCGCCGGGTAGAGGACAAAGAATAACGAAAGGAACGGCATTTCATGGCAAAGCAGAGCAGAAAAACCAGTCAGAGCCGCCGCAGGCGGCGCCGAGCGCGGCGGAGCGGCGTACCCGCCGTGGTGGTGCTGCTGTGTGTACTGGTGGCCGCAGTGGCCATCGTCACCGCCATGACCCTCTTTTTCAAGGTGCAGCATTTCACCCTCACCGGCACCACCCGGTATTCTGTGGAGACGCTGCAAAGCGCCTCCGGATTGCAGGTCGGCGACAACCTGATCCTGTTTGATAAGTTCGAGGTCATCGACCGGCTGTTTGACGCCTGTCCCTATCTGGATACCGTCCGGCTGCGCCGCCGCTATCCCGATACGCTGGAGTTCATGGTCACCGACTGCGTCGCCGTGGCGGAGCTGGAGGATGCACCGGGAGAAATGCCCGACCCGGAGGACGAGAGCAGGACCCTCCGGGTGGGGGGCACCGGCCGCTGGCTGGTGGATCG
Organism: uncultured Oscillospiraceae bacterium; assembly: GCA_964646225.1. Taxonomy (GTDB): domain Bacteria; phylum Bacillota; class Clostridia; order Oscillospirales; family Butyricicoccaceae; genus UBA4644. The sequence goes on from CAZYAD010000006.1 coordinate 11,877, forward strand.
GCAGGGCAAGCTGCTGGAGCAGCGCTCGGGCGACGGGACCTCCGGTCTGACGGTGGTGACAGGCGTCACCCTTTTGCAGCCGGAGCCGGGACAAAAGGTCAATTTTTTGCAGGAAGATAAGCAAAAACCCCTGTTTTTGTTATTGAATACTGCGGAAGATGATGGTATACTACAAGATATAGGTGAAATGGATGTTTCGCAGCCCTATGACATCCGCTTCACCTTCCGGGAACGGTTTCAGGTGAAGCTGGGCTCCACCGCCGACCTGGAGAAAAAGCTGCGCTGTCTGCTGGATATTACGGAAAACAAGCTTGGCAGCGGCGTCCGGGGCACGGTGGATGTGTCCGACATCGCGGACACCCAGACGGCGCGTTTTTTACCGATGAACCAATGAAGTTGACATAATGGAGGGTACACCATGGGCTTTGCGTTTGAATATGGGACTGATACGACGGTAGCGATCCGCGTTGTGGGCGTGGGCGGCGGCGGCGGCAACGCCGTCAACCGGATGATCACCGGCGGCGTCCGGGGCATCGATTTTGTGGCGATCAATACGGACAAGCAGTGCTTGAACTATTCCGCCGCTACCATGAAGCTGCAGATCGGCGATAAGCTTACCCGCGGTCTGGGGGCCGGCGGAAATCCGGAAATGGGCCGGAAGGCCGCACAGGAGAGCGAGGACGAGATCCGCAAGATGCTGGAGGGGGCCAATATGGTCTTCATCACCGCCGGTATGGGCGGCGGCACCGGCACCGGCGGCGCGCCCGTGGTGGCACAGATCGCCAAGGATATGGGCGTGCTCACCGTGGGTGTGGTCACCCGTCCCTTTAACTTCGAGGGCCGCCGCCGCATCGATCAGGCCAACGCCGGCATCGCCGAGCTGAAGGAAAAGGTGGATGCCCTGGTGGTCATCCCCAACGAGCGGCTCAAGCTGGTCTCCGACCAGAAGATCACCTTCCAGAACGCCTTTGAGGTGGCGGACAATGTGCTGCGGCAGGCCGTGCAGAGCATTTCCGAGCTGATGACCGTTCCCGGCCTCATCAACCTGGATTTCAACGATGTGGCCACCATTATGCGCAACGCAGGCTTTGCCCACATGGGCATGGGCCGCGCCTCCGGCAAGGACAAGGCCGCAGACGCCGCCAAAATGGCGATCGAATCCCCCCTGCTGGAGACCTCCATCTCCGGCGCACGGGGCGTGCTGCTGAACATCACCGGCTCCCCCGATATGGGCTTGGAGGAGGTGGAGCAGGCTGCGTCCATGGTGCAGGAGGCCGCGCACCCCGATGCCCACATTATCTTCGGTGCCGCCATTGACGAGGGTCTGGACGATGAGATCCGCATCACCGTGGTGGCCACCGGCTTTGACAACCAGCCCACCGGCATGGCCTCCCCTGCTGTCAAGACCGAGGACAAGCCCGCCGAGGCGCAGCCCGCCGACGCACCTGCACAGCCCGCCGCAGAGCTGGAGGTGCCGGAATTCGTGCAGAAAATGCGGGAGCCCGCACCGGCCAGAGAGCCTGCCAAGCGGGCCGTGGCCGAGGATGCACAGCCGGAGCCCGCTCAGAAGAAAAAGCGGGATCACGATCCCTTTGATGATATTCTGAGCATGTTCCGCGATAGAGGCTGATTAATCAACAGAAACACCCCCCATCGGCAGTATGAGCGCTGCCGGTGGGGGCTTTAATTTTGCAGCGGGAGAGACTTGCGGAGAGTGGGGCGGTGTGCTATAATCAGGCCATTCGCGAAAAAGGGGGAGAGGCCGATGAGAGGCGCACTGCCGCGGGCGGCATTTGTCCGGTCGCTGCCGGTAATGGCCGGTTATCTGGTGCTGGGGGCCGGGTTTGGCATCCTGCTGGCACAGGCGGGCTACGGCCCGCTGTGGGCGCTGGGCATGAGCCTGACGGTTTATGCCGGTTCCATGCAATATGTGGGGGTCAGCCTGATCGCCGGAGAGGCTTCGGTGCTCACCACCGCGCTGACCGCGCTGATGGTCAACGCCCGGCATCTGTTTTACGGCCTGTCCATGCTGCCAATGTATCGGGATGCGGGCTGGCGCAGGCTGCCGCTGGCCCTCACCCTGACCGACGAGACCTATTCGCTGCTGTGTGACGGAGAGACCCCGGCAGGAATGGCACCTCACGCCTTCCGGCTGTGGGTGTCGCTGTTCAACTACAGCTATTGGGTGCTGGGAAGCTTTTTGGGCGGACTGCTGGGGCAGAAGCTGCCCTTTGACACCACCGGCATTGATTTCTCCATGACCGCTCTGTTTGTCACGGTGTTTGTGGAGCAGTGGCGGAGCACCCGGGAGCATCGCCCGGCGCTGCTGGGCCTTGGCGGCACGCTGGCCTGCCTCTGGCTCTTTGGACAGGAGGTCTTTCTCATCCCTGCCATGGCGGTGATCATTGGGGCGCTGCTGCTGCTGCGGCCCCGGCTGGAGGGAGGAGCGCAGGATGTCTGAACGGGAACACGCGCTGCTGCTGATCGGCGTGATGGCGGCGGTGACGGCGGCACTGCGGTGCCTGCCCTTTGTCCTGCTGGGAAATCGGCGGGCGGTGCCGCCGGTGGTGCACTATCTGGGGCGGGTGCTGCCCTATGCCATCATGGGGATGCTGGTGGTCTATTGCCTGAAGGGAGTAGAGGTGCGGCGGCTGGCGTCGCTGCTGCCCGCCGTACTGGGCGTAGGCGTCACGGCCGGACTGCAATGGTGGCGGCGGCAGACGATTTTGTCCATTCTTGGCGGTACAGCGGTCTATATGCTGCTGGTGCAGCTGCTGGGATGAGGATGGCCGGGGCAGCAGCTCCGGCCCCGCAGTGCTTTACAGAAGCAAAGCAGGCCCGGACGGCAAGCGTCCGGGCCTGTTGTTGTGTTTGTGTGGGGGTCAGCCGCACTTGGAGAACCCGCAGGAGCGGCAGATGACGCAGCCGCCCTCGTGCTCCAGCTGTGCGCCGCACTCGGGACACAGATGCATCCGGTCTGCCGGAACATCGGCTCCGGAACCGGCGGGAGCGTGGGTGATGGGCGTGCGGCGCTCGGCCTCCAGCTGGGGCGTGCGGCCCTCCTTGTGCTCCTCAATGTAGCGGGCCACCTTGGCCACCACCTTGGCGATGGCGTCGGGACAGGAGGTGCAGCTCATACCCTGCTGGCGGATGGTGGAGGGGCAGCGGATGCCCTTCAGCTGATCGTAGATCTCCTCCACCGAGATGCCAGACCGCAGCGCCACCGACACCAGCCGCGCCGTGGCCTCGCTTTGAGAGGGACAGCCTCCGGCCTTGCCGGTGGAGGTGAATACCTCGCAGATGCCGTTTTCGTCGTAATTCACGGTGATGTACAGGTTGCCGCAGCCGATCTTTACCCGCTCGGTAAAGCCCTGGGTGATGGCGGGGCGGGGACGGGGCTTCACCTGAACGGGCGCGGCCTCCCGGGGCGCGTCTTCCGGCTTGTCCTCGCCGGAGACCCTGCCGATGTTCAGCACCTGGCTGTCACGGCTGCCGTCGCGGTAGATGGTGACGCCCTTGCAGCCCAGCCGGAAGGACAGACGATAGACCTCCTCCACCTCGGCCTTGGTGGCATCCCGGCGGAAGTTCACCGTCTTGGATACGGCATTGTCGGTGTGCTTCTGGAAGGCGGCCTGCATCCGGGTGTGGTACAGGGGGGAGACATCGTGGGCGCAGACAAACACCCGGCGGATGTCAGCGGGGATCTCCTCGATGTGGGCGATGGTACCCTCCCGGGCGATGCGCTCCATCAGCTCCGGGGAATACAGGCCCCGCTCCTTCAGTACCTCCAGCAGGATGGGGTTGACCTCCACCAGCCGGGTGCCGTCCATGACATTACGGATATAGGCAAAGGCAAAAATGGGCTCGATGCCGGAGGAGCAGCCGCCGATCATGGAGATGGTGCCGGTGGGGGCGATGGTGGTGACGGTGCCGTTGCGCAGCGGCGCGCCGTCCCTGTAGATCGATTGGTCAAACAGAGGGAAGGCGCCGCGGAGGGCGGCCAGCTCCTGGCTGGCCCGGTGGCCGCATTCGTTGACAAAGGCCATCAGATGGTCGGCCAGCGAAACGCCCTCGTCGGAATCATAGGGGATGCCCAGCCGCAGCAGCACATCGGCAAAGCCCATGATGCCCAGGCCGATCTTGCGGGTGGAGCGGGTGACCCGGGCGATCTCCTCCAGCGGGTAGTTGTTCACATCGATCACATTGTCCAGGAAGTGGACGGCCAGGGTGATGGTCTGGCGCAGCTCCTCATAGTCCAGCTCCCAGCCGTTTTCCGTCTTTTTCAGCAGCTTGACCAGATTGATGGAGCCCAGATTGCAGCTTTCATAGGGCAGCAGTGGCTGCTCGCCGCAGGGATTGGTGGATTCGATCTCCCCCTGGGAGGGCACCACATTGTCCCGGTTCAGCCGGTCCAGGAAGATGATGCCCGGCTCGCCGTTGGACCAGGCGGCCTCCACGATCTCGTCAAACAGCGCCCGGGCGTTCTTTTTGCCGCAGGGCTGCTTGGTGCGGGGATCGATCAGATCGTAGTCCTCTCCGGCCTCCACCGCCTGCATAAAGGCCTCGGTGAGGCCCACCGAGAGGTTGAAGTTGGTGATATCGGCGTTATTCTTTTTGCAGCGGATGAACTCCTCGATGTCGGGGTGATCCACCCGCAGGATGCCCATGTTGGCGCCCCGGCGGGTGCCGCCCTGCTTAACGGCCTCGGTAGCCATGTTGAACACCCGCATGAAGGACACCGGGCCGGAGGCCACGCCGCCGGTGGAGCGCACGGTGGCCCCCGCCTGACGCAGACGGCTGAAGGAAAAGCCGGTGCCGCCGCCGGACTGGTGGATCAGGGCGGCATTTTTCACGGTGTCAAAGATCTCCACCATGCTGTCCCCCACCGGCAGCACAAAGCAGGCCGAAAGCTGGCCCAGGGGCCGGCCGGCGTTCATCAGCGTGGGGGAGTTGGGCAGAAATTTCAGGCTGGTCATCAGCTCAAAAAAGGCATCGGACAGGCCGGAAATGCTGGCGCTGTCGCTGTAGCGGGCATCGGCCTGAGCCACGGCATCGGCCACCCTGCGGAACATCTGCTCCACGGTCTCCGCAGGGAGTCCGTTTTCGTCCTTGGCCAGATAGCGGCGCCTGAGCACCTCCATGGCGTTGGAACTGATATCGGTGATAGCCATCGGAAAAACTCCTTTATGTCATAGAATGATCGTTCTGCCTACTACTATATCTTGTATCCTTCGATTTTGCAAGACACAAAATACAAGTTTCGAAAATTTTTCTCTCACCCGGCGGAGACCCACCTCCCGCGCCGGATTTTGCCCTTGCGAAAGGCTGCCGGGAGTGCTATAATAGTACAAATAATGGCGTTTTTGTCTGTTTGCCCCGGTGGCGAACCCAAAAGCGCCCATCCAGTCTTTCCGAAAGGGGAGAACAAAATGGACAAACGCTTTTCCCGTATGATCGAATCGGGTACCCGGATGGCCTTTGTGGTGATGGTGCTGTTTGCGCTGATCAGCTGGGCCTGGATCCACTGGGCCGTGGGCCTGTGTGAGCTGGTGATCGTGGTGCTGCTGTATGTGTATTACCGGCAGCGCAGCAACCACCGGGCGGCGGAGATCCGCAAGTATGTGGAAAATCTGGCCTTCTCGGTGGACGATGCCTCCAAGCACTCCATGGTCAACTTCCCCCTGCCCATGGTGATCCTGCGGGTGGATTCCGGCGAGATCATCTGGTGCAACGAGGATTTCAGCCGCATTTCCGGCCGGAAGGAGAGCCTGTTTGAAAATCACATCACCGATGTGCTCCACGGCTTTGATACCCGCTGGATCATGGAGGGCAAGACCCTCTGCCCCTATGATGTGGAGCTGGGCCAGCGGAAATATCAGGTCTACGGCAATCTGGTGCGTTCGGGCCGCAGCGGCGGCTCTGCGCTGCTGGCCACGCTGTTCTGGGTGGACAATACCGACTATCTGAGCCTGCGGGATCAGGTGGAGCGCTCCCGCCCGGTGGTGGGACTCATCCTCATCGACAGCTACGAGGAGCTGGTAAAAAATGCCTCCGAGGCCGAAAAATCCATCCTCACCGCTGATATCGACCGGTACATCAACAAATGGGCCGAGCCGGCCAAGGGCATTGTCCGCAGGCTCCAGCGGGACCGCTACCTGTTTATCTTTGAGCAGCACAGTCTGGTGGACTTTACCGCCGCCAAGTTCTCCATTCTGGAGGATATCCATGCCGTCCAGAACAGCGAGGGTCTCAGCGCGACCCTGTCCATCGGCATCGGCAAGGGCAAATGCTCGCTGGGCGAGCTGTATCAGTATGCCGCACTGGGCATCGACATGGCCCTTTCCCGCGGCGGCGACCAGGCGGTGGTCAAAAGCAAAAACGCCTTTGAGTTTTACGGCGGTCGCAGCAAGGAGCTGGAAAAGCGCACCAAGGTGCGCTCCCGCGTGATGGCCAGCGCCCTGATGCAGCTCATCCGGGATTCCAGCCAAGTGTTCCTCATGGGACACAAATACTCCGATCTGGACAGCATCGGCGCCTGCGCCGGACTGGTGTCCGCCGTGCGCAAGGCCGGCCGCCCGGCCTACATCATCGTGGACGATCAGGCGACCTCCGCGCGGGAGCTCATCGACCGCCTGCGGGCCGCTCCCCAGTACGAGGGAGTCTTCATCACCCAGGAGGAGGCGATCTTCAAGGCTGATGCCGCCTCGCTGTGCGTGGTGTGCGACACCACCCGCCCGGATATGGTGGAGGGGCCGCAGCTGCTGGAGGCCATCCAGCAGGTGGCGGTGGTGGATCACCACCGCCGCGCTGCCCAGTATATCGAAAACGCCGCCATTTCTCTCCACGAGACCTATGCCTCCTCTGCCTGTGAGCTGGTGGCCGAGCTGCTGCAATATGTGGTCAACCGCACCGATATCCTGAAGGTGGAGGCCGACGCCATGCTGGCCGGCATTTTCCTGGATACCAAGGGCTTTACCGTCAAGACCGGCGTCCGCACCTTTGAGGCGGCAGCCTTCCTCCGTCAGGCAGGAGCCGACACGGTGGAGGTGCGCAAGCTGTTCTCCGGCGGGCTGGAGGGCGCTGTGAAGAAGTATCAGATCATTTCCTGCGCCCGGGAGACCTTCCCCGGCATTTCCCTCTCTGTGGTGGAGGAGGAAACGCCCCGCGCCACCGCCTCGCAGGCGGCGGATGAGCTGATCAACGCCTCCAACATTCTGGCTGCCTTTGTGGTCTATCAGGAAAAGGGTGGCTCGGTGGTCTCCGCCCGCTCCTACGGCCAGATCAATGTACAGGTGGTGCTGGAGAAGATCGGCGGCGGCGGCAGCCTGACCTCTGCCGGAGCCCAGTTCCCGGAGCGTTCGGTTCATGAAACGGCAGAGGTACTGAACCGCGCCATCGGGGAGTATCTGGAGGAGAACCGGCAAAATCCCCGGAACAGCTGAAAACTGTTCGACATGTTATACTGTTTTTCAACATATCGTTATCATAAAGGAGATCCAAACCCATGAAAGTCATTTTGTTACAGGACGTGAAAGCACAGGGCAAGAAGGGCCAGCTGCTGGAGGTTTCCGACGGCTACGCCCGCAACTTCCTGCTGCCCCGCAAGCTGGCGGTGGAGGCCACTGCCGACGCGGTGAACGCTAAAAAGAACGCCGACGAGGCCGCCGCCTTCCACGCCGCAGAGGACAAGAAGGCCGCGCTGGCTCTGCAGGCCGCGCTGAAGGATAAGCCTGTGCGCATCCGGGCAAAGGCCGGAAGCAACGGCCGCCTGTTCGGCTCTGTCACCACCAAGGAGGTGTCCGAGGCGCTGAAGGCCCAGTACGGCATCGAGCTGCCCAAGACCCGGCTGGAGCTGGCCGAGCCCATCAAGGCCTTTGGCACCTATCAGGTCAAGGCCAGACTGTACACCGAGGTGCAGGGCGTCGTTACCGTCAAGGTAGAGGAAGCGTAAGCCCCCGGCCGCGTGCCGGATTTCCGGAGAGGAGAGGACCACATGGCGATAGACGAACTGCTTTCCCGGCAGACACCCTACAGCATGGAGGCGGAGCAGTCCGTGCTGGGCAGTATGCTCATAGATCCCCGTTGTATCCCCACTGTGATGGAGATGCTCCGGCAGGAGGATTTTTATAGCGAGAGCCACCAGCGGCTGTACGAGGCCATCCAGAGGATGTTTCTGGAGGGCCGCAGCGTGGATCCCGTCACCGTGCTGGACGAGCTGAAGGGCATGGGTCTGCGGGAGCAGTTCCCGCGGGAGTTCCTGTTGCAGCTGGTGGAGATGACCCCGCACGCCGCCAATGTGGAGGACTACGCCAAGATCGTCCGCAGCAAAAGCATGCTGCGGGAGCTGCAGCAGGTGGGCGCGGAGATCGTGGAGCTCACCCGCGCCGAGGAGGACGACGCAGACACCGTGGCCGATCTGGCCGAGCAGAAGGTCTATGCCGTCCGCCAGGGCCGGGAGATCCAGGGGCTTACACCGCTGAACAGCGCCATTCAGGAGGTCTATGCCAATCTGGACGAGCTGGCCTCCAGCGGCGGCAAGCTGCCCGGCCTGCCCACCGGCTTTTCCATGCTGGATCAGTACATCGGCGGCCTGAACAAAAGCGATCTGATCCTGCTGGGGGCCCGCCCCGGCATGGGCAAGACCGCCATCGCCCTGAATATGGCCATGAGCGCCGCCCGCAAAAGCGGCAAAACGGTGGTCATCTTCCAGCTGGAGATGTCCAGCGCACAGCTGGCCACCCGCCTGCTGTCCAGCGAGGGTATGATCGACAGCAAAAAGCTGCGCATGGGTAATCTGAGCGATGATGACTGGCAACGCATGGCAGAAGCCACCCAGTCGCTGGGCGGCATGAAGGTGCTCATTGATGAAAACTCCGGCATCACTGTGCCGGAGATGCAGGCCAAGTGCCGCCGGGTCAACGATCTGGGCCTGATTGTCATCGACTATTTGCAGCTGATGCACGCACCCCGGCGCACCGACAACCGGGTGCAGGAGGTGGCCGAGATCTCCCGCTCCCTGAAGATCATGGCCAAGGAGCTCAATGTCCCGGTGCTGTGCTGCTGCCAGCTTTCCCGCGGCCCGGAGGGGCGGCAGGACAAGCGACCCATGCTGTCCGACCTGCGGGAATCGGGCTCCATTGAGCAGGATGCCGACATCGTCCTGTTCATCTATCGGGATGATTATTACAACACCGACGGCGACAACCACAACGCCGCCGAGCTGATCGTGGCCAAAAACCGCCACGGCGAGACCGGAAAGATCGACCTGCAGTGGATGGGCCAGTACACGGCCTTCCTGCCGCTGGACACCCGCCATGGATGATGCCGTCGCCCGCTTTGCGCTGCTGCCCCCGGGGAGCCGGGTGCTGTGCGCCCTGTCCGGCGGGCCGGATTCGGTGTGCATGACCCACTGGCTGGCCGGACGGGCGGCGGAGCTTTCGGTGACGGTAGCTGCGGCCCACTTTTCCCACGGGCTTCGACCGGAGAGCGCCGAGGCCGAGCGGGCGCTGTGCCAACGGCTGTGTGACCGGCTGGAGATTCCGCTGTTCTGCGGAGAGGGGGATACCCCTGCATTTGCCGCCGCCCACGGGCTGGGGGAGGAGGAGGCCGCCCGGACGCTGCGCCGGGCCTTTCTGGAGCAGACCGCCCGGGACTGGAGTGCCGATGTCATTGCCACCGGCCATCATCTGGAGGACAGCGCCGAGACGCTGCTGCTCAACCTGATTCGCGGCAGCGGCAGCGCCGGGCTGCAGGGCATTCCGCCGCGGCAGGAAAATCGCATCCGACCGCTGATTCTGCACACCCGGGAGGACATCCTGGCGTATGACCGCCTGCACGGGCTGGAATATGTCAGCGATCCCACCAACACTGGCGGTGAAAATGCCCGCGCCCGTCTGCGGCGGCAGGTGTTTCCTCCGCTGGAGGCGCTGAATCCCGCCGCCGCCCGGCATCTGGCAAGGACCGCGCTGGAGCAGTGGGAGCGGGACGAACCCCTGCGCCGGGCCGCCCTGGAGCTGTGCGCCCTGGCCTGCTGCACCGGGCAGACGGCGGAATTGCCTGCCCGCGCTCTGACAGCGGCCTCTCCGGAGGCGGCCGCCCGGGCCTTGCAGGCGCTCCAGCGGCAGATCGGCGGGCATATGCTGGAGCGCCCCCATCTGGAGGCCCTCCTGGCCCTTTGCCGGGGGAATGACCCCTCCGCCCGGCTGGATCTGCCGGGCAGCCGGGCCTTCCGCCGCTATGAAGCGCTGGTGCTCACCACCCTGCCGGAGCAGACTGCCCCGCCGCCGGTGACGCTGCTTCCCGAGCGGCCGACAGACTTTGGCCCCTGGCAGCTGCTGTTGACCCGTGAGGCCGGTCAGGAAGGCCTGCCGCTGACCCTGTTTCCCGGCGAGCTGCCCCTGACGGTGCGTTCCCGGCGGCCCGGAGACGGCATCGCCAGTCCCTTCGGCACAAAATCCCTGAAAAAACTGCTGATCGAACGCAAAATTCCAAAAGATATGCGTGACAATCTGCCCATCCTATGCAATAATAAAGAAATACTGGCTGTGGGCGGTCTGCGGACTGCCTGGCGAATAAAGAGAGCGGACGGCGTGACCTACCGTCTGATTTGCAGGAGGAAAGAATTATGAACCGTGATCCCATCTGTATGCAGAATGATATGCTCAAGACCCTGTACTCCAAGCAGGAGCTGGAGGCCACTGTCGCCCGGCTGGGCCGGGAGATCACCGAGGATTACCGGGGCAAGACGCCGGTGATGGTGGCTGTGCTGAAGGGGGCCTTTATCTTTATGGCCGACCTGGTGCGGGCCATCGAAATTCCCTGTACGGTGGACTTTATGGTGGTGTCCAGCTACGGAAAAGGCACATCTTCCTCCGGTGCGGTGAAAATTATTAAAGATTTAGACACCAATATCGAGGGAAAAGATGTTATCATTGTCGAGGATATTCTGGACAGCGGCATCACCCTGTCCAATCTGATCCGCAATCTGCAGCAGCGCCATCCTGCCTCCATCCGCATCTGCACCCTGTTTGATAAGCCTTCTCGCCACAAGGTGGAGATCAAGGTGGACTACAACGGACTGGAGGTTCCCAACGAGTTCATCGTGGGCTACGGTCTGGATTATGCTGAGATCTATCGCAATTACCCCGAGATCGCCGTGCTCAAGCCCTCCGTTTACGGAGAAGAGGTATAAGCGGCGTTCTTTCCCCGCCACGAACGGCAAACCCGCCGGCCCGTCCGGCACAAGAAAGGAATGACATAACGCTTGAACAAGAAGAAAGGGAGCGGCCGCGGCATCGGCCTCTATATCATGTTCTTCATCGTCCTGCTGGTGACCATCAGCGTCCTGACCGGCTCTGGCGAGGAGATTCCCGCCACCTCGTATACCGATGTGCGGGCCGCCATTCTGGAGGGGCGCGCCACCCAGCTGATCATCGGCGACAGCCAGATCCTCCTGACCCTGGAGGACGGCAGCCAGCTGGTCTATGAGGTGACCAACATGGATTACTTCCAGGAGGATCTGGGAGACGAGATCAATGCCCAGCAGGACGCCGGGACGCTGGTGGTGAACTATGAGCCCACCCACTATTCCATCTGGTATTCCATGCTGCCCTATCTGGTGATCATCGTGATCATGGGGGCCTTCTGGGTCTTTATGCTGAACCGGCAGAACGGCGGCGGAGGCGGTGCCGTGAACTTTGGCAAGTCCCGCGCCAGAATGTCCAATCCCAACGACCAGCACAAGGTCACCTTCCGGGATGTGGCCGGTGCCGACGAGGAAAAGGCCGACCTGGAGGAAATCGTGGACTTCCTGCGGGAGCCCAAGAAGTATATGGCGCTGGGTGCCCGCATCCCCAAGGGCGTGCTGCTGGTGGGCCCTCCCGGTACCGGTAAGACCCTGATTGCAAAGGCCGTTGCCGGTGAGGCGGGCGTGCCCTTCTTCTCCATTTCCGGCTCGGATTTTGTGGAGCTGTATGTGGGCGTGGGCGCTTCCCGCGTCCGCGACCTGTTCGATCAGGCTAAAAAGCACGCCCCCGCCATCGTGTTCATCGATGAGATCGACGCGGTTGGCCGTCAGCGCGGCGCAGGTCTGGGCGGCGGTCACGACGAGCGGGAGCAGACCCTGAATCAGCTGCTGGTGGAGATGGACGGCTTCGGCAACAATGCCGGCGTCATCGTCATGGCGGCCACCAACCGGGCGGATATTCTGGATCCCGCCCTGCTGCGTCCCGGCCGCTTCGACCGCCAGATCTATATCGGCGTGCCGGATATCAAGGGCCGCGTGGAGATCCTCAAGGTCCATGCCCGCAAAAAGCCCTTTGAGGACGATGTGTCCTTTGACGCCATCGCCCGCAGCACGGTGGGCTTTACCGGCGCCGATCTGGAAAATCTGCTGAACGAGGCCGCCCTGCTGGCTGCCCGGAGCGGCAAAAGTAAGATCGGTCTGAAGGATATCGACAACGCCTTTTTGAAGGTCATCATGGGCAATGAAAAGAAGAACCGGGTCATCACCGAGCGGGAGCGCCGCATCACCGCCTATCACGAGGCGGGCCATGCCCTGACCTCCCGGGTGCTGCCCACCCAGGATCCGGTGCAGCAGGTGTCCATCGTGCCCCGTGGCCGGGCTGGCGGCTTTACCCTGAATATGCCCAAAGAGGACAAATATTACAACACCAAGCAGCAGATGGAGGAGGAACTCATCGTCCTGCTGGGTGGCCGCGTGGCTGAAAAGCTCATCATCGACGATATCTCCACCGGTGCCTCCAATGATATTCAGCGGGCCACCGACATTGCCCGCAGCATGGTCACCAAATACGGCATGAGCGAAAAGCTGGGGCCCATCGATTTCAGCGGTACCCAGAGCGAGGTCTTCCTGGGCCGGGATTTTGCCAATACCAATCATCTCAGCGAACAGACCGCGTCGCTCATCGACAGCGAGATCGAGATGCTGATCCACAACGCCTACCAGCGCTGTGAGCAGATCCTGCGGGATAATCTGGAGATCCTGCACCGGCTGGCCCAGTTCCTGCTGGAGAACGAGACCATGGACAATGCCCAGTTGGAGGCCATCTTCAAGGGGGAGGAGCCTCCCGCACCCGCCGACCGCGCCCTGGGCCGGAAGGAGGCCGGAGACAAGTCCGCCCGCGAGGCCATGGCCGAGCTGGAGGCCCGGGAGAAGGAGAATCTGAACCGTGCCGCCGAGGCACAGAATGAGCAGCCTTCAGAGGAGCAGCCCCGGACGCCGGAGAACTGAGTCATCCCGGCAGAGCTCTTTTTGCAAGCGTGCAAATTGCCCCGCCGCCGATTTACGGCGGCGGGGCACTCTTATTCGGATTTTTGAGGAGGAGAATGCCATGGACATTTGCATACCCGAGGCACCAAAGGCCGTTCTGGAGCGGCTGGAGGCGGCCGGGTGGGCCGCATTTGTGGTGGGCGGCTGCGTCCGGGACAGCCTCCTGCACCGCGTCCCCGGTGACTGGGACATCACCACTGCCGCCCGGCCGGAGCAGGTGCATCAGGCGCTGGCGGGCCTTCCGGTGGTGGATACCGGGCTGAAGCACGGCACGGTCACCGCGCTGGTGGGGGAGAGCCGGTTGGAGATCACCACCTTCCGCACCGAAGGGGCCTATTCCGACCATCGTCGCCCCGACACCGTGACCTTTGCCCGGACGGTGGAGGAGGATCTGGCACGGCGGGATTTCACCGTAAATGCCATGGCCTATTCTCCAAAAGCCGGGCTGATCGACCCCTTTGACGGCCAGAGGGATCTGCAAAGGGGCGTTTTGCGGGCGGTGGGAAACCCGGCGAGACGATTTGAAGAGGATGCTCTGCGCATCCTCCGGGGCCTGCGCTTTGCGGCGCGGCTGGGCTTTTCCATCGAGGAGGAGACAGCCCGGGCCATGGAGGAAAAGCGACCGCTGCTGGCGCTGCTGGCTGCTGAGCGGGTGCGGGAGGAGCTGACGGCTCTGTTGTGCGCGCCCGGGGCGGTGCCGGTGCTGCGGCGGTATCGGGCGCTCTTTGCCGAGGTGGTGCCGGAGCTGGCCCCCATGTTTGATTTTGACCAGCGGAACCCTCACCATCAGTATGATGTGTGGGAGCACACCCTGCACACGCTGGAGCATGTCCCGCCCCGGGCCGACCTGCGGCTGACCATGCTGCTGCACGACTGCGGCAAGCCAGAGCGATTCAGTGTGGATTTTCGCGGTGACGGACATTTTTACGGGCACGCCCGTGCGGGAGCCCTGCGGGCGCAGACCGCGCTGGAGCGGCTGCGATGTCCCCGGACACTCACCGGGAGGGTGACGCGGCTGATCGCCTTTCATGACCACGATTTGCTGAACAGCCGGGTCAGCCTTTTGCGCTGGCTGCACAGGCTGGGGCCGGAGGAGCTGGCCCTGCTGCTGCAGGTGAAGATCGCTGACAACCTGGGGCAGCATCCCCGGTATCTGCGGGTGAATACCTTCCGTCAGACGCAGGCGGCGCTGGAAGCGCTGCTGGAGGACACACCCTGCTATCGGCTTTCTCAGCTGGCGGTGAAGGGCGATGACCTGATGGCGCGGGGCTTTTCCGGCCCGGCGGTGGGGGCGGCGCTGGAGGCGCTGCTGGAGGCGGTGATCTCCGGCCGGACGCCCAACGACCGGCAGGCACTGCTGGCACTGGCAGAGGGATCACGCCGAGACGAACAGTAAAAGAGCCCCGTTTGTATCCCACACAGCGTTGCGCTCCTCGCGCGTTCTGTGTCGGCCCAAACGGGGCTTTTGTGATGCTTTTTGGTGCCGGAACGGGTTACTTCACCGTCTCCAGATAGGCCTTGCGGCCGGTTTCGTACAGATTGTTGCCCTGAGCGTCAATGATGACGGTCACCGGCAGATCTTCGATCTCCAGCCGACGGATGGCTTCAGCGCCCAGATCCTCATAGGCGATAACCTCGGCCTTCTTCACGCAGCTGGACAGCAGCGCGCCTGCACCGCCGATGGCACCGAAGTAGACGCAGCCGCATTCCTTCATGGCGTCGATGACCTCCGGGCCGCGCTTGCCCTTGCCGATCATGCCGGTGAGGCCCTGACGGATCAGGGTGGGAGAATAGGCGTCCATCCGATAGGCGGTGGTGGGGCCGGCAGAGCCGATGGCCTGGCCGGGCTTGGCGGGGGTGGGGCCCACAAAGTAGATGATGGCGTTTTTCACATCCATGGGCAGCTCCTTGCCCTGGGCCACCAGCTCGCACAGCCGCTTGTGGGCGGCGTCACGGGCGGTATAGATCACGCCGGACAGCAGGACGCTGTCGCCGCTTTTCAGCTTGCGGGCATCCTCAGGCGTCAGGGGGGCAGTCACTTTGATGGCCATATTACAGCACCTCCGATTTGTGCCGGGTCACATGGCAGTTCAGATTGACCGCCACGGGCAGACCGGCGATGTGGGTGGGCAGATATTCGATGTTGACGGCCAGCGCAGTGGTCTTGCCGCCAAAGCCCTGGGGGCCGATGCCCAGCGCGTTGATCTTCTCCAGCAGCTCCTGCTCCAGATCGGCGTAGAAGGGGTTGGCGTTGTGGCTCTCAGCGGAGCGGATGATGGCCTTTTTGGCCAGCAGGGCGGCCTTGTCAAAGGTGCCGCCAACGCCAACGCCCACCACGATGGGGGGGCAGGGGTTGGGGCCGGCCTCCTCCACCACCTTCAGGACGAAGTCCTTCACGCCCTGAAGACCGTCGGAGGGCTTGAGCATTTTCAGCTGGCTCATATTCTCCGAGCCGAAGCCCTTGGGGGCCACGGTGACCCGCACCTGGTCGCCGGGCACCAGCTCGGTATACAGCATGGCGGGGGTATTGTCACCGGTGTTGACCCGATCCAGCGGGTCGCGCACCACCGATTTGCGCAGATAGCCCTCGCCGTAGCCCTTGCGGACGCCCTCGTTGACGGCGTCGGTCAGGTCGCCGCAGATGTGGACATCCTGACCGATCTCCAGAAAGACGCAGGCCATACCGGTGTCCTGGCAGATGGCCATTTCGTCCCGGTCGGCGATCTCGTAGTTGTCCTTGATGCGATCCAGGATCTCCTGGGCAGGGGCCCACTGCTCCTTTTCCCGGGCGCAGGCGATGCAGTTTTTCACATCCTGGGGCAGATGGCGGTTGGCCTCAATGCAGAGGCGGGCCACCGTTTCTGTGATGCGGGCGGCATCCAGTTCTCTCATGGGATGATCTCTCCTTTATGTGTTCCTGTGTGAATTATTCAACGCTGTACAGCTGGTCGATGACCGTGCCGTCACGGTAAATGACATTGGCCACCACCTTGCTGCCGTGGCGGACAGCCTTGGGCTTGCCGCAGATGGCTTCGGCCCGGGCCTTCAGCTCCTCCATATCGCAGACCGGCAGACGGGCGTCCTCCAGGGCGCGGCGCAGCTCGGCGCGGGCGGGGTTGACGGCAACGCCCCGCTGGGTCACCAGCACATCGATGGTCTTGCCGGGGGTGGAGATGCACTGCACCTTATCGGTGACGATGGGCAGACGGGCGCGGGACAGGGGGGCGATAATCATGGCCAGCTTGGCACCGGCAGCGGTATCGCTGTGGCCGCCGGAACCGCCCATGATGGAGCCGTTGGAGTCGGTGTGGACATTGACATTGAAATTCAGATCCACCTCAGTCGCGCCCAGCAGCACCACATCCAGACTGTCCACCGCGGCACTCTTGGCGTCGGGAGAGGCGTAGTGCATGGCAGAGACCTCGCTGTGGTTGGGATTGGTGCGAATGGATTCTACCGCCTTCAGATCGAAGCACTGAACATCCAGAAGCTTCTGGAAGCAGCCGGCGTTGAGCATATCCACCATGTAGCCGGTGATGCCGCCCAGGCCGAAGGAGCCCTTGATGTTGTCCTTGAGCATGATGTCCTTCAGGTATTTGGCGGCGGCCAGGGTTGCGCCGCCGGCGCCGGTCTGGAAGGAGAAACCGTCCTTCAGCAGGCCGGAGGCCTGGATGACCTTAGCGGCGGTCTCGGCCATCACCAGACCCACCGGGTCGCGGGTGATCTTGGTGGTGCCGGAAACGATACCGGCGGGGTCGCCGATGGCTTCCACCGGCACCACATAGTCGATGTAGGTCTCATCGATGGAACGCTCGGTCAGGGGATAGGGCACCAGATTGTCGGTGATGACCACCACCTTTTTGGCGTACATGGCATCGGCATAGGCATAGCCCAAAGAGCCACAGGCCGACTTGCCCAGCTTGCCGGTGCAGTTGCCCATGGTATCAGAGGTGGGGGCGGCGATGAAGGCCACATCGATGGGGGTACGGCCTGCGACGATATCAGCGGGACGGCCGCCGTGGGTGCGGAACTCCACGGGGGTATCCATAATGCCGGAGGAAATGGCACGGCCCACGCCGGCGGCCATATAGTTGCAGCACAGCTTGGTGACCACGCCGTTTTTGATGTGATCGATCAGGGGTCGGTGGCAGTCAAACACCGAGGAGGCGTTGACCGTCAGGTTTTTGACGCCCATCTGGGCCAGCTCCTCCATGACCATGTTCAGCACGAAGTCGCCGTTGCGCATATGGTGGTGGAAGGAAACGGTCATGCCGTCCTTGACACCGGCCAGCTGAATGGCCTCCTTGAGAGAATGTACGACTTTATCCATCAGATGTCACTCCTTCCCAGGCCCAGCTCTTCGGCGGCCTCGATGGTCTGCTTGGCGCGGTTGACGATGGGGGCGTCGATCATCTTGCCCCGCAGAGCGATGGCGCCGCGGCCCTGCTCCTTGGCCAGACGAATGGCCTCCATCACCTCATAGGCGTAATCAATATCACGCTGAGAGGGGCTGAACACCTCGTTGATCACGGGAACATGGCGGGGGGAGATGGAGGCCTTGCCGGTGAAGCCCAGGGCCTTGGCCTTTTCGGTATCCACCCGGATGCCCTCGTCGTCGTTGACATCGGTGAAGGGGGTGTCGTAAACATCTACATTGGCGGCGCGGGCGGCAGCCACCATGCGGCCACGGGCATAGGCGATCTCCTCGCTCTCCTTGGTGCGCTTGCAGCGCAGGTCAGCAGTCAGATCCTCCGCGCCCAGGAACAGGGCGGCCACACGGGGAGAGGCGGCGGCGATCTGGAAGGCATTTTCCAGACCCAGCGCGGTCTCGATCAGGGGGATGAGGCGGACGGTGTTGCGGGCGAGGCCCAGCTTGTCCTCCAGCTCGGACATATAGGTGTCCACCGTCAGCACATCCTGGGCACAGGAGGTCTTGGGGGGCATGATGAGGGTGGGCTTCAGAGGCAGGATGGTCTCCAGATCCTTCTTCCAGTAGTCGGTGTCCACCGAGTTGATGCGGACGATGGTCTCAACCTTGGAGAAGTCCAGATAGGTCATGGCATTGCGCACCAGGATCCGGGCAGCGTCCTTCTGGTCGGGGGCGACAGCGTCCTCCAGGTCGAAGATGACGGCGTCAGCGCCCAGAACATCGCCATTCTGGATGACATTGGGGGTGTTGCCGGGCAAAAACAGCATGGAACGGCGCATAACTCAGTTCTCTCCTTTCGCACGCAGAATAGCGGTCTCGATGCGGGCGCGGAGCACGCACTCCAGTGCGCCGCGGTCATCAATGCGCAGGCAGACATTGTCCAGACCGAACTGATCCAGCAGCTCGTCGGCAACGGCGCGGATGGCGTCGCCAAACTGGGCCTCCACCACGGAGGTCAGCTGGATCTGACGGCCCTGGGCGGGCTCCAGCTCCACCAGCGCATCGCTGGATTCCATGGTGCCTGCCGAAGCGGGTTTCAGTAATTCACTCATATTTCAGCATCCTTTCAGATTATGAATACACACAAAGGAACTCATACAGTGAAATTATAAGCCTAAGGCCGCAAAAAAGCAACCGGAGAGCGCAAAAAAACCGCAGGAAACGGGGAAAAAACCCAGAAATCTGCGGAAATGGGCGGGGGTCATATGAAATGTGGGATAAGCGTTGACTATTCCGGAAGAACAGAAAGTCAAACTTGAAAGTAT
Organism: uncultured Oscillospiraceae bacterium; assembly: GCA_964646225.1. Classification (GTDB taxonomy): domain Bacteria; phylum Bacillota; class Clostridia; order Oscillospirales; family Butyricicoccaceae; genus UBA4644. The sequence continues at coordinate 30,862 of CAZYAD010000006.1, forward strand.
GCAGCTCCAAGCCATACGCTGGATGATTTAGACATATTTTACAAAACGATAAAAGAAAGACGATCGTATCCAACCAAAGACAAATGCGTAAACTGCAAAGAAACAGCATCAAGCAGAATGGTCTGGAGTTCTCTCTCTGGAAGAACTGGTGAAACAGGGGACGGCGTGACTTCCGTCACGCCGTCCCTTTGAAAACCAGTTGCTTTCACTTTTTTAATTTTTCCGTTTTACGGCCACCCGCGATCTCCGCGACAGGCGTTTCTGTATTTCCTCCAATCGTCAGCTCAGGATCCTTGCCTGCGACTCCTCAGCAAACTGCCGGGAGTACAGATCATGGTAATAGCCCTGCTTCCGCAGCAGCTCCTCGTGCTTTCCCTGCTCCACGATCCTGCCGTCCTTGACCACCAGGATCAGGTCGGCCTTGCGGATGGTGGAAAGCCTGTGGGCGATGAGGAAGGAGGTGCGATCCTTCAGCAGATGGTCGATGGCATCCTGGATCAGCTGCTCCGTCTGGGTGTCGATGGAGGAGGTGGCCTCGTCCAGCACAAAGATCCGGGGATCGGCCAGCACCGCCCGCGCAAAGGAGATCAGCTGCTTTTCGCCGGTGGAAAGCCGGTCGCCGCCCTCGCCCACATCGCTGTCCCAGCCCTTTTCCAGCTTGGAAATGACCGTATCGGCCGAAACCGCCCGGGCGGCAGCCTCGATCTCCTCGTCAGAGGCGTCCAGACGGCCATACCGGATGTTGTCCTTCACCGTGCCGGAGAACAGATGGGGATTTTGCAGCACATACCCGATGTTGGAGTGCAGCCACAGCTGGCTCCGCTGGCGGTAATCCACGCCGTCGATGAGGATCTGCCCCTCAGTGGGCTCAAAAAACCGGCAGGCCAGATTCACCAGCGTGGATTTTCCCGCGCCGGTCTCGCCCACGATGGCCACCGTAGTGCCCTGCGGGATGTGCAGAGAGAAGTGCTCCAGCACATTTTCGCCGCCGTCGGGATAGCGGAAGGTCACATCCCGGAACTCGATCTCCCCGTGAAGCGGCTCCCAGTTTTCCCGCCTGGGGTGGAAAGCGTCGCCGTAGCGGGCCTCCACCTCCGGCGTGTCCCGCACCTGCGGCTCCTTGTCCATCAGGTCGGTGACCCGCTCGATGGAGGCCTGCAAAGAAATAAAGTCGGCGATGTTGGCGGCAGTCATCTGGATGGGCTCAAAAATGCCCACGGCATAGCTGACAAAGGCCGAAAGCGTGGCCAGATCCAGTGCCTGCTCCAGCGTCAGATAGCCGCCTCGCAGCAGCACGATGGCCACGGCCATGGTGGAGAAAAACAGCACCAGCGGGATGTACACGGCATTGAGCCGGGCGGCCCGGATGCCCGCGTCCTGCATTTTGCCGGTGAGCTGGCGGAAGGCTTCACTGGATTGCTCCTCCAGCACAAGGGTCTTGGTGGTTTTCGCACCGGAGATGCCCTCGTTAAAGGCGCCGGTGATGCGGGAGTTCAGCTTGCGCACCTTGCGATTCCAGTGCAGGATGCGGTTCTGAAAATACACCGTCAGAGCCGCCATCACCGGCACGATGAGGATGACCACCAGCGCCAGCCGCCAGTTCAGCGCCAGCATGGCGGCAAAGCTGCCGCCCACATAAAACAGCGCCCAGAGGATATCGGTGAAGTTCCAGGCGATCATGCTGGCGATGCGGTTGGTGTCGCTCATCACCCTGGCCAGCAGATAGCCTACCGGGGTGACATTGTAAAAGGAAAAGGACAGGGTCTGCAAATGGTGAAACAGCTTGTCCCGCATATCGCGCCCCATGAGCATCTCGATGCGCATGGAGTTGCGGGCAAAGGCCACCACCGAAAGCGCCTGCAGCAGCACCACGCCCAGATAGGTCAGGACATAGGGCCACAGCCCGGCAAGGGTGTTTTCCTGAATAAAGCTGCCGATGGCGTACCGCTGGAACAGCGGCAGCACCACATCCACCAGTGCGCAGATGCTGTTAAAGAGGAACATACCCACAAAATCCCATTTGAAGGCCGCCGTAAAGGGCAGCAGCCGCTTCCAGATCCGGATGTCAAAGGATTGGTTGTATTCCTGCTCGTCAATGGCCATTACTGCTCGCCTCCTTCCATAATCAGCGCCCGGTCGTCCGAGCGCATCTGAATGTCGTAAATGTCCTTGTAGATGCCGGGGCGGGCGATCAGCTCCTGATGGGTGCCCAGATCGGACACCCGTCCGTCCTCCAGCACCAGGATGCGGTCGGCCTGCATCAGGGTGGTGATGCGGTGAGATACCAGAAGCACAGTGGCGCTGTCCAGCGTCTCCCGCAGTGCGGCGCGGATCCTGGCGTCGGTCTCGGCATCTACGGCGGACAGCGAGTCGTCAAAGATCATCAGCGGCGCCTTCTGCATCAGCATCCGGGCGATGGCCACCCGCTGCTTCTGACCGCCGGACAGGGTGACGCCCCGTTCGCCCACGATGGTGTCGTACCCCTCGGGAAAGGCAGTGATGGCATCATCTACACAGGCGATGGAGGCAGCGGCACGCAGCTCATCCGGCCCTGCACCGGGACGGACGGCCCGAATGTTCTCCCCGATGGTCTGGGAGAACAGGAAGGGCTCCTGCAATACCAGCCCGATCCGGCGGCGCAGCTCGTCCCGCTTCATGGTGCGGATGTCCACTCCGCCCATGGTGATCTTCCCCTGGCCGTCCTGCAAATCGTACAGACGATCCAGCAGATGCATCAGCGTGCTCTTACCCGAGCCGGTGCCGCCCAGAATGGCAAAGGTCTCTCCCTGTCGGATGGTAAAGGACACATCCCGCAGCACCTCCTGCCCGTCGTAGCCAAAGGTCACATGGTCAAAAACGATGTCCCCCATGACCGGCTCCACCGCGCCGGGGGTGTCCTGCTCCTCGGGGGAGTGGAGGATATAGCCCACGCGATCCATGGAGACGCCGGCCTTGGACATCTCCGACAGCACCCGACCCAGAGAGCGCACCGGCCAGGCCAGCGACTCGTTGTAGGTAATAAAGGCGGTAAAAACGCCCAGCGTCATCCGGCCCTGCACGGTCTCCACCACGCCGCACAGGATGATGACCATCACCTGCAGGGAGGTCAGCAGCGTGCCGGAGGCCCAATAGACCGAAAGCAGCTTGCCCAGCTTGATCCACAGGGCGGAAAAATGGTGGTTCTTCCGGTGAAATTTCTCCTCCTCAAAGGCCTCCCGGCCAAAGGCGCGGACAACCCGGACGCCGGTGAGGTTTTCCTGCGCACAGGTGGTCAGCGCCCCCTCGGCCTCATCAGCAGCCTGAAAGCGGGAGGAGATCCTGGCATAAAACACGCCGGAGGAAAGCCCTACGATGGGGATAAAGGCCAGCGCCACCAAGGACAGACGCACATTCATCGAGAACATGATGGTCAGGTACAGCAGGATCAGAAAGACCGTGCGGATGACCTCCACCAGCTGGTTGCACACAAAGCTGCGGATCACATCCACATCAGAGGTGCAGCGCTGGATGATGTCGCCGGTGGGGTGTGCCTTGTGCCAGGCAAAGGTCAGGTGCTGGATATGGCGGTACAGGTCGTCACGGATGGACTTGACAAAGCCCTCAGAACCCTTGGCCAGATTGACCCGCTGGCCAAAGCTGCACAGCCCGCGCAGCACAGCAATGGCCATCACTGCCAGCGCTGCTATCCACAGCGCCCGGAGTGGCTGCTGCCGCAGGGACTCCCATCCCAGCCACTGCTGCAAAAAGGCCGGCAGGGAAGGGGCCTCCTCACCTAAAACGGAGTCCACGGTCACGCGGAGGATCTGCGGCGTCAGCGCATTGAGCAGCATACTGCCGCAGGCACAGGCGATACCGGCGGCAAAAAACCGGGTACAGCCCCGCAGATAGCGGGTGACCATCCGGGCCTTTTGCCGCCCGGACAGCTTGTAGTTCGATTCCATGAAACTGGTTTCAACTCCTTTCGGAAATGGGACGATAAAACAAAAGCGCCCTCTTTTCAGAGGACGCACACATAAAGAAAGAGGGCAGACTTATCCTGCGGCTGCGGTGCACAAAAAGACCTCTGAAAAGCTTGTAACGGAAACCTTCACGCGGTTATTCATCTTGTGCACCTCCTTTCCTCTTTGTTTTGTCGTCAGCGCTTTCAGTATAGTACAAGCCCCTGCGTTTGTCAAGCCGTTTCAGCTTCCTTTTGCAAAAAAGAGCGTGCGACTGCAAGTCGCACGCTCATTCCTTTCAAATTCATGGCTTCAGCAGGAAATCCCGCTCCAATGCGGCGGGCAACTGCTCTGCCGCGCCGGTGAGATACAGCCCCACGCGGCAGTCCGTGCCGGAAACCGCCCCGTCCGCCAGGGCAAGGTCAGGGCCCACATCGGGCACATACATCCGGTCAAAATACGGGGCCAGCGCTGCCACATCCTGACCGGAAACCTCGTCCCACAGCTCCAGTGCCGCCGTCTCGGTGAGGATCAGCCCCAGCTCCATCCGGGTGCCCTCCCGCAGCCCCTGGGCCAACGCCGTAAGGGCATCCCGACGGGTCGCTGCGTCGCCGTAATCCAGCAGCTCCAGCTTTCCGGCAGTGGGATAGCAGAAGCTGTCCAGCACCACCTGCTGAAAGCCCGCCGCCTCACAGGCGCGGACGGTCGCCAGAAGACAGTCCAGCGTGTCCGCTCCCGCCGGGTCGAACCAGGCGTAATACTCCCGATCCAGCCAGGTGGAGCCGCTTTCCAGCTTGAGGGCAGAGCCGCGGTGGCTCACCCTCGGCCGCACATTGTCCCGCAGGGCAGAGATCACCGCCACCCGGCCGGTCTCCAGCGTGTCCAGCGTGTCCAGCTCCAGAGCGAACACCGCCGCCTGGTCGGAAACCCCGTCGCTTACATCGTCATCGTCCACCAGCGAGAGGCCATCCGGCGTTTTCACTACAAAGGCCAGCTGCGTGCAGCCGCTTCGAGCCAGCCGCTCCAGCAGCCCCGCCTTGTCAGAGAGCAGGGCCTCGCCCTCCACCAGAAGGGCCTGGGTGCGGAGGCTCCCGGCAGACTCATCCGCCACCGGCGCGTCTCCGCTGCCGGCACTGCCGCCGTCCTCTCCGCCCTCCGGCGGCTGGATCTCCAGCTGATAGTCCCCGGGCGGGTCCTCTCCGGGCTCCGGGTCGCCCGCCTCCGGCTCCTCCTGCCGGGTAAAGGGAAAGCGGAAGCCATCGTAGGTAAACACGGCGTGCTCCTGCAAAAGAAAGAGAGCGGCTGCGGCCAGAACGACCAACAGCAGCAGGATCAGCACAAGGATCCGGATGCGGTTCCGCCGTCTCCGGCGAGAACCTCTGTATCGGTCGTAATAGGCCATAGCCGCTCTCCTTTCGTTACGCGATGCGGGGAAAAACGCCCGTTAGGCCTGGACTTCCTCGGTGACGGGAGTCTCGATTCTGGGGGCGCGGAGATTGACGATCAGCTTGCGGGGGCAGACCGTGGCGCAGAGGCCGCAGCTGACGCACTTGCTGTAGTCGATCTTTGCCAGGAAGTTGGTGATGGTGATGGCTTCCTTGGGGCACTTCTTGGCGCACAGCGTGCAGCCGATGCAGCCGACATTGCAGACGGTGCGGGTGTCCGCGCCCTTCTGGGTGTTGCTGCAATTGATAAAGACCTGCTGCTTGGCGGGCACCATGTCGATCAGGTGCTTGGGGCAGGCAGCGGCACAGGCGCCGCAGGCCACGCACTTGTCGGTGTCCACGGCGGCAACGCCGTCCACCACATGGATGGCGTCGAACTTACAGGCAGCCACGCAGGAGCCAAAGCCCAGACAGGCGCTGGGGCAGGCCATCGGCGTACCGGCCACCTTGTTGGCGGCGTCGCAGGTCTTCAGACCGGCGTATTCATACTTTTTCACCGCGTTGGCGTCGCCGCCGCAGCAGTACACATGGGCCACCATGCGCTCGGAAGCGCCGGCCTCCACACCCATGATCTCGGCGATCTGGGCATGAACGGCAGGGCCGCCCACGGGGCAGGCCGTGACCTTGGCGTTACCGGCCACGATCTCGCTGGCGCAGTTGGAGCAGCCGGCATAGCCGCAGCCGCCGCAGTTTGCACCGGGCAAAACGGCCACAATCTGATCGATGCGCTCATCCTGCTCCACATAGAAGATCTTGGAGGCAAAGGCCAGCAGTGCGCCGAACACCGCGCCCAGAATGCCCAGGACGGCGACGGCGAAGACAATGTTCATGATATCCATAATTCAGTGTGCCTCCCTTACCAGATCTTCATGCCGGAGAAGCCCATAAAGGCCAGCGCCAGCAGACCGGCGGTGACCAGCGCGATGGGGAAGCCCTCAAAGGCCTTGGGATACTCGGCAAAGCGCAGCTTTTCGCGGATGCTGGCGAACAGGACGATGGCCACCAAAAAGCCGATACCGCCGGTGACGCCGTACACCACGGACTCGATGAAGTTGTAGTTGTTCTGGGTGTTCAGCAGCACCACGCCCAGAACGGCGCAGTTGGTGGTAATCAGGGGCAGATAGATACCCAGTGCGTTGTACAGGCTGGGCATGCCCTTCTTCAGGAACATCTCCACGAACTGCACCAGCGCGGCAATGACCAGGATGTAGGCCAGGGTCTGGAGATAGCCCAGATCCAGCGGCATCAGCACCCATTCATTGATGACCCAGCACAGCGCAGAGGCCAGACCCATGACGAAGATAACAGCCATGCCCATACCGGCGGCGGTGTCCATCTTCTTGGAAACGCCCAGGAAGGGGCAGCAGCCCAGGAACTGAGAGAAAATGAAGTTGTTGATCAGGATCGCGCCCAGCGTGATCTCAAGCAGTTTTGTAAAATCCATTATTTCACTTCCTCCTTCTTGTCAGCGTTCTTTTCGGCGCTTTTGCGGGTGGCGTACTGCATCAGCGCGATGAGACAGCCCAGCGTCAGAAAGCCGCCGAAGGGCAGGGTCAGGATGCTGGCGCCGTACTCGGCGGGGAAGATCTGCAAACCGGCACCGCTGCCGTCCAGACACAGACCCTTGACGGGATCCAGCAGACCGCCGCCGAAGGAGCCGTTGCCCAGAAACTCGCGGATGACGCACATAATCATCAGCACGATGGTGTAGCCCACGCCCTGGAAGATGCCGTCCAGCGCGGAAGCGCCGATGGAGTTCTTGGCGGCAAAGGCCTCGGCACGGCCGATGATGATGCAGTTGACCACGATCAGGGGGATGAACACGCCCAGCGCAGAGGACAGGGCGGGGATAAAGGCCTGCAGCAGCAGGTCAACGATGGTGACGAAACCGGCGATGACAACAACATAGATGGCGATGCGGATATCATTGGGGATGATCTTCCGCAGGGCGGAAATGGCGATGTTGCAGCAGGTCAGGATAATCAGGACGGACAGACCCATGCCCACGCCGTTGAACAGGCTGGTGGTGATGGCCATGGTGGAGCACATACCCAGCAGCTGCACCAGAACGGGGTTCTGAGTCAGAAGGCCCTCTTTGAATTGCTTTTTCACATTCATCGTGTACTACCTCCTTAGCCCACAGACTTGACAGCGTTCTGCGCGGCGGTGACACCGGCGCAGATGGCGCGGGAAGTGATGGTCGCGCCGGAAATGGCCTCGATCTGGCCGCCGTCCTTGGTAACGGCAGCAGAGGCCACGCCCTCAAACTGTGCGCGCCACTGGACGCCCTTGTCGCTGGTGGCAGCGGCTACCGCGCCCAGACCGGGCGTCTCGCCGTGATCCAGCACGGAAATGCCGGAGACGGTGCCGTCGGCGTTGATGCCGGTGAGCATGGTGATGGAGCCCTGAGAGCCGGAAACCGTGCACTGGACGACCCAGCCGGCGTCACCGGCCTGATAAACCGAATCCACCTGCACATCGGAGCCGGTATAGGTCACCTCGGTGTACTCGGAAGCGGGCAGAACCTCTTTCATGGCGGTGTCCAGCTTTTCCTTGGCCAGCGCCGCGATGCGGTCGGCGGTGATGCCGTTCACCAGACCCAGGCAAAGAGCCACAATGGCGCTGACGGCGAACAGGATCACTGCAAGCTTGACGATCTTGTTGTTCATTTCGCAGCCTCCTTTTCAGCCTTGGGAGCCTTGGCGGGCTTGACATAGCCGAACTTCACAGGCTGGGAGATTTTTTCGATCAGGAACACGCAGCAGTTCATGATCAGGATGGCGTAGGAAACGCCTTCGGGATAGGAGCCGAAGTAGCGGATCAGCACGGTGAGCACACCGCAGCCGATGCCGTAGATGATCTGGCCCTTGGGCGTAACGGGAGAGGAAGCGTAGTCGGTGGCCATAAAGATGGCGCCCAGCATCAGACCGCCGGACAGCACCTGATAGGCCATCCACTGGAAGGCACCGGCGTCGCCCTTGGAGAAAATCAGGGTCAGAACAGCCACAGTGCCCACAAAGGACACGGGGATCCGCAGGGTGATGACCCGGCGATACAGCAGCCAGATGCCGCCCACCAGCAGCGCCAGGGCGGAAACCTCGCCGATGCAGCCGCCCACCATGCCCAGAGCGGCATCGGTCAGGCTCACATCGGGCACCGTGCCGGACTTCAGATAGGACAGGGGGGTGGCAGAGGAGGTCACATCACAGGCACCGAACAGGGGCAGCTTGGTGTGAACCTGGCACCAGGTGGTCATGAACACAGGGTAGGAGGCCATCAGAAAGGCACGGCCGCCCAGCGCAGGGTTCATGAAGTTCTTGCCGATGCCGCCGAACAGGCTCTTGACCACGACGATGCCGAAGAAATCGCCAATGAGCACCATCCACAGGGGCGCGGTGACAGGCAGGGTAAAGGCCAGCAGCATACCGGTGACGATGGCCGAGCAGTTGCCGACAGAGCAGGGCTTCTTCAGCAGCTTGTTGTAAAGCCACTCAAAGAAGACCGCGCCGATGACCGAAACACAGGTGACCACCAGCGCCCGGGCACCGAATACAAACACGCCCAGCGCCAGCGCGGGGATCAGCGCGATGATCACATCCAGCATGATCTGCCGGGTGCTGTCCTCACTGCGGATATGGGGCGAGTTGCTTACCTTGACTTGAGAAAGATCGTACATATTTCGTTTCGCCTCATTTCTTCTTACGCGCATCCATGACGCGCTGCTTTGCCACCAGGATGCCCTGCATCAGGGGGAGCTTGGCGGGGCAGTTGTAGGTGCAGGCGCCGCACTGGATGCAATCCAGGGTGTTGTAATACTCCAGATCGGCAATGTCGCCCTTGGTGGAGCACTGATAAATATAGGTGGGCAGCAGATGCATGGGGCAGCCCTCCACGCACTTGCCGCAGCGGATGCAGGTGGGGTTCTCCACCGTCTTGCACTCGTCGCCGCAGAAGGCCAAAAAGCCGTTGGAGCCCTTCATCACGGGGATGTCCAGCCGATACTGGGGCATACCCATCATGGGGCCGCCCATGATCAGCTTGTTGGGGGGTGCCACAAAGCCGCCGCAGGCATCAATCAGGTTCTCAACCGGGGTACCGATGCGGCACTCCAGGTTCTTGGGGTTGGCAATGGCGCTGCCGGAAACGGTGACGATCCGGCGGATGGCAGGCATGCCGGTGGTGAACAGACGGTAGATGGCGGCGGCGGTGTCGGTGTTGAAGACAGCGCAGCCGGCGTCGGCGGGCAGCTTGCCGGAGGGCACCTCCCGGCCGGTGAGGGCCTTGATGATGTGCTTCTCAGAGCCCTGGGGGTACTTGGTCACCAGGGGATAGAGCTTAACGGTGCCGTCCTCGGGCAGATACTCCTGCAGCTTGGGGAAGGCATCCTGCTTGTTGAGCTCCACGCCCAGCTTGACCTCGGGTACGCCGAAGATCTTGGCCAGCAGCTTGCCTCCGCCGACGACCTCCCAGGGGTACTCCAGCATGATCCGATGGTCGGATGTGACATAGGGCTCGCACTCGGCGCCGTTGATGATGACCTGATCCACCTTGCCCAGACCGGAAGAGATCTTGACAGAGGTGGGGAAGGTGGCGCCGCCGTGACCGACGATACCGGCCTCCCGGACTGCCTGCACGATCTCCTCAGAGGTCATGGAGTCGATATCCAGAGGCTTGATGGAGGGATCCTTCTCATCCTTGAAGTCGTTTTCGATGACGACACTCAGGATGCTGGTGCCGAAGGAATAGGGGCGGGGCTCCACCGCCACCACCGTACCGGAGACGGAGGCGTGGATGGGAGCGCAGACGGGTGCTTGAGCGTCAGCGATCTTCTGTCCCAGATAAACATGGTCGCCTACCTTGACAATGGGCTCGCAGGGGCGGCCAATGTGCATGGACATTGGCAGGACCACCTGTGCGGGAGCCGGTAACAGCTCGATAGCCTTGCCGGAGGTAGCACTCTTTTTATCGTCGGGATGAACACCGCCTTTGAAAGTATGTGCCATAGTCTCACCTCACTAAGTAATTAACACATCTATTATACTCATCCTTTTCGGGAAACTCAATATCAAAAAACAAAAAAATGTGCGATAATTTCAATTTTCGACCCATCACCGGGGAAACCGGGAAAAAGATTTGCATTACAGCCGAATTTCCTGTAGAATGGAAGCAATATGTTCCCCCGTCCCCCGCAGGACGGAAACAGGGAAAAAGGAAGGAGCCGCCCTTCCGGGAAACGACCGGTCTTCCACCCCCGTCCTCCCACCGTTACTGATGAAAGGAGCCCCTCGCTCATGTCTATGGTCAAAGCGTTTCTGTCCTACTACCGGCCCCACCGGCGTCTGTTCTGCATCGATATGCTGTGCGCCTTTCTGGTGGCCTGCTGCGATCTGGTCTACCCCATGATCGCCAAGGACATCATCAATGTTTATGTGCCTCAGCGCAATCTGAGACTGGTGCTGGTGTGGGCCGCCGCCCTGCTGGTGATCTATCTGGCCAAGGCGGGGCTGAACTTCGTCATCCAGTATTGGGGCCATATCGTGGGCGTGCGGATGCAGGGCGATATGCGGCAGGATCTGTTCCGCCACCTGCAAAAGCTGCCCTTTTCCTTCTTTGACGAAAACAAGACCGGCGTGCTGATGTCCCGGCTGATCTCCGATCTGCAGGATGTCTCCGAGCTGGCCCATCACGGGCCGGAAAATCTCTTTCTGGCGGCCATCCTGCTGGCAGGCTCCTTTGTGCTGCTGGCGGGCATCGATATCTGGCTGGCGGTGATCGTGTTCGCTCTGGTGCCGCTGATGCTGGCGTTCGCCTGGAAGACCCGCCGGCGGATGCGGGAGGCCTCGGCGCAGGCCCGTGCCGAGACCGGAGAGGTCAGCGCCAATGTGGAGACCGCCATCGCCGGCATCCGGGTGTCCCGGGCCTATACCGCCTCGGACTACGAGCTGAAAAAGTTCGATAGCGCCAACGCCCGCCTGATGAAGGCAAAGGAAGGACAGTATTTCGCCATGGGCATCTTCAACTCCGGCACCGGCCTGTTCACCGATCTGATGTATCTGGTGGGGCTGGTGGCCGGCGGTCTGTTCCTGTATTTCGGCCGGATCAACTTCGGCGAGTTCACCGCCTATATCCTGTTCATCAACAATTTCCTTAAGCCCATTAACCGGATCATCTCCTTCTTCGAGCAGTTCATCAACGGCATGACCGGCTTCCGCCGGTTTCAGGAGATCCTGCATCAGCCGCCCGAGACCCAGTCCCCCGACGCGGTGGCCCCCGGCCGTCTGCGGGGCAATATCCGGTTTGACCGGGTGTCCTTCCGCTATCAGAACAGCGATGCCGCCGACGGTCAGGCCCGGGTGATCTCCGACCTGACGCTCCGGGTGTCGGCAGGGGAGACCCTGGCGCTGGTGGGCCCCTCCGGCGGCGGCAAGACCACCCTCTGTCACCTGATCCCCCGGTTTTACGAGATCGACAGCGGCGTCATCACCATCGACGGCACCGACATCCGCGCCATGGATCGGGTGGCCCTGCGGAAAAACATCGGCATGGTGGCGCAGGAGGTCTTCCTGTTCAACGGCACCATCCGGGAAAACATCGCCTACGGCGATCTGGATGCCTCTGACGAGGCCATCATGGAGGCGGCTAAAAAGGCCCGCATCCACGACTATATCCTGACGCTGGAAAAGGGCTACGATACCCAGGTGGGCGAGCGGGGCGTCAAGCTTTCGGGCGGACAGAAGCAGCGCCTGGCCATCGCCCGGGTGTTCCTGAAAAATCCCCCCATCCTGATTCTGGACGAGGCCACCTCTGCGCTGGACAATGTCACCGAGCTGGCCATTCAGGCGTCGCTGGAGGAGCTGGGCCGTGGCCGCACCACCATCGTGGTGGCCCATCGGCTGTCTACCATCAAGCATGCCGATGAGATCGTGGTGCTCACCCGGGAAGGCATCGCCGAGCAGGGCAGTCATGAGCAGCTGCTGGAGAAAAACGGAATTTATGCCGGGCTGTATCACAGCCAGTTCCGGGAGTGACGGCAAAAAACACGCACAGTTTCCTTCAGGGAAACGCAAACAAACATACCATCCGGCAGGCAGCTTTGCAGGCTGCAATGCAGCAGATGGCAGAAGCTTCTGAGCCCTTCCGGACTCTGCGGGCATAATCGCTCTCCGGGGCGCATATCCTCCGGCAGAGAGGAGGATGCCTTTATGCATCGAATGAACAAGGAGACCGGCTGTCTGGCCGTGATGGGCATCTGTCTGGTCTGCTGCGCCGTGCTGCTGGTAAGCGTTGCGACAGACCGCCCCCTGGTGGCGGCGGCCCCCACCCATGTGCCGGTGCTGCGCACTGGCGGGGCGGCGTCCCACCGGACGGCAGAGGAGGCCCTGACGGAGGACAGCCAAAAGCAGGAGGCCCTGTCCCGGGTCTCCTCCGGCTGCCTGCTCACCGGCGAGCGGCTGGAGGCCGAGCTGGCGGACTTTCTGCCGGAGAGCTTTCCGGTGACCAGGCTGGAGGCTGCGCTGGAGGGAGAGCTGCTGTCCCTGTCCTTTTCCATGGAGCGCGCCGCCCTGCGGGACTATCTGGAGGAACAGGGGATCCCCCTGACCCTGCGGCAGAGCCTGCTTCTGCAGCTGCTGCCCCATACCCTGCGGGCCGAAGCGGCCTTTGCCCTGTGGGCCGATGCAGACGGCCTGCATCTGCGCCCCGCCGCCCTGACCCTTGGGGAGCGGGCGGTCAGCCTGTCCGCCCTGCCGGAGAACGCCTTTTCGGCGCTGGATCAGGGCATCAACGCCCTGCTGCGGGCGTCTGGCGTCTCCTTTTCCCAAATGGAGCCCACCCCGGAGGGCCTGTGGCTTCGGTGAGCACGGCCTCCTGGTCTGAAACCGCCCCGGCGGCCTGCACGCAGGCCGCCGGGGCCTTTTGCCCATCTGCGGCGGAAGAGGGGGAGAATTTTCGGATTTTCCCACCCGGAGTTCTTGCGTTTTTGAACCGGTCATGCTACAATATATTGTGAATTTTTATCGATATTTTGGAGGCATTATGAGCCGTGAACAAATCGCGCTGACCCCGGCGGAGCTGGAGCTTCAGCAGGACTACGCCCAGCGGGTGCGGCAGAGCTACCGGGATCGGATGGCCGCCCAGCCCATGGCCTGCGTGGTCACCTTCGGCTGCCAGCAGAACGAGGCCGACAGCGAGCTGATCCGTGGGATGCTGGTGGATATGGGCTTCGGCCTGACCGAGGAGGAAAGCCGCGCCGACCTGCTGGTGTTCAACACCTGCGCCATCCGGGAGCACGCCGAGATGCGGGTCTTTGGCAATGTGGGCCAGACCTCTCACTATAAACGGGACAACCCCGACCTGATTATCTGCGTCTGCGGCTGTATGCCGCAGCAGCCCCAGGTGGCCGAAAAGATCAAAAAAAGCTACCCCTATGTGGACATCGTCTTCGGCACCCATGCCCTCTGGCAGTTCCCCATGCTGCTGTACCGCCGCCTGACGCAGAAGAAGCGGGTGTTTGACATTTCCGGCGAGGGCCGGGTGTGGGAGGGAATCCATCCCGTGCGCAAGGAGGGCCCCTGCGCCTGGCTTTCCATCATGTACGGCTGCAACAATTTCTGCTCCTACTGCATCGTGCCCTATGTGCGCGGGCGGGAGCGCAGCCGGGATCCGGAGATCATCCTGCGGGAGTTGCGGGAGCTGGTGGCCCAGGGCTACCGGGACATCACCCTTCTGGGCCAGAATGTGAACTCCTACGGTCTGGACCGGGAGGATTATCCCGATTTTGCCGGCCTGCTGGAGCGGTGCAACGCTGTGGAGGGGGATTTCCGCATCCGCTTCATGACCAGCCATCCCAAGGATGCCACCCCCCGCCTGTTCGATACCATGGCGAAGTGCGAAAAGGTGTGCCACTGCATTCATCTGCCGGTGCAGTGCGGCTCCGACCGGGTGCTGAAGGAAATGAACCGCCGCTATACGGTGGAGCATTATCTGGAGCTGGTGGATTATGCCCGCCGGGTGATGCCCGACCTGACCATCACCTCGGATATCATCGTGGGCTTCCCCGGCGAGACCGAGGCCGAGTGTGACGAGACCATCGCCCTGCTGGAGCGGGTGCGGTTCGACTCGCTGTTTACCTTTATTTATTCCCGGCGTGAGGGCACCCGGGCGGCCGACCTGCCCGATCCCTTCTCCCGGCAGGAAAAGCAGAAGTGGTTTGATAAGCTGCTGGCGGTGCAGAACCGCATTTCCAGAGAGAAAAACGCAGACTATGTGGGCAAAACGGTGGAGGTGCTGGTGGACGGCCTCAGCGAGGATCCGGCCTATGACCTGACGGCCCGGACAGAGGGCTTCAAGCTGGTACACCTGAAGGGCGACCGGTCCCTCATCGGCCGGACCCTCCAGGCAGAGATCACCCGGGCCTCCACCGTGGCCCTCTTCGGAAGGGTGACGGAATGAGCGGGAAAAAGGGCGACCGGCCCGGGGGCGAAAAGAGCTTCACCCCCATGATGCAGCAGTACCTGGATGTGAAAAAGGAAAATCAGGACAGCATCCTGATGTATCGGCTGGGCGATTTTTACGAGATGTTCTTTGACGACGCCAAAACGGTGTCCAAAGAGCTGGATCTGGTGCTCACCGGCCGGGACTGCGGGCAGGAGGAACGTGCCCCCATGTGCGGCGTGCCCTACCACAGCGCCGAGGGCTATATCGCCCGGCTGGTGGCAAAGGGCCACAAGGTGGCCATCTGCGAGCAGATGGAGGACCCGGCCCAGGCCAGGGGCCTGGTGCGGCGGGAGATCATCCGGAAGATCACCCCCGGCACGGTGCTGGAAAGCTCCATGCTGGAGGAGGGCCGCAACAATTTCATCGGCGCGGTCTATCTGGATACCCGGGGCGCGGGCCTGTGCTTCTGTGATATCTCCACCGGAGAGGTCTTCGCCACCCAGGTCGACGGGGCAGACGCCGCCGTGCAGGTGCAGAGCGAGCTGGGCCGGTTTTCTCCCCGGGAGGTGCTGCTGTCCGACGGAGCCTACAGCCGGACCGAGCTGCTGAGCTTTGTGCAGGACCGTCTGGATGCCTATGCCGAGCGGGCGGGGGAGTGGCGCTTCGTGCAGGAAAACGCCGCGCAGGCGGCGCAGAAGCAGTTCCCCGGCCAGAGCTTTTCCTCTGAGCAGGAGCTGCTGCTCCGGGCGGTGGGGGGCCTGCTGTCCTATCTCCACGAGACCCAGAAAAACGACCTTGCCTATATTTCCCGCCTCCAGATCTACGGCCAGAGCCAGTATCTGGAGCTGGATTATACTGCCCGGCGCAATCTGGAGCTGACGGCGTCGCTTCACGGCGGAGAAAAAAAGGGCAGCCTGCTGTGGGTGCTGGACAAAACCCGTACCGCCATGGGCGCCCGTCTGCTGCGGCAGTGGATCGAAAAGCCCCTGCTGTCGGTGCCCCGCATCCAGCGGCGGCAAAACGCCGTGGAGGTGCTGTTCCGGGATATCATGCTGGCCGACCGGCTGGAAAAGCAGCTGACCGGCCTGAACGACCTGGAGCGCATCACCGGCCGGGTGGTGTTCGGTTCGGCCAACGGCCGTGACCTGCGCTCTCTGGCCCAGGTGTGTACCCGCCTGCCTCAGCTGCGGGAATGCCTTGCGCAGCAGGAAACGCCCCTGCTGCGGCAGCTGTACGGGGAGCTGGATCCGCTGGAGGACATCGGCAGCCTGATCGAGGCTGCCATCGTAGACGAGCCTCCCTTCTCCCTGCGGGAGGGCGGGATCATCCGTCCCGGCTATGATGCTGAGGCCGACCGTCTGCGGGAGCTGCTGGACGGCGGCAGCGCCCGCCTGGCCGCCATTGAGCAGAAGGAGCGGGAGCGCACCGGCATCCCCAAGCTCAAGGTGGGCTACAACAAGGTCTTCGGCTATTATATCGAGTGCGGCCGCGTCCATGCGGAAAGCATCCCGGAGGATTATATCCGCAAGCAGACCCTGGCCAACTGCGAGCGTTACATCACCCCGGAGCTTAAGGCGCTGGAGGGAGAGGTGCTTTCGGCCAGCGACCGTCTGACCGCGCTGGAATACCAGCTGTTCACCCAGCTGCGGGAGCGCATCGCCGACCAGTCCCGACGGCTGCAAAGCACCGCCCGGGCCATCGCCGCCGTGGATGTGCTGTGCTCGCTGGCAAAGGTGGCGCGGCAGAACCGCTATGTCAAGCCGCAGATGGATGACTCCGATGTGATCTCCATCCGGGAGGGCCGCCATCCCGTGGTGGAGCAGGTGCTGGAGGAGGAGCTGTTCGTTCCCAATGACACCCTGCTGAACTGCGGTGACGACCGGGTGTATATCATCACCGGCCCCAACATGGCGGGTAAATCCACCTTCATGCGGCAGGTGGCCCTGATCGTCATCATGGCCCAGTGCGGCTCCTTTGTACCGGCAGCCGAGGCCAGCATCGGGGTGTGCGACCGGGTCTTCACCCGGATCGGCGCCTCCGATGATCTGTTCGCCGGGCGCTCCACCTTCATGGTGGAGATGAACGAGGTGGGGGAGATCCTGAAATACGCCACCCCCCGCAGCCTGCTGATCCTGGATGAGATCGGCCGGGGCACCTCCACCTTTGACGGAATGTCCATCGCCCGGGCCGTGCTGGAATATGTGGCTGACCGGAAAAAGCTGGGTGCCCGCACCCTGTTCGCCACCCACTACCATGAGCTCTGCGAGCTGGAGGGCACGGTGGAGGGTGTGAAAAACTACAACATCGTGGTAAAAAAGCGGGACGATGACATCATTTTCATCAAAAAGATCGTCCGGGGCGGTGCCAATGACAGCTATGGCATCGAGGTGGCCAAGCTGGCCGGCCTGCCGGAGACGGTGATCCGCCGGGCAAAGGCGGTGCTGGCCGAGATCGAGACCCGGCAGCCCCAGGCCCTGCCTGCGCTGGCCCAGCGGCCGGAGCCTGCGGAAAGCGACGGACAGCTCGCCCTGGCGGGCTTTGCCGGGGAGGACATCCTGCGGCAGCTGCGGGAGCTTTCTCCCGATACCCTCAGCCCTATCGAGGCGCTGAATCTGCTGTATCAGCTGAGCCGACAGGCGCAGAGCCTGTAGTTTTCGGCCCGGCCCCGATTTGTTATGGATCCGGAAGGAGAGGAACGAGATTATGCCCCAGATCTTTCAGATGCCGCCGCAGATGGCCAACCTGATCGCCGCCGGCGAGGTGGTGGAGCGGCCCGGCGCGGCGGCAAAGGAGCTGGTGGAAAACGCTGTGGACGCCGGTGCGCGCCACATCACGGTGGAGATCCGCAACGGCGGCGTCACCTATATGCGGGTGAGCGACGACGGTAAGGGCATCCTGCCGGAGGATGTGCCCACGGCCTTTCTGCGCCATGCCACCTCCAAGGTGCGCACCGAGGCCGACCTGGAGGCCATCGGCACCCTGGGCTTCCGGGGAGAGGCGCTGGCCGCCATTGCGGCGGTCTGCCGCCTGGACCTGTTCACCCGCACGGCCGACAGTACCGAGGGGACCCACATCCTGCTGGAGGGCGGCGAGGTGCGGGACAGCGGCGCGGTGGGCTGCCCACAGGGCACCGTGGTGGTGCTGCGGGATCTGTTTTTCAATGTCCCCGCCCGGGCCAAATTCCTCAAGCGTGACGCTACCGAGGGTGCTTATGTGGAGAGCCTGATCGCCCAGATCGCCGTCTGCCACCCGGAGGTGGCCATCCGCCTGCTGAAGGACGGCCGGGAGAGCTTTTCCACCCCCGGCGATGGCAGGATGCTGTCCGCCATTTACGCCGTGGGCGGCCGGGAGCTGGCCCAGCGGCTGCTGCCGGTGGACAACGGCCCGGCAGAGGTGCGCGTCACCGGCTATGTGGCCCCGCCGGAGATCTCCCGGGCCGGCCGTGCGCAGCAGAGCTTTTACCTGAACGGCCGCTACATCCGCTCCAAGCTGCTCACCGCTGCCGTGGAGGAGGCCTTCAAGGGCCGGGTGACGGTGGGCCGCTACCCGGTATGCTATCTGCAGGTGCAGCTTCACCCCTCTGCGGTGGATGTCAATGTCCACCCTTCCAAGCTGGAGGTGAAGTTCGCCCGGGAAAAGGAGGTCTTCTCTGCGGTTTATCACGCGGTGTGCTCCGCGCTGGAAAGCGGTGACGGGGCAGAGGCCATCCGTACCCGGGAGACCGCCCTTGCCCGCACAGAGGAGCCGCAGGAGGCCCTTCCGGACGGGCCGGAGCCGCCTCAGCCGAAAACGCCGGCGCCTTCCGTGCGCACCGAAATCCCCGAGGTGCCGGAGCAGCAGACCCTCGACCTGCCGCCCAGGACGGAGCCGCCGCAGCCTTCTCTGCCGGAAGAGGACGCGCCGGTGGCGCAGGTGCAGGCCGAAAAGGGCGGCAGGACGCTGTATCAGGCTCCGGCCACCGGCCTCCCGCTGGTGTTCGCCCCCCGTGGACAGCAGGCTCCTGTGACCCTGGCCCAGCCAGCCCCCTCCATGCTGTATCAGGCCGCGCATGCCCACACGGAGGAGGAGCCCGACGCGCTGGAGATCCGGGTGATGGGCGAGGCCTTTCACACCTACATCATCGCAGAGGACGCCGACGGCCTCTGGCTCATCGACAAGCACGCCGCCCATGAAAAGCTGCTGTTTGACCGGCTGAAGGCCGGTCTGGGGGAGCAGCCTGCCCAGCTGCTGCTGACGCCCCGGAGCGTGTCCCTCAGCTCCGGCGAAAAGCAGTGCTGCCTGGAGCACCTGGAGCTGCTGCGCCGGGCCGGCTTCGAGCTGGAGGATTTCGGCAGGGGCACCGTGCTGGTGCGGGCTGCCCCCATGTATCTGGAGCCCGATGACCTTTCCTTCGTGCTGTCGGATATGGTCGGGCGGATCCAGTCCTTCCGGGGCGGCGAAAACGAGCTGCTGGAGGAGCTGCTGAAAAGCGTGGCCTGCAAGGCCGCCGTCAAGGCGGGAATGGTGACCCAGCCTGCCGAGCTGCACCGCTTTACCCGGCAGGTGCTGGCCGACGAGCGCCTGCGCAACTGCCCCCATGGCCGACCCTGCGTCACCTACATCAGTCGGCTCCAGCTGGAAAAGCTGTTCAAGCGGGTGCTATGAGCAGGCGGGTCGCAGTGATCTGCGGGCCTACCGCATCCGGAAAGACCGCCCTCTCGGTGGCGCTGGCCCAGCGCTTCGATGGTGAGGTGGTCTCTGCGGACTCCATGCAGCTCTATCGCCGCATGGACATCGGCACCGCCAAGCCCACGGCTGAGGAACGCCGTGGCATCCCCCATCATATGCTGGATGTGTCTGACCCCGGCGAGCCCTATTCGGTGGCCCGCTATGTGCAGGAGGCCACGGCCTGTGTGGAGGACATCCTGTCCCGGGGCAAGCTGCCCATTGTGTGCGGCGGCACGGGGCTTTATATCGACGGCCTGCTGCGCGGCACCGACTTCCAGCCCAACGGCGGCGATACCGGCCTGCGGCAGCAGCTGGAGGAGGACTGGGAGCGTCACGGCCCGGCGGCCCTGCTGGAGCGTCTGGCGCAGGTGGACCCGGAAAGCGCCGCCCGGCTGCATCCCGCCGATCGGCGGCGCATCCTGCGGGCGCTGGAGGTCTATCTGACCACCGGCGAGACCATCACCGCCCACAATGCCCGCACCCGGGCCGCCCCGCCCCGGTACGAGGCGGTGTCGCTGGGCCTGAACACCGATCCCCGGCAGCTTTTGTATGACCGCATCGACCGCCGGGTGGAGGAGATGCTGGAGCGCGGCCTGCTGCGGGAGGTGGAGAGCCTCTGGCGGGAGGGCCTGCTGGAGGGTACCGCCGCCCAGGCCATCGGCTACAAGGAGCTGCTGGCCTTCCTCCGGGGGGAGGATACGCTGGAGGCGGCCGCCGACCGAATCCGGCAGAAATCCCGCAATTATGCCAAGCGGCAGCTGACCTGGTTCCGCCGGGACCCCCGCATCCGCTGGATCGTGTATAACACCCCCGATGCACACGAGGCCGTCTGTCAGGAAGCGACAGATTATTTGCGCCGCGCCCTCTATAATGTGTGATGTCAGAACCGGAGGCCCCGTGCCTTCTACAGAAAAGAGGACATCACAATGGAACACAAATGCAGCTTGCAGGATACCTTTCTCAACGAGGCCCGACGGGAGCGGATGCCCCTGACGGTCTTTCTCACCAACGGCTTTCAGCAGCGGGGAACGGTGCTGGCCTTCGATGGCTTCACCGTGCTGCTGCTGTTCGAGGGCCGGCAGCATCTGATCTATAAGCACGCCATATCCACCATCATTCCGCAAAGGGGGCTGTGTCTGTCCGCCGGGGAATGATCACGAAAAAGGAGCGTCCATGAAGAAAAACCGTCTTTCTACCCTGTGCTCCATCGCCCTGCTGCTGGCGGTGGCGATCTATGTGGCCTATCAGGTCTTTGCCAATCTGACCCAGCAGCTCCGCACGGTGGATGCCCTGGAGGTGACAGTGGAGGAGACGCTCTCCGCCCGTGGCTGGTTCATCCGGCAGCAGCTCCCCGTGACCGGCGGTCAGGGCGAGGCGGAGTATCTGGTGGAGGACGGGGAAAAGGTCTCGAAAAACCAGCGCATCGCCGTGCTGTTCACCGATGAAACGGCCCATCAGGCCTTTGATCGGGCCGCTCAGCTGGAAAACCGGCTGGAGGCGGCGGAATATGCCTATTCCATGCTCACCAGCGGCGTGGACAGCGCCAAAATGGACGAGCTGATCTTCGACAGCATCCGGGAACTGGATGCCCGGCTGGAGCAGGGACAGGTCTGGCGGCTGGGCTCGGATTACAGCACACTGCAGCAGCTGGTGGTCAGCCGGGGCGCTGCCGATGCCGACAGAGCCGCCTTTGAGGAGCAGCTGGCCCAGCTGAAGGGCGAGCTTCGCACCGCGCAGAAGGAATATGCCTCCGGCAGCAGCAGCATCCGGGCAAAGGACGCGGGCTATTTCGTCAGCGGCCTGGATGGCTACGAGACCGTCCTCACGGTGGACAGGCTGGATACCCTGACCCCCGGGGAGCTGGACGACCTGTCCCCGGAGCCCGCCGAGGGCGTGGGAAGCCTGACCCAGGGCTTTCAGTGGTATTTCGCCGTGTCCCTCACCGAGGCACAGGCCGAGCGGCTGCGGGGCAGCACCCAGGCGGAGCTCTATTTCCCGGAGCTTTCCGCCCAAAAGCTGACGCTGGAGGTGGAACGGCTGGAGACCTATGCCGATGGCCGGGCCATCCTGATTCTGCGGAGCACCCGGATGGAGGCCCTCTGGCTGACTGCCCGGGAGCAGGATGTGGATATCGTCCTGGGCAGCTACACCGGGCTGAAGGTGCCCTCCGGCGCCCTGCGGCAAAAGGACGGCCAGTGGGGCGTTTATGTGCTGGAAAGCAGCGTCACCACCTTCAAACCGGTGAACTGGAGCTACAGCACCGACAGCTATTATCTGGTGCCCTGCGCCCCGTCCCCCTCCGGCGGCCTGTACCGCTATGACCGGATGATCGTGCAGGGAAAGGATCTGGTGGACGGCCAGATGCGTTAGCGCGGCAAAAAGCACAAAAAGCGTGAATATTTCGGTAACTTTGCCTGCGAAAGCTTGACAGTATGCGGAAAAACAGGCA
>CAZYAD010000007.1:0-9587 GCA_964646225.1 uncultured Oscillospiraceae bacterium
CGGATACCGCTCCAGCACGCGGTTCACGATGGTCACGGCCTCCGCACGGGTGATCAGCGCCTCGGGATGCACCAGCCCGTCATCATAACCGATGATGTAGGCATAGTGCCCGCCCTTGTCCAGCGCAGGCTTGTTGGGCCCAGACGGCGGCGGATTGCTGGCCGCCCTTGAGGTGTGCACTCCTCATTCGTACAGATGATAGCGCTCCTTCCGGGCGCGATAGGCCCGCAGGGCGGGCTCGTGGGCCGCCAGCAGGGCGTCACAGTCCAGCTCCCCCGTGGTATAGCGCTTGTCACCCAGCAGCTTGTCGGTATAGCGTTCAAAGGTCATGCCCCCGCCGCCGGGCAGGTCGTGTCCGGCAGAGCAGTCGCGCCAGACGATCTCCCCGGGGTGTACCTGGCGCACAGCGTCCAGCAGCGTCAGCGCGGCACGGACAGGCTGGAAGCTGTTCCGGTCCAGAATGTGCAGCTGCACGCCATAGCACAGCTCCCCCTTGTGCTTGGAGTCGCAGGGACGGTACCACACCGGCGCGAAGCGCACGCCCTCCAGCCCCCTGCTCTGCGCCAGCTGCGCCACCTGCTGCCCGTTCATCCAGGGCGCACCGATGAGTTCAAAGGGCTTTGTGGTGCCGCGCCCCTCGTTGACGGTGGCCACCCCCTCAAAGATGCACATACCGGCATACAGCAGGTTGGCGTCGGCGTGGGGCAGACTGGGAGAGGGCAGCACCCAGGGAGCGTCGGTCTCGTCCTGATACAGCCGCCGCTGCCAGCCCGCCAGCGGGATCACATGAAGGTCGCAGCCCACGGCGTATTCCCCGTTGACATAGCGGGCAAACTCCCCCACCGTCAGACCGGTGCGCTGTGCCAGACCGTAATTGCCCACCATGGTGTGCATATCCGGCGGACAGACAGTGCCCTCGGCCTTTTCCCCGCCGATGGGATCCACCCGATCCAGCACCACCAGCGGCTTTTTGTTGGCGGCACAGGCGTGCATCA
Source organism: uncultured Oscillospiraceae bacterium (assembly GCA_964646225.1). GTDB lineage: Bacteria > Bacillota > Clostridia > Oscillospirales > Butyricicoccaceae > UBA4644. The sequence continues at coordinate 996 of CAZYAD010000007.1, forward strand.
GATCAGCCAGCGTGTAAAGGTATTCGTAATACCGCGCCCCGGCCTCCTTGATGTCAAAGACCATCACATCCACCTGCTCCAGCATTTCGGGAGTCGGCGCAGTGATGCGGCTGTTGAAGATGCTGTGTACCGGCAGGCCGGTGGGGCCATCGATGTAAATGGGCACCCGTTCGCCATAGACAAACTCCCCGCGAATGCCGAAGATGGTGTTGAACAGGGTGGTGACATGATACCTCTGGCACAGGATATCCACCGCCAGACGGCAATGCCGGTCGATGGCCGAGCCGGCAGTCACCAGCCCCACCCGCTGCCCCTTCAGCAGGGGATCCAGAAGGTCCAGGCGGTCGATGCCGCTGAGAATGGGTGTTTTCATCATAACAGACTCCTTTCAGATGACGGCGGGCCGCCCTTTTACAGCACCTTGGAGAGGAAATCCTGCAAGCGGGGATTGTCCGGCTGGCCAAAGAAGGTTTTGGGATCGGTGTCCACCAAAATCTTTCCCGCCTCCATAAAGAGCATCCGGCTGGCCACCTCCCGGGCAAAGCCCATCTCGTGGGTGACCACCACCATGGTCATGCCGTTTTCGGCCAGCTGCTGCATGACATGCAGCACCTCCCCCACCATCTCGGGATCCAGCGCCGAGGTGGGCTCGTCAAACAGCATCACATCAGGCTCCATGCACAGGGCCCTGGCAATGGCGATGCGCTGCTTCTGTCCGCCGGAAAGCTGCTGCGGATAGGCGTCGGCCCGGTCGCCCAGGCCCACCATATCCAGCAGACGGCGGGCCGTTTGCTCTGCCGCCTCCCGGGAAACGCCGCGGGCATTCATGGGTGCCAGCATCAGATTTTTTAGCACGCTCATATTGGGGAACAGATTGAAATGCTGAAAGACCATTCCCATCTTCTGCCGCAGCAGGTTGATATTGTTCTGTTTGTCGGTGATGTCCTGCCCCTCAAACAGGATGCGACCCTCGGTGGGCTGCTCCAGCAGGTTGAGGGAGCGGAGCATGGTGGATTTTCCCGAGCCGGAGGGGCCCACGATGACCACCACCTCGCCCCGATGGATCTCCAGCGAGCAGTGATCCAGGGCGCGGACGCCGTTGGGGAAGACCTTGGAGACCCCCTCCACCGAGATCAGTACCTCATGATTATTGGTTGTCGCCACGGCGCATCCTCCTTTCAATGGCCTCGATGGCCTTACCGGCAGGGAAGTTGATGCAGAAATAGATCATGGCCGCCACCACATAGGGGCCCAGCGTGATCCAGGTGGCAGAGGCCACCGTTTTTGCCCCCCACATCAGCTCCATCATGCCGTAGGTGGAGCAGATGGAGGATTCCTTCACCATGGTGACCACCTCGTTAGCCAGGGAGGGCAGGATGTTTTTGATGGCCTGGGGCAGCACCACAAAGCGCATCCCCTGCCACTGGGTCAGGCCCAGAGAGCGTGCGGCCTCCATCTGACCCTTGTCCACAGCAAGGATGCCGCCGCGGAAGATTTCGGCCACATAGGCAGCGCTGTTCAGCGCCAGAGCCACCGTGCCGGGGACGAACTGGGCCAGGTTGATGTAGCCGAAGATATAGAAGTTGGGCAGCTGGATACCGCTGACGCCGAACAGACCGTAATAGATCAGGGCCAGCTGCACCAGCATGGGGGTGGAGCGGAACAGGGCGATATAGGCCCCGGACAGGCTGCGCAGCAGCCGGCTTCCGGAAAGCCGCATCAGCGCCAGACACAGGGCAGGGATGACGGCCAGCGCCACCGCAAAGATCGACAGCAGCAGCGTATAGGCGATGCCCTGGGCAAAATAAATGGTGTATTTGGGCAGGAAGGTGAAGTTAAAGAAGCTGGTGGTAGACACCAGCCAGAGGGGAGTCATAGGCGTGCCTCGCTTTCTGTATTCAAAATGAAGCGGGAAAAAGGCAGACTGCCGCAAGGCTGCCTTCGCAGCCCTGCGGCGGGGTCAGATGGAAAAAAGAGAGATAACCGTTTATTTATTCTGCAGCCTGCTGGCTCTGGTCGTTGGCCTGCTCGATCCAGTTGGCGATCTCGCCGCCGTCCACAGCCTTCTTGATGGCAGCATTGATGGTGTCCAGCAGCTTGTTGGGGTCGCCCTCCTTGACGGCCACCCGATAGGGCTCGGCGGCCTCGCCCAGAGAGATGTCACAGACGGCCAGCTGATCGTTGGAGGCCACATACTTGTCGGCCACGGCACCATCCAGCACCAGTGCATCGCACTTGCCGTTCACCAGGCTGTTCACCAGCTCGGTAACCACCTGCATCAGCAGGGGATTTGCGCCGGTCATGTCGTTGGTGACGATGTCCGCCTTGGTGGTGCCGGACTGGGCTCCCACCGTCTTGCCGGAGAAGTCAGCCAGCGAGGTGTAGCTGGCGGCGTTGTCCTTCAGGGTGACGATTTTCGGGGGGACATCGGTGTAATAGGGGTCAGAGAAGTCGGCCGACTGGTCGCGCTCCTCATCCCATTCCATGGCGGCGATGACAAAGTCCACCGTGCCCTGACCCAGCTCGATCAGCAGGTTGTCAAAGGCAATGTCCTTGATGACCAGCTCCGCGCCCATCTCCTGGGCAATGGCCTTGGCCATGGAGACATCGATGCCCACGATGGTGTCCTTGCCGTTGTCCAGCATATGGAACTCAAAGGGAGGATAGTCAGCAGAGGTGCCCAGGGTAATGGTCTTTTTATTGGAATCGCTGTTTTCGCTGCCGCAGGCGCACAGGGCCAGCAGCATGGCGGCGGCCATCAGCAGTGCGGCCAGCTTTGCAAACTTTTTCATGAAAAAAGCCTCTTTTCCGTATTATTGTTGGATGATGGAATAATCATACACAGGTTCGGATGAATATTCAACTGGCACATTCCACAAATCGAGCAGGCAAACCCTTGCATTTTCCATCAGAACCACCGGAAAAGCGCCGTTTTCCCGGGCGTCCAGGCGGAAAAAGCGGAAATTATTCCACCCCTGCTGCATAATATGCAAGCATCAGATCTACCATCCTGCCATAGCTGCGCAAGCCCTCCGGCTGGCCGGTGGCCCGGATAAGGGCATCGTTGGCCTGGCTGCCCAGCTTCTGTGCCGCAGAATCCCGGAAGCGGGCCAGGCTTTCGGAATGCAGCTGCAAGTCCAGCCGGGCCTGGCTGCAAAGCCCGGCATAGCAGCGCTCCCAGTTCTCCCGGTCGGCGGCATACAGGGCGTTGTTCACATAGACAAAGGCGCACAGCCAGCCGGAATAGGCCAGCCGGGGATCCGCCTGCTCCCGGCACACCAGCCAGGCAGAAAAATTGCAGGCGGCCTCCTGTCCGATGCCCAGCCCGTGGGCGGCCTCGTGGGCAATGTTGAAGGGGATATGGCTGTCCACCACATCCGCGCTCACCACCGACTCCCCCGTCCAGGGACAGTAGTAGCCCGCAAGGCTCACATAGGACATCACCCGTCCGCCGATGAGGCTGCGCTTCACCCGTCCGGCGGCAGGACGGTCATAAACGGGGTATTCCTCCGCCAACTCGGCGTAAGCGTCGGCCACCAGCCGGGCCAGTTCCCGGAAGGAGCCGAAATCACAGGCTCCCTCCTGATCCCGCGGGACCTGCGTGGCCAGCCGGTTGACCTGCTCCACCGAGCGCTCCATCAGCGCGGCCAGCTGATCGGTGGAATACTGCCCCACTGCCAGCCCCAGCTGCTCCTCCAGGGCGGGGGCGGTGTGATGGACACCGAACAGGGCCACAAACAGAAAGGCGGCGGCGCAGACCATGCACACCAGACGGCACAGCCCCCGGCCCAGTCCGGCCCAGTCCGACCGGAGCAGTCGTCGAAGGAACCACACCAGCCAGCCCACTGCCAGCCCTGCCGCCAGCCATTCGCTGACCGGCACGGGCAACAGCCAGCAGATCGTCCCCAGAAGGCGGGAAGCCAGGGTGGCCGCACCGCAGCAGACACGGCTGACCGCAGGAAAGGCGGCGCTCAGCTGCCACTCCAGCGCCATCAGCCCCAGCAGAACGGCCCCCAGCGCCAGCCAGAACCAGAAGGGCCGTGGCTGTCTCCGTCCCCGGTAGCCCCGATAGCCCCGGGCCCGGCGGGGGTCGACCCGACGCAGGCGGGGCAGCTTCAGCCGGGAGCGCAGGGAGATCATGCTTCCTCCTTCAGCGACAGCGCCCGCTGCTGCTTGGACAAATGGCACTCCGGCGCATCATAGGCCGCCGTCAGCTCCAGCGCCAGCTGCTCCAGCGCGGCGGGGTCGCCTTGGGTCAGCTCCAGCTCCGCCTCCCGCAGAGGGACGGTGCGCCGGCCGCGAAACAGCTCTCCCTCGTCCAGACAAAGTTCCAGGGTCAGCGTCCCCACCCGGCAGGGGCGGGTGCGCCGGGTGAACCGTGCGCCGCACACCGGCACAAGCGTCCCCGTCCGCAGTGCCGCGCGTGCCTCCTCCGGCATCTGCGGGTCAAGTGCCAGCTCCGCCGCCCCCTTTTCAATGGTGTCGGCCTCCCGCTCCAGCTCCAGCCGGGAAAAGCCGCTCAGGGCGGTTTTGAAGGTACACACCCGCCGCTCGTCCTCCTGCCGCAGACGCAGGGTCTGCCGCGCCCGGGCAAACTGCCCCTCCGTCGTGTCATAGTAGGTGGTTTGCATCCGGATGCTCCGCGTGGGGCCGTCAGGCGGCAGCCGATTCCGGTCGTCGAACAGCGCTTCGGCCTGCGCGGCCGTCAGCGGGCCCAGCTTGATTTCGATCTCCATGGGGAAGCGCCTCCTTTGCGTGTGTCCATGTTACCACATTTTTCGCCAAAACGCAACGCGCTCTGCCGTTGACCGGGAATTTCCCGTTGACGCGACCCGCCCCGTGTGGTAAGATGTTTTCGTCTGAAACGCTGCTTTTCCGGAGGTCGATCGATATGAAATCCATTCTCAAGCGCTTTGCGCGGCTGCTGGCAGGTCTGTGCATCATGAGCTTCGGCTCTGCCATGGCGCTGGTGGCCGATCTGGGCATGGAGCCCTGGGATGTGCTCAACGACGGCATGGCCAAATTCCTGCAAAATCTGCTGGGCATCCAGCTGTCCAACGGCGCCGACCTGATCACCTTCGGCCGTGCCAATATCGCCATCGGCCTGACCATCCTGCTCATCGATGTGCTGTTCCGGGAAAAGGTGGGCTTCGGCACCTTCATCAATATCCTCCTTTGCGGAAATGTGGTGGATCTGTGTACCGGCGACCTGCTCCCCGGCTTTGCCCTCCTGCCCGATTACCGTGGCCTTCCCCTGAGCGAGAGCTTTGTTCCCCGGCTGATCCTCTGTGTGCTGTCGCTGCTACCTGCGGCCTATGGCATGTATGTCTATATGTCCGCCCGGCTGGGCTCCGGCCCTCGGGATGGCCTGATGTGCGTGGTCAAGCGCCGCGCCACCCGCATCCCCGTGGGCGGCGTCCGCGTCCTGCTGGAGGGCTGCGCCCTGCTGCTGGGCTGGTTTCTGGGCGGCACGGTGGGTCTGGGCACCATCCTTCTGGTGTGTCTGTCCGGCCCGGTGATGCAGATGATCTTCAAACTCCACAAATTCGATGTACAGGAGCTGCGCAACGAGACCATTCCGGAGACCATCGCCGCCGTCCGCCGCGCCCTTGCAAAAAAAGCTTGATTTTTTTACAAAGGTACAGTATACTATAAAAGCATTCTTTTGCTGGTGTGGCTCAGTCGGTAGAGCAGCTGATTCGTAATCAGCAGGTCGCCGGTTCAAGTCCGGCCACCAGCTCCAGACGGCAAAAGCCCGGAAACCCTGTGTTTCCGGGCTTTTTATTGCGCAAAGCACCGCTTTGACCTCTTCCGTACCACTTGCAATTCCGTGTCAAATCCTGTATAATAAATGCTAGCTCTGCACCGACAGGTGAGAAAGGACCGTTTTCCCATGCACGAGATCCTGCATATTCTGGAGCATTCTCTGAAGGACACCCTGCTGGCGCTGCCCTTCTTATTTTTGGCCTATCTGCTGATGGAGGCCGCCGAACACTATCAGTCGGACCGGATGGAGCGCGCCCTGCGCCGTATCGGCAAGGCCGGCCCCCTGCTGGGCGCGGCACTGGGCTGCATTCCCCAGTGCGGCTTTTCGGCCAGCGCCTCCAATCTTTACGCCGCCGGGCTGATTTCCCGCGGCACCCTCGTGGCCGTCTTTCTGTCCACCTCTGACGAGGCCATCCCCCTGCTGCTGGGCGAGGCCGACGGCCGCAGCCGCATCCTGCCCCTGCTGCTGGCCAAGATCCTCATCGGCGTCATCGCCGGCTTTGCCATCGACCTGTGGATGAAGAAATGGGGTCGTCCCCGCGAGCTGTACGAGCTGTGCGACAGCTGCGGCTGCGAGGAGGAGGGCTCCGGCATCCTCCGGCCCGCCCTGTGGCACACCACCCACATCCTGCTGTACATTCTGCTGCTCAATCTGGGTCTGGGCCTGGCCATGGAGTTTCTGGGGGAGGAGCTGCTGGGTGCCATTCTGCTGAAGGACAGCCTGTTCCAGCCGCTGGTGGCGGCGCTGGTGGGCCTGATCCCCAACTGCGCCGTTTCGGTGCTGCTGACCCAGCTCTATCTGTCCGGAACGGTGAGCTTCGGCGCTCTGCTGGCCGGGCTGTGCTCCGGTGCCGGTCTGGGCCTGGCGGTGCTGGTGCGGATGAACCGCTCCCGCCGGGAAAATATCCAGATCATCCTCACCCTGTATTTCATCGCCGCCCTCAGCGGCCTGGCCCTGCAGCTGCTGCTCTGACCCTGCCGGGCATTTTCCATACCAAAAACGGCCCATCCTCGACTTGCTTCGAAGATGGGCCATTGTCTGCCCGGATGACTGTTACCGCGGCCCGGCAGCCCGGGCCACCGCCTCAAAAAAGCCCTGGAGCACCTTCTCCAGTGCCGGCCGAAAGGCGGGCTCCACCTGTCCCACCCGCCGGCAAAGCTCGTCCCCGCCCCCCGGCTCCCGGCCAAACAGCAGCGCATCGCTGCTGCAGCACAGCACCTGACACACCCGTGTCAGGCTTTCCAGACTGAATGTGGCGTCTCCCATCTCCACATTGGCCAGAAACCGTGGGCTCAGTCCGCACAGCTCCCCCAGCGCTTCCCGGGTATAACCCGCACCCTCCCGCTTCTCCCGCAGACGCGCCCCGATCTGCCGTTTTTGCTCGCTCTTCATGCGATCACCTCTTATCACAAGCTTAACAGGAGACAGCAGGTGTGAAAATGTGATGCCATCACATTTTCTTCATGTGATATCGTGTGTGAATTTTTTTGCATTTTCGGAAAAACATGGTTGCTTTTCTTTCAGCTTTGTACTATAATGTTGTTGTTTGACCATATTTTTTCTAAAAGGAGTATTCATTTTGATATGAGTACGGAACAGTTTCTCGCAAGCCGACTTGGTATCGAGGATCCGGCCCTGGCTGCCCGAATGGCTGCCGCCGCCCATACAGAGGTACTGCCCCGGGGCACCCTTGCCGTCACCATGGGCCAGCCGCTCTCCCGGCTCCTGATTCTGGAGGAGGGGGTTCTGCGGGGCTATGTGATGGACGAAGACGGCCACGACTTTACCGACTGCTTTGTCTGCCATCCCGGAGATGTGATCGCCGGCTGTGTCGCGCTGGATCAGCCCTCCCCGGTAAATGTGGAGGCCATCACCGATTGTCGGGTGCTGGTGCTGCCCATGGAGCTCCTGCATGAACTGCTGCGCACCTCTGCCCTGCTGCAGGTCTACGCCACCCAGCTGAGCGATGCGCTGACCCGGCACTGGGAGGTCAAGATGATGCTGTACCGCCCCGCCATGGAGCGTTACCTCTGGTTCCTCCGGAAGTATCCCGGTCTGGAGGAGATCGTCAGCGGCAAGCATCTGGCCTCCTTTCTGGGCATCACGCCGGTGACGCTGTCCCGGTTGCGCCATCGGAAAAAGTCGGAGACCTGACCGGCCGCGCCCGGCTGCCCTGCCCCGCGCGTGGTGCCTTCCCCGTTCTTACAGGTATTGCTTTGTTCTTCTCGCTTTGCCGCTTTATCATTCCAAAGCCCCTGCCGCCACGGCAGGGGCTTTTTGTTCTCTGGGCAGCTTTTCTCCGCCAGCCTCCCTCTACAGGCTTACAGCCCCCGCCCTCTTACGCCAACGCCTCCAGCTTCTCCAGATTGGCCCGCTTGTGCTCCAGCGTGGCGTGAACATACAGATCCAGCGTGACCGCCGTGCTGGCGTGTCCCAGCACCTCACTCAGGAATTTCAGCTCGCAGCCCGCCTCCACGCATCGGGTGGCAAAGGTATGCCGCAGGGTGTGAAAATGCACCCGCTCCAGCCCGCAGGCGGCCACACACCGGGCCAGCCGATACTGCATCACCCGCGGCAGCTGGGTCTCTCTGCGCCGGACACGCGTCTTTCGTCCAATGCCTGCATCTCTTTTTTCATAAACAGAACCTCCTGAGGGTCGGTCGTCGTGACCGTTAGCATAGCTCTATTTTAGCAAAAGAATGCCTTCCCGGTGGCCCGCTGCCGGAAAACCAAAAGACGACATCGGCACTGCCGATGTCGTCTTTGTTATCTGCTTCTGCCGGAGGCTTTTCAAAAGGCGGCCTTACCGTTCCCCCGCCAGCAGC
>CAZYAD010000007.1:9687-48870 GCA_964646225.1 uncultured Oscillospiraceae bacterium
TGCAGAATCTGCACCGCATTGGATGCCGCTCCCTTTCTCACCTGATCGCCGCAGCTTTCCCAAAAAAATCTTCGCTTTTTTCGGGGCCCCATGGCATCTGCTTCTGCCCGAATGAATCGGTCAGAAGCTACCGCCGGACTCCCGGCGGGCTGGTGCTGCGGCCTTACCGTTCCCCCGCCAGCAGCTGCAGAATCTGCACCGCATTGGATGCCGCTCCCTTTCTCACCTGATCGCCGCAGCACCAGAGGGTCAGCCCACGGTCGGAGATCAGATCCTCCCGCACGCGGCCCACCCACACCAGATCCTGATCGGAGGTATCCAGCGGCGTGGGATAATCCCGGCCCTCGAAATCGGTAATCAGACGGCAGCCGGGGAAGGCGGCTATGGCGGCGTTGGCCTGCTCCACCGTGACCTTTTCCCGGGTCTTCAGGGTGACGGCGATGGAGTGGGAGCGCATCACCGGCACCCGGACACAGGTGCAGCTGACCCGCAGATCGGGCAGATGAAGGATCCGCCGCCCCTCGTTCTGCATCTTCATCTCCTCGGCAGTGTAGCCGTTTTCCAGCACATCCCCAATGTGAGGGATCACATTGCAGGCGATCTGATGAGGGAAGGTCCTGGACTCCGGCGCAAGCCCCCGGCTCAGGGCGGACATCTGCTCCTCCAGCTCCGCCAGCCCTGCCTGTCCCGCGCCGGAGACCGCCTGATAGGTGCAGGCCACCATGCTCTCAATGGGCGAAATGGCGTTGATGGCAGCCACCGCCATCAAAGTGATGATGGTGGAGCAGTTGGGATTGGCGATAATGCCCCGATGCCCCAGCGCGTCCCCGCCGTTGATCTCCGGCACCACCAGCGGCACCTCCGGATCCAGCCGGAAGCTGGAGCTGTTGTCCACAAAGACCGCCCCCGCCCGGACGATATCCGGCGCAAACCGCTTGGCCATGCCGCCGCCCACTGCGCCCAGCACGAAATCCACGCCCGCAAAGCTGTCCCCGGTGGCCTCCTCCACTGTCCAGTCCCTGCCCTGAAAGCGCACCGTGGAGCCTGCGCTGCGGGCGCTTGCCAGCGGCTTCAGGGTCTTCACGGGGAACCGGTATTCCTCCAGCACCTTGAGCATTTCCCGGCCCACCGCGCCGGTAGCCCCCAGCACTGCAATGTGATACTGCTTCATAGCGAAATTGCTCCTTTCTCAACCGGCAAATCCGTGGTACAGCACCCGGATCGCCGCCTCAAAATCCTGATTATCCACCCCTACGATAATGGAGATCTCGTCCGACGCCTGATTGATGGTGCGGATGTTGATGCCTGCATCGCCCAGCGCCTGAAAGATCTTGCCCGAGGTGCCGGGGCGAAAGGTCATCTTCCGGCCCACCACCGCCACCAGCGCCACCTGCTCCTGCACATGAAGATCGTCCGGGTCGCAGACGCTTTGCAGCTGTCCCATCACCTCGTACAGTCGATCCCCCAGGGCAGCAGAGGACGCCACCAGCGCAAAGGAATCCAGCCCCAGATTGATGTGCTCCGGCGTCACATGGGCCGTATCCAGAATTTTCAGCGCCTGCGGCAGGGTCTGATTGATCTTCATGTCGTGCTTCCGCAGGGTGAGGATGGTGAAATTCCGCCGCCCCGCGATGCCGGTCAGAAAGCGCTCCGCGTCCTCCCCCGACCGGTCGATCTGCTCCACGATCATGGTGCCCGGGTCGTCGGGCGCGTCGGTGTTCCGGATGTTCAGCGGGATGCTCTTTTCCTTCACCGGCTGCACCGATTCCTCGTGGAGCACCGAGGCCCCCATCAGCGCCAGCTCCCGCAGCTCGCTGTAGGTGATGTGCCGGATGGGCGCAGGATTCTGCACGATCCTGGGGTCTGCCATCAGAATGCCCGAAACATCGGTCCAGTTCTCATACACATCGGCATTGATGGCGGCGGCCGCCAGCGCACCGGTGATATCGCTGCCGCCCCGGGTCATGCACTTCACCCGGCCGGAGGGCAGACTGCCGTAAAACCCGGGAATCACCACGCCCCGCCCCCGTGAGGCGGCAGCACGGATGGCCGCATCGGTCTTTTCCCGGTCGAACTGCCCGTCATAGCCAAAAAACACGCAGTCGGCGGCGTCCACAAAATCGAAATCCAGATATTCGGCCATCAGCCGGGCAGTGAAGTATTCCCCCCGGGACGCCAGTTCATCGGCGGTGGTATCCCGGCTCAGCCCCGCCCGCAGATCGTCAAAGGCTCCCTCCACATCATACCGCAGCCCCAGCTCCTGCCGAATTTCCCCGAACCGCTCCTGAATGGTCTGCAAGATCCCATCGCAGGGGACGCCATAGGTCAGGTGCGCATGGCACAGATACAGCAGATCGGTGAGCTTGTGATCGTCGGCGCTGCGCTTGCCCGCCGCCGATACCACCACCACCCGGCGGGCGGGGTCGGCCCGCACGATCTCCCGCACCTTTTGAAACTGTCCGGCCCCTGCCACAGAGGAGCCACCGAATTTGACAACCTTCAGCATATCCTTATTCCTCGATCCCTGCAAAAAATACCTGTCGGCCGCTCTGCCGCAGCCGCGCGGCGATGCCGTGCATCTCCGCCACCGGCATGGGACGGCTGATGACCCGTGCCAGCCCGCCCTCTGTGGAACACTCTGCCACCGGCAGCCCATCCTCCAGCCCGGCGGGCAGCCGGACATAGTAGGGATGCCCGCAGCCGGTGCAGTCGGCGGTCACCCTGCGACACCCCTCCGGCAGCATGCTCCGCTGGCCGCTCAGCACATCGGAAAGATCCCGCAGCACGGCAGAGGCAGTGGGCCAGCGCCCGGCCCCCTGTCCCATCAGGACGATATCCCCGGCGCACCGGCCCTCATACCGGGCCAGATTGTAGTTGTCCCGCACGGCGCACTCCGGCGCGGAGGCCCCCAGCAGGACAGGCTCCACATAGGCAAAAACGGTGTCCCCCACCGGGCCGCCCCGGGCCACCAGTCGGCAGGTCCGGCCCCGTGCCTGCAAGTCCCGCACATCGGCGGAGGTAAGCGCCTGAATGCCCTCGCAGCAGAGCCCCGCCACAGGCAGTCTGGCAAAGCCCACGGCACAGGCCAGCATGATCTTCCGCAGCGCGTCCAGCCCGGAAACATCGGCGGTGGGGTCGGCCTCGGCATAGCCCAGCGTCTGGGCGTCCCGGAGGGCATCGTCATAATCCCCGCCGCGGCGCTGCATGGCATCCAGCATATAATTGGTGGTGCCGTTGAGAATGCCGCCCACCGTCAGCACCTCATCGCTTTGTGCGGTGAGGGCCAGATTGTGCAGGAAGGGCACGCCTCCGCCGCAGGCGGCGCTGAACAAAAAGGCCACCCCCTGTCTGCGGGCCAGCGCAGCCAGCTCAGGGCCGTGGGCAGCCACCAGCGCCTTGTTGGCCGTGACCACATGCTTGCCCGCCAGCAGTGCCTGTTCCACCCAGGTGCGGGCCGGCTCCTGCCCACCCAGCGCCTCTGCCACGGCTCCCACGCCGGGATCCTCCGTAATGCGCCCCATGTCCGTCACCTGAAAGGGCAGGCTGTCCTTGCCCGGACGCACCAGCACCGGTCCCTGCTCCAGCCCCCGGGCCGCAGCCAGCATCTCATAAACGCCCCGGCCTACCGTCCCGAAGCCCAAAACCGCAACCTTCATGTCTTCCTCCAAATTTTCTGTGTCCGCGATAGAAAAACACTTGTATTTTTGTTGCAAACAGTGTATCATAGAAGAAGCCCAAACACAAGCGCTTTTCTTCGTAAATTTTCACAAACTTCCACACCTGTCAGGAGGATTTTTCCCATGCTGGATAACTATCTGATCATTCACAAAAGCATTTTGCCGGAATATTACGAAAAGGTCGTGGCCGCCCGCCGCCTGCTGGAGGAGGGCCGTGTCCGCGAGGTGAGCCAGGCCGCAAAGCAGGTGGGTATCTCCCGCAGCACCTATTATAAGTACAAGGATTTCATTCTGGAGCCCTCGGAGATGGCCGGCGGCCGCAAGGCGGTGCTCTCCCTGATGCTCAGCCACGAGCCGGGCGTGCTGTCCGCCGTGCTGTCCCAGATCTTTCAGCAGGGGGGCAGCGTGCTCACCATCACCCAGAGCCTGCCCATCCGGGGCAAGGCCAGCGTCACCATCACGCTGGATGTCAGCGGCATGGAGGGGACCCTCTCCCAGCTGATGCAGGCCCTTGCCGCCACTCCCGGCGCGGAAAATCCCCGTCTGGTAGCTGTGGAATGACCCGCCGGGCGGTTCATCCCAGTGCCACATCCAGCGCCATCATCAGGGCAAAGCCCACTGCCGCCCCCAGCGCACCCCCGGGCCCGGCGTCTCCCGCCTGTGTCTCCGGGATCAGCTCCACCACCACCACATAGAGCATACTTCCCGCCGCAAAGGCCAGCACCCAGGGCAGCAGCAGGGTCAGCTGCCGGGTGAGCAGCAGAGTCAAAAGCCCGCCCACCGGCTCAACGGCTCCCGAAAGCACCCCCTTGCAAAAGGCGCGGCGGCGGGACATTCCCCCGGCGGCCAGCGGTGCCGAGATGATGGCGCCCTCGGGGAGATTTTGCAGAGCGATGCCCAGGGAAAGCGCTGCCGCCCCGGCCAGCGTCACCGGCGTCTCCCGGCTCATCACGCCGGAAAGCGCCACCCCTACCGCCATGCCCTCCGGCAGATTGTGCAGCGTCACGGCCAGTGCCAGCATCCCTCCGCCGCCGGGATGCCGCTCCTCCCGGCGCAGCCAGCCATCCAGCGCCAGCAGTCCGCCGCACCCCAGCAAAAAGCCCCCTGCCGCCGGAAGCCACCGCCCGCCGCTCAGCTCCATGGACGGCAGCAGCAGCGACCACACCATGGCCGCCAGCATCACCCCAGCAGAAAAGCCCAACAGCCCCCGCCGCGCCTCGGGGCGACCTTCTCTGCCCAGAAAAAACACCGCAGCCGCCCCCAGCGCCGTACCGAAAAAGGGCAGCAAAAGACAGACTGCCCCCTCCAAATATCCCTTCAAAACCGATCACCCGCCTGTCATGTTCTCGGTTCAGTCTATGCATCGGCGGGAATTTCGGTGCTCCAGCCCTTGACTTTGAGCGCACTCCAAGCTTATACTGTAGATATCAAGCAACAGGAGGCAGCCCTATGACCATTGCGGAAGTGAGCAAAAAGTATGGCATCTCCACCGACACGCTGCGGTACTATGAGCGGGTGGGACTGATCCCGCCGGTACCCCGCACGGCAGGTGGCATCCGGGATTATGACGAGGCATCCTGCGGATGGGTGGAGCTGATGAAGTATATGCGTGCGGCCGGTGTGCAGATCGACGCGCTGGTGGAGTATACCGCTCTGGCCCAGCAGGGCGAGGACACCGCGGCCCAGCGCAAGGCGCTGCTGCTGGAGCAGCGGGAGCAGCTGGTGGAGCGCATCACCGAGATGCAGCAGTCGCTGGAGCGGCTGGACAAAAAGATCGAGTGGTACGACCGTTTTGACGGCTGCACCATCGGCCGGATCCGGGAGCTGGAGCGTCAGCGCAAGGGTTGAGCCCCCGGCTCTCGCCGCCAGAACCCAAAAGCGCCCTTTACCGATCCACAGACAAGCAAAAAATGCCCGCCGTCACAGACGGCGGGCATTTCTCTTTGCAGTTTTCAGGCGATCGACAGGTCAGCGATTAGACCAAGCCCTGAGCGATCATGGCGTCGGCAACGCGCAGGAAGCCAGCGATGTTGCCACCGGCGACCAGGTCGTAGCCCAGGCCAGCCTTCTCGGCAGCCTCGACAGAAGCGGCATAGATGTTCTTCATAGTGGTGTGCAGCTTCGCATCGACTTCCTCAGCAGTCCAGCAGTAACGCATGGAGTTCTGAGACATTTCGAAACCGGAGGTAGCGACGCCGCCGGCGTTAACAGCCTTGGAGGGAGCGACCACGATGTGGCCGGCCTTACGCAGCATAGCCAGAGCCTCGTTGGTGGTGGGCATATTGGCGACCTCGATGTAGTACTTGACACCGGAGTCGATGATCTTCTGAGCCCACTCCTCGTTGACGTCGTTCTGAGTAGCGGCGGGCATGTAGATATCCACATCCTTCACGCCCCAGCACTTGGTACCGGGAACGAACTCGGCGTTGGGATACTTCTCAGCATAGGGAGCGCAGTGCATGGGATCCTTGGCACGCATCTCCAGGATGTAGTCCAGCTTCTCGCCGACAACACCGTCGGGATCGTGGATGTAGCCGTCGGGACCAGCGAAGTAGGTGACCTTGGCGCCCAGCTGAGCAGCCTTCTTCATGATGCCCCAGCCCACGTTGCCGTAGCCGGAGATGGCGATGCGCTTGCCCTCGATGGACTCATTGAAGTGCTTCAGGACCTCCACCAGGTAGTAGACAGCGCCGTAGCCGGTAGCCTCGGGACGGATCAGAGAGCCGCCGTAGCTGAAGCCCTTACCGGTCAGAACGCCATTCTCCCAGACAGCCTTGATGCGCTTGTACTGGCCGTACAGATAGCCGATCTCGCGGCCGCCGACACCGATATCACCGGCGGGAACGTCCACATCGGGGCCGATGTGACGCCACAGCTCGGTCATAAAGGCCTGGCAGAAGCGCATAACTTCCATATCGGACTTGCCGATGGGGGAGAAGTCAGAGCCGCCCTTGCCGCCGCCCAGAGGCAGGCTGGTCAGGCTGTTCTTGAAGGTCTGCTCGAAGCCCAGGAACTTCATGGTGTCCAGGGTGACATTGTCAGCGAAGCGCAGGCCGCCCTTGTAGGGACCAATGGCGCTGTTGAACTGGACGCGGAAGCCGCGGTTGACATGGGGCTTGCCGGCGTCGTCAACCCAGGTCACGCGGAACTGGATCTGACGATCGGGCTCGCACATTCTCTCCAGAATGGCGTTCTTCTCGTACAGCTCGGCGTTCTTCTCAACGATGGGCTCCAGAGACTCGAAGACCTCTTCGACGGTCTGCAGGAACAGCTTCTCATGAGGATTGCGGGCCTTGACTTCGTCAAGAACTCTCTGCATATACTGATGCATGTGAATGACCTCCCATTCAAAATATATACAATATTTGATATCGGACGCCTTGACGCCCTTTTACAAGATTATCTTACGCCCACTAAGGGAAAAAGTCAAGAACTTCCACCCATAAAAACCGATGAGAAAAAGGTTTTTTGCTTGTCTTTTTCAAACGAAATGCCCAAAAGACCGAAAAAACGGTCTCCAAAGCGGAATTTCCCCGCAGTGCTCACTGTCCGGGCGTCTTCAGTCTGCCCAGCGGACGCTCCAGCAGCAGCGCGGCCGCCGCCACCAGAAGGGTCGAGGGCAGCACATAGCCCAGATTATAGCACAGGGAATAGATCCAGGGATTGAGAAAGGTCAGGCCGAACAGCTCGGTGGGCGCGATGATGGCATAGATGGTGACGCCGCTGAGATAATGGATCACGAACCGCGCGCCGCCGCCCGTCAGCGCACCCCAGACCAGCCCGTGGGGCAGTCTGCGGCAAAGACCGCCCAGCCCCACCGCTGCATAGGCCACGCTGTAATCCAGCAGGATGGACTGCCAGCCCCAGGCGAAGCCGCCGGTAAAAAAGCACTTGATGGTGCCGAAGATCACTCCCGCCATCACGCCCCAGCCGGCTCCGTGACGCCAGGCATAGACCACCAGCGGCAGCATGGCCACGCTGATGGAGCCGCCCTGGAACCACAGATCCAGCTCAAAAAAGGTGAGGGCATAGGCCAGTGCGATGCACACCGCCCCCTCGCAGAGGGCCAGCACGCGGGTTTTGTTCAGTACACGGTTTTTGTTCATAGAGATCGTCCTCCTTCGTTTTTGGAGAACAGCCCTGACGAGGGCCGGAAAGCAAAAAGGACGCACTGCGGGTGCAGTGCGTCCAAAAGCTCTGGTTTCCTCTCGCTTCCTACGCCGGCATTACCCGGATCAGGTTCAAGGGACTCGCGCGGCAATACGCGCATTCTCAGCCGGCTTGCGCCAGCGCCCCTGCTGTTCAGTTCGATGCCATTATAGCGCGGCTCTCTCCGTTTGTCAAGGAACGGCGCGGGTTATTTTTCCTGGTCGCCGCTGGCAGCCAGCATACTGGCGTACAGCTTGTCCGAAAGCTCCTTGGCGGCGTTGTAGCCCATCTTTTTGTTGCGGTTGTTCATGGCCGCCACCTCGATGATCACCGCCAGGTTGCGTCCCGGCCGGATGGGTACCTCCAGCGAAGGCACAAAGATCCCCATGATCTCCTCGAAATTGGTATCCTCGCCCATGCGGTCGTAGGCCTTGCCGTCCTCCCACCGCCGCAGGTTGATGATCAGGTCGATCTTTTCGGTGGGCTTGACCGCACCGGTACCGAAGATCCGCCGCACATCGATGATCCCGATGCCCCGCAGCTCCATAAAGTAGCGGATCAGCTCGGGCGACGAGCCCACCAGCGTCTTGCTGGACACCTTCTTGATGTCCACCGCGTCGTCGGCAACCAGCCGGTGTCCGCGCTTCAGCAGCTCCACAGCCGCCTCGCTCTTGCCCACACCGCTGTCGCCCTTCAGCAGGATGCCTTCGCCGTAGACCTCTACCAGCACACCGTGCAGGGTGCAGCGGTCGCCCAGATGGACATTCAGCGAGGCCGACAGGGCCGAAACAAAGGCCGAGGTATACTCCCGGGTGCGCAGCAGCGGCGTTTCGTACTTTTTGCAGGCGAAAACATAATCCTCGGTGGCCTCCACGCCGTTGGCCAGCACCAGCAGCGGCAGCTTCATGGAAAGCAGCCGATCCAGCGTAAACAGCCGCTCCTCCGGCTTCAGGCTCCGCAGATAAGAGTCTTCCGCCTTGCCGATGACCTGGATATCGTCCGGGTCAAAATGCTCAAAAAAGCCCGCCAGCGGCAGCGCGGGCCGATAGACTGCCCGGCTGTTGATCATCCGGTCCTGATAGTCCTCCGGGCCGTAGACCGCCTCAAGGCGGAATTCCGCGATCAGCTTGTGCAGCTCCACAGAGTAATTACATTTCATAGTGCAACCTCCCCAGCGAAACGGATAATTCATTATACGACATCCGGCGGAAAAGCGCAAGCGCATCCTGAAAAAACCGGCCCGGCATGGTTTTTTACGCAAAAAAGCTTGCTTTTTGCCACACAGTATGCTAAAATAATCGAGCCGCTTTTCTGAAAGCGTTTTGGACTAAGGCACAAGGAGGTGCAAAGAATGGCGAAATGTGATATCTGCGGCAAGGGCGTGACCTTTGGTATTCAGGTCTCCCACTCCCACAGACG
Source organism: uncultured Oscillospiraceae bacterium (assembly GCA_964646225.1). Lineage (GTDB taxonomy): Bacteria > Bacillota > Clostridia > Oscillospirales > Butyricicoccaceae > UBA4644. The sequence goes on from CAZYAD010000007.1 coordinate 18,933, forward strand.
GACCAACCGCACCTGGAAGCCCAATGTCCGCCGCGTCAAGGCGATCGTGGACGGTACTCCCAAGCATGTGAATGTGTGTACCCGCTGCCTGCGTTCCGGCAAGGTCACCCGCGCGATCTGATCTTGTTCTGTCGTGATTTTGAAAAAGCGTCCTGCCAGAGGCAGGACGCTTTTTGCATCTTCCGAAAGCCCACAGCGGCCCCCGGCGTTTGCCGGGGGCCGCTGTCTGTACGCTGTATTACTTTTTCAAAAAGGGCAGCTGAAAGCGGGGCGTCTGGCTCCGGAAGCGGTCGTGGGTCTGCTTGTCGGCCTCCTTGGGAGTGATATCCCCTGCGCGGGTCAGCGCCCAGCGGGTCAGGGAGGGTCCGAAGATCTCATAGATCAGCACGGAGAACAGGATGATATTGCGGATCAGTCTGCCATCCCCCGCGCCCAGCGTCATGGCACTGGCCGACATTCCCAGCGCCACACCGGCCTGGGGCAGCAGGGTGATGCCCAGATACTTCACCACATTGGGCTCGCAGCGGGTAGCAGAGGCCGAGGTCATAGCGCCCAGATACTTACCGGCCGACCGGGCCAGGATGTACATCAGGCCGATTCCCACCACAGCCAGGCTGGAGAACACGCTGAGCTCCAGCTCTGCGCCGCTGAGGACAAAGAACAGGGCGTACAGCGGAGCCGTCCAGCGATCGGCACGATCCATGATATCAGGGGAGCGGGGGCACAGGTTGCAAAACACGGTGCCCAGCATCATGCACACCAGCAGGTTGGAGAAGCTCACATGGACCGGGCCCAGCTCCAGCTTCATGGCAGACAGAGCGATGGTCATAAAGACAAAGGCAATGGTCAGGGACAGACGGTTGGAGTTGGAGAAGAACAGCCGCTCCAGCAGGGTCAGCAGCAGGCCCATCACCGCGCCCAGCAGCAGGGAGCCCACGATCTCCACCAGCGGATTGACGATGATGGACACCAGATCCAGCGCACCGGCGTGCAGCGCCTGCGCCACACCGAAGGACACAGCAAACAGCACCAGGCCTACGGCGTCGTCCAGCGCCACGATGGGCAGCAGCAGGCTGGTAAGCTTGCCCTTGGCCTTGTACTGACGCACCACCATCAGGGTGGCGGCGGGCGCGGTGGCGGCGGCAATGGCACCCAGGGTGATGGCGGCGGGCAGGCTCAGCACCTCCGGCATCAGGAAATGCACCGCGATCAGCACCAGATCCACCACCGCCGTGGTGATGACGGCCTGTGCCACGCCGATGATGCTGGCCTGACGGCCAAACTCCTTCAGCTCGCTGAGGCGGAATTCATTGCCGATGGAAAAGGCGATGAAGCCCAGCGCCACCTGAGACAGCACGCTAACGGCCTCCACGGCCTCCATGGAAACAAAGCCCAGGCCCTCCACGCCCAGACGGCCCAGACCGTAGGGGCCGATGGCCAGACCGGCAATCAGAAACGCGGTGACATCGGGCAGGTTCAGACCCAGCTTTTTGAACACACGGGTCATCATCAGGCCGGCCACAACGGCTACCGCGATGGGAATGAGCTGTGACATAAGAAAATGCCTCCTTACCAAAACAACGATCAAACATGATGCGCCCTGCTTCAGGCGCACTCCGTTATTATAGCGTATTTTTCAAAGCTTTCAATGTGCAAACTCACCAAATTTCGGTGAATTCACCGTGGGAAAACGCCCGCCCCGTTGCAAAAAATGCCGTCTGGTGCTAAAATAAGCAAAAACCGAACAGGAGGTCCGTCCCATGAATTCCAGAGAACGGCGGGAGCACATTTTACACACGCTGGAGGAAGCCCAAAGCCCGGTGAGCGCCACCGTGCTGGCCGACCGCCTGTCGGTGAGCCGTCAGGTGATCGTGGGAGATATCGCCCTGCTGCGGGCGGCGGGCGCGCCGGTCACCGCCACGCCCCGGGGCTATGTGATTCACCGGCCCACAGGCCTGACGCAACAGTTGGTCACCTGCCACACAGGCCGGGACATGGCGCTGGAGCTTTACACGCTGGTGGATCTGGGCTGCGTGGTGGAGGATGTGAGTGTGGAGCATCCCATCTACGGGCAGCTCACCGGCAGCCTGCAGCTTTCCTGCCGGGCCGATGTGGACGCCTTCCTGGCAAAGGTGCAGGACAGCGCTGCCCTGCCTCTGTCCTCCCTCACCGAGGGCATCCACAGCCATCGCCTCCGCTGTCCAGACCGGGAGACCCTGGAGCGGGCAAAGGCCGCACTGCGGGCGCTGCATATGCTCCAGGAATAAGGCACAGGCAGGTTTCTCTTGACAATTCAACAGGCTGCGCTATAATCGTCTTGACAGGTGTCGCGACACCTGTCAAGACTTTTCTTTTTTTCGGAGGTAACCCGATATGGCTGCTTTCACGGCTTTTCTAAAGCGAAAAAACATCGAAATTTCCGCCAGGCGCTACGGCATCGATGCCCTCAGCGCCATGGCCCAGGGACTGTTCTGCTCGCTGCTCATCGGCACCATCATCAAGACGCTGGGCGTCCAGCTTGCCGTCCCCTACCTTACGGATATCGGCACCTATGCCATGAGCGTCTCCGGCCCGGCTATGGCCATCGCCATCGGCTATGCCCTGCAGGCCAGCCCCATGGTGCTGTTTTCCCTGGCGGCGGTGGGCTATGCCGCCAATGCCGAGGGCGGCGCCGGCGGCCCCCTGGCCGTGCTGGTCATCGCCATCATCGCCGCCGAATGCGGCAAGGCCGTCTCCAAGGAGACCAAAATCGACATTCTGGTGACCCCCGGCGTCACCATTCTGGTGGGCGTGGCCCTGGCCAAGCTCATCGCACCGCCCATCGGCTCGGTAGCCCGTGCCTTTGGCGATGTCATCGATCAGGCCACCACCCTCCAGCCCTTCTGGATGGGCATCGCCGTTTCGGTTCTGGTGGGCATCGCCCTCACCCTGCCCATCTCCTCGGCGGCCATCTGTCAGGTGCTGGGCCTCACCGGACTGGCCGGCGGCGCGGCAGTGGCCGGCTGCTGCGCCCAGATGGTGGGCTTCGCCGTGCTGTCCTTCCGGGAAAACCGCTGGGGCGGCGTGGTGAGTCAGGGTCTGGGCACCTCCATGCTGCAGATGGGCAATATCGTCCGCAATCCCCGCATCTGGCTGCCGCCCACGCTGGCCTCGGCCATCACCGGCCCCATTGCCACCTGCGTCTTTGGCCTGCAAATGAACGGCGCGGAGATCAATTCCGGCATGGGCACCTGCGGCCTGTGCGGCCCCATCGGCGTCTGGACCGGCTGGATGTCCCCCGGCGAGACCGCCCTGAGCAAGGGTGCGGTGGCCCTCGATCCCGGCCTGACGGACTGGCTGGGGCTGGCGCTGATCTGCATCGTGCTGCCCGCCGTGCTCACCTGGGCCTTCGGCCTGTTCTTCCGCCGGATCGGCTGGATCCGCGAGGGCGACCTGAAGCTGTGAGCGCCGCATAACCGCCCTACGCATTTGCGAGATAAAATGCCCCCGTCCCGGTTGAACCGGGGCGGGGGCTCAGCTTGTCAAACAGTCAAAGCTGACGCACTGTCAGCTTTGCTTATCAATTTGTTTTTGGCCGTGCTCTGTGTGATCATGGTCAAAAACACCTTGGCCCGCAGGCCGGAGCCAAACCTGTCAAAGAACCCAGCAAAGCGGTTCTTTGACAGTCTCTGCCCCCGTCCCGGTTGAACCGGGGCGGGGGCATTGTGTTTTTTCTGTTCTGTCTGTAAGATAGACCGGCAGCAGGGCGGCACCGGCGAGCATGCTGCATGTTGATCGCGATCCGGCGGATTTTCAGAGTACCCCTTTGGCGTCTCGGTAATAGCGCAGACATTTTTCCAGAAAGGGCAGTGTGACGCCGAACTGCTCGGCCAGCTCATGGGGCGGCAGCCCACGCCGCAGCGCCTGCTTGAGCTCCGCCAGCGGCACCAGCTGCTGGATGGCCCACCGGTCGGCTCGTTCCTCGCAGCGCCGCCGCTGGCAGATATCGCTGTCCAGTGTATAAAAGCTGCCGGTGAGACAATGGCCCATCTCGTGGGCCAGACACTCCAGCTCCCCGGCGCTGTCCTCCAGCTTGTCCACATTCATCCCGATAAACCCATCAGGGGTGGAAACGGCCGTATTGCGGCTCAGGGGAAAATAGCAGATCTGCAGCCCCAGCCCATCGGCCGTTTCATACAGACGCTGCAGCCGGGTCATTCCGGCCGCCTCTTTTCCCGGAGAGCTTTTTTGTAGCGGATAAACTCCAGCACATCCCGCTGATCCTGCTCCGAAAGCTCCCGTACCTCGCCGAACAGAGCGAATTCCACGCCGGAAAGCTGGTTTTCCGGTGCCTCCGCCTCAAAAAACCAGTTGGGATCCACCTCCAAAAGGGTGCAGAGGGCGCGGATGGTCTCGGCATCGGGGCGGCTGCGTCCGCTCTCCCAGTTGCTCACCGAGTTGTGCTTTGCGCCGACAGCCTGCGCCAGAGCCTGCTGGGTGAGCTTTTTCCGTTTGCGTGCCAGCCGAAGCTGTGTTCCAAAAGACATGGGCATTCTCCTCTCTTTCCAACGGTATCATACCACGGCGGGGCGAGAATGTAAAGAAAAATTTCGAAAAAATTGAAGTTTTCATATTGACATTTCCAATTTCTCGACTTACCATAGGGTCAACAACAACGATTCTCTCTGCTTCCCGCCCCCGCCGGGCAGGACGATCCTATCAAATCAACTGTTCGATAAAAAGGACAGAAAGGAGGCACTATGACATCTTTCAAAATCGGAGAAGAGCAGGTACCGGAAAATCTGTTCTGGCTTTATGAGCTGGTGGGGATGGAGCGCTTTCTGCAAATCATCGATACCGCAGGAGGCGAGTACCTGTATTTGCCCAAGCGGGCCACGCTGGAGCGGGAGCTGCGCCGTCAGGCCATTCTGCGGGAATTCGACGGCAGCAACCAGCGGAAGCTGGCGCGGAAATACGGCCTGTCCGAGCGCCATGTGCGCTCCCTCCTCCAGCAGCCGCCCCGGGAGACGCCCCGTGCAAAAAGCTCCTGACAGGCAATTTACATTCCGCGGCGTTCGTGGTATACTGTAGGAAATTATTTGACAGGAGGAACCCCCTTTATGCTGCTCGGACATGAAAAAGTTTCGTTTCTGCATCTGCCCACTCCGCTGGACTATCTTCCCGGCGTTTCGCAGGATCTGGGCGTGGAATTCTACATCAAGCGTGACGACCTGACCCATCTGGGCGTTGGCGGCAACAAGCTGCGCAAGCTGGAATACCTGCTGAAGGACGCACAGGATCAGGGCTGCACCATGCTGCTGACGCTGGGCGGCGCACAGACCAATCATGGCCGCCTGACCGCTGCCGTTGCGGCAAAATACGGCATGAAATGCGCCATCGTCTGCGTGGATGACTATCCCGGCGAGCTGTCGGCCAACCTGCTGCTGGATCGTCTGATGGGGGCCGAGGTCATTCTGAAGCACGATGACGGCCGCCCCGAGGGCGAGCAGTTTGCCGAGGTGGCCGCGCAGGTCAAGGCCCGCTACGAGGCCCAGGGCGAAAAGGTCTATGAGATCCCCGTGGGCGGCTCCTCCGATCTGGGCATTCTGGGCTATTATGAGTGCGCCCAGGAGCTCACCGCCCAGGCAAAGGCCATGGGTCTGGAGGATGCCACCGTCTACGCTGCCGTGGGCAGCATCGGCACCTATATGGGCCTGTACTGCGGCCTGGCCAACGAGCAGTCCCCCCTGGGACTGGTGGGCGTCGCCATCTCCCCTTTCCTGGAGGGCAAGGAAAAGCGCATCGTGGAATACTTCAACAGCGTCAAGGAGCGCTTCGGCCTGACCTGCCAGGGCAAGCGGGAGGATTTCCGCATCGAGAAGGACTACACCCGCGGCGCTTACAACAATCCCTGCCGCGAGGTGCGGGATGCCGTCTGCTACATGGCCCGGCGTGAGGCCGTCATTCTGGATCCCTGCTACACCGGCAAGGCCTTTGCCGGCATCTGCGACATGATCCGGGAGGGCAAGATCGAAAAGGGCAGCAAGCTCATCTTCCTGCACACCGGCGGCCTGCCCGGCATCTACACCAAGCATCACCGCGTGGAGTTCGAAAAGGAGCTGATGGATGGCGTCACCATCCTGAAGTAACCCACAAAAATACCCCTCAGGCGCTTCCGTTTTTCCGGCGGAAGCGCCTCTTTTTCGCCTGCACAGCGGAAACTGCCCTCCGGCCCCGCGACTTCCCGCAAAGGCATTGCATTTCCTGTCGAATTGTGGTAGTGTACTGATTTGAACACACAACACATTTCAAGGAAACACGGAGGAAACAACCATGGGCGTTTTTGCGACCCTGATCGTGGCCACGGCCATCGCCGGTGTCGGCGGAACCGGGCTGGGCGGTCTGATCGGCGCACTTCTGCAAAAGGACTCCAACCGGGTGGTGAGCCTTTTGCTGAGCTTTGCCGGCGGCGTGATGCTCAGCGTGGTCTGCTTTGACCTGACGCCGGAGGCCATCGCCACCCAGGCCGGCATCTGGCTGGTGATGCTGTCCATCGCACTGGGCGTGGTCATCATTTACCTGCTGAATTACCTCATCGACCGGCGTACCAACCCGGAGGTGCCCCACATCGACGAGCACCATCCCCGAACGGCCGACGACCTGAACGAGCTGATCCACAGCGATCATCTGGATGTCCACCGGGCGCACAAGGACAACCGCCTGTCTCTGCTCATCGCCGGTGTGGTGATGGCCTGCGCCATCGCGTTGCACAATGTGCCGGAGGGCATGACCATCGGCGCATCTTACGCCAACAACGGCGGGGTGCTGGGTGCTTCCGCCCTGATGCTGGCGGTGCTCATCGGTCTGCACAACATTCCGGAGGGCATGGCAGTATCGGTGCCGCTGATCAGCGGCGGCATGGGCAAGGCCCGGGCCGTACTGCTGACCGCCCTTTCCGGTGCGCCCACCATTCTGGGCGCGCTGCTGGGCTACCTCATCGGCGATATGGGCGCGGTGGGTCTGGCCCTGAGTCTGGGCTTTGCCAGCGGCGCCATGCTGTATGTGGTCTTTGGCGAGATCATCCCCCAGGCCATCCTGATGTACCACAGCAAGCTGCCCGCCTTTTCGGTGATCGTGGGGATGCTGGCCGGTCTGCTGATGATCTACGCCTGAAGCGAGCTCCGCCAGGGCCGTGCCCGATTTCTTATCAGCAAAAGCGCTTTCTTATTATAAGGAAAGCGCTTTTGAGACTGTCAAAGAACCGCTTTGCTGGATTCTTTGACAGATTTGGCTCCGGCCTGCGGGCCGGTTTTCGCCGGATTCTCTGCGGAAAATCCGGCGGGCCAAGGTGTTTTTGACCATGATCACACAGATTACGGCCAAAAACAAATTGGTAAGCAAAGCTGACAGTACATCAGCTTTGGCTTTTTTCTGTTCCATGCGCTGCCCCGCGCCCTGCTGTCCGTTCAGTCCCGCCGACGGTCAGTAGGTTACCTCCATCAGCGTCAGGCCGCAGGCGGGTGCCGGCGGGCCGACGCGCTTGCGATCCCGTGCTGCCAGCATTCCCGGGAGCTGTCCCGGCAGCAGACGATGAGCCCCCACCTCGGCCAGCGTGCCGGTGAGCAGCCGCACCATATGATACAAAAACCCCTCACCCCGAAAATCGATCACCAGGTCGGCTCCCTCCCGGGAAAAGGTGATGCTGTCCACCCGGCGGACGGTAGACTTTTTCCCCGGCCTGGTGTCGCAGAAGGATTGAAAATCCAGCCTGCCCACCAGATGGACGGCGGCAGCCTCCATGGCGGCCACATCCAGCTCATCAGGGCAGTGCCAGCTGTAGCGGCGGCCGAACACATCGGGGACGGCCCCCTGGTGGATGCGGTAGCGGTACCATTTCCCTCTGGCGTTGAGGCGGGCATGGAAGCGTGGCTCGGCATAGTCCAGCGCCACTACGCCGATGTCCCGGGGCAGCGCGGCGTTGAGGGCGTCCATCAGTCCTGCGGGCTCCATGGGCTGCTCCAGCGCAAAGGAGGCCACCTGCCCGCGGGCGTGGACTCCGGCATCGGTGCGGCCGGAGCCGCGGACCTCCACCGGGCTGCCGTCCAGCCGGGAAAGCAGCTCCTCCAGCTTCTGCTGGATGGTGTTGGGAGTGTTGCCCTGCTTCTGCCAGCCGTTGTAGCGGGTGCCCTCATATTGGAGGGTCATGCGGTAATTCTGCTTCATGCTGCGCCTCTTTTCCGGTTTTTCCTCTATTATATCCGATTTTGTGCCGCCTTGCCAGAGCCTTTTTCCTCCTGCGCCCCCGTTTTTGCTGTGCTTTTCGTCAAAACAGACAGTAGCATCACCTGTTCAGCCCGTTATTTTGTATGCTTCTCCTCTTGTTTTATCGTGATAAAGTGATAAAATACTAAACATCAACCACAAACATCAAAACGGAGGAATCTACTATGAAAAAAACCAAGCTGTTTGCCCTGCTGCTCTGTACGCTGCTGTGCCTGACCCTGTGCGCCTGCGGCGGCTCTTCCGATAAGCAGACCCTGATCGTCGGCTTCGACGCCGAGTTCCCTCCCTTCGGCTTCATCGCCGCCGACGGCAGCTACGATGGCTTCGATCTGGCCATGGCCAGCGAGCTGTGCAAGCGTCTGGGCTGGGAGTTTAAGGCCACCGCCATCGACTGGAACTCCAAGGATTCCGAGCTGGCCGCCGGCAACATCAACTGCATCTGGAACGGCTTCACCTACACTGGCCGTGAGGAGGAATACACCTGGTCTGACCCCTATGTGGACAACAGCATCGTCCTGGTGGTCAAAAAGGACTCCGGCATCGCCTCCAAGGCCGATCTGGCCGGCAAGACCCTGATGGTGCAGGCTGCATCCTCTGCCGCCGACGCCGTCAATGCCGATGACAGCTTCAAGTCCGCGCTGAAGGAGGTCATCGAGCTGCCCGATTACAACACCGGCTTCATGGAGCTCAAGCAGGGCACCGTGGACGCCATCGCCGCCGACCAGGGCGTTGCCGCCTACCAGATCGCCAACAACGAGGGCGAATATGTCGTCCTGGAGGAGGCCGTCTCCACCGAGCAGTACGCCATCGGCTTCCTGAAGGGCAACACCGAGCTGCGGGATGCCGTCAACGCCGAGCTGAAAAAGATGGCCGAGGACGGCACCATGAAGACCATCGCCGAGAAATATGTGGACGCCGGTCTGGTGCTGGACAGCCTGTGCCTGATCCCCTGAGCCTCCCCGAAAAAGAACATACGCAGCAAGGCTGACCTGCGGGTCAGCTTTGTTTGCCCCTTGCGAACCTGTCACAAAAGGCATTTGACCGTACCGACCCGTCAACGCGGCTCCTTTCGTTCTCTTTCTCAGCCCTCACCGGGCAGGCGCTCCTTTCTTTCTCTGCCGTTCCCCCGCCCCGCAGGGCTGAGTAAGATAAACAGGGAAGCTGCACTTCCGGCAAATGTCCAAGCTTCAACCAGCGCCCCACTACCACGATTCCTGCCGAAAGGATGTTTTTGATTATGACCGTACAAACCATGCTGAGCCTGCTGGGCGAGGGCTTCCTCACCACGCTGGCCATCTTCCTCCTGACCCTGCTCGGCTCCCTGCCGCTGGGTCTGGTGGTCTATTTCGGGAAAAAGGCCCCCATCCCGCCGCTGCGCTGGCTGGTCAACGCCTATATCTCCATTATGCGCGGCACCCCGCTGATGCTCCAGCTGATGGTCGTCTATTTCGGCCCCAATCTGCTGTTCGGCGTGACCCTGCCCTCCAACTGGCGCTTTCTGGCGGTGATCCTGGGCTTTGTCATCAATTACGCCGCCTATTTCGCCGAGATCTACCGCGGCGGCATCGAGTCCATCCCCCAGGGCCAGTACGAGGCCGCCCAGGTGCTGGGCTACACCCGCAGCCAGACCTTCTGCAAGATCATCCTGCCCCAGATGATCAAGCGGGTGATGCCCTCGGTCACCAACGAGGTCATCACGCTGGTGAAGGACACCTCTCTGGCCTATGTCATCGGCGTGGTGGAGATGTTCACCCGCGCCAAGCAGATCAACAGCGCCCCGGGCGGCATGGGCCTCTGGGCCTTTCTGGCCGCCGGCGTGATCTATTATATCTTCAACTTCCTCGTCACCATCGCCATGGAGCAGGTGGAGAAGAAGCTGTCCTATTATCAGTAAGGAGGGATCCCCATGCCGCTTTTGTCCATGACCCATGTGCGCAAATCCTATGGTGACAATCAGGTCCTGCGGGACATCAGCCTCTCGGTGGAGGAGGGCCAGGTGCTGGCTATCATCGGCCCCTCCGGCTCGGGCAAATCCACCCTTCTGCGGTGCGCCACCCTGCTCACCGATATGACCGACGGCACCCTGACCTATCTGGATCAGACCGCTGCCCGCAGCGTGGACGGCCGGGCCGTCTATGCCGACAAGGCCCATCTGCGCTCCATCCGCTCGATCTTCGGGCTGGTGTTCCAGAGCTTCCACCTGTTTCCCCACTATACCGTGCTGAAAAACCTCACCGATGCCCAGATCACCGTTCTGGGCCGTTCCCGGGCGCAGGCTGAGGAAAAAGCCCGGGCCCTGCTGGAAAAAATGGGTCTGGCCGACAAGGCCGACGCCTATCCCTGCCAGCTGTCCGGCGGCCAGCAGCAGCGCGTGGCCATCGCCCGCGCCCTGGCCATGGATCCCCGGATCCTGTTTTTTGACGAGCCCACCTCCGCGCTGGATCCCGAGCTCACCGGCGAGGTGCTCAAGATCATCCGGGAGCTGGCGCAGGAGAATATGACCATGGTCATCGTCACTCACGAAATGGCCTTTGCCCGGGATGTGGCCGACCGGGTGATCTTTATGGACAGCGGCGTCATCGTGGAGGAGGGCGACCCCCGTCAGGTGCTGTGCGACCCGCAGCAGGCCCGCACCCGCCAGTTCCTCCAGCGCTACAGCCAGGCGTGACCGCCATTCCCTGCCCATCCTTTTCTCCATGAACGCAGCTCTGTTTTCCCGCTTTCTCAGCCCTGCGGGGCTGAGAAAGCAAAAAGGAGAAACCAAACCAACCGAAAAAGAGCAGACCTCCGGCGGCCTTCCCCGTCCCCGCAGGGTTCGGGGCCGCAGACCCCGCCGTTCACGACCGCCCGGCGGTCTTTTCTTTTTCAGAAAACCGCCATTTTTCTGTTGTATCTTTACCGAAAAAAGATTATAATGCAAAGGAGAGTATCAACCGACAGGAGGTGTGTCATGGTCGTTCTGGTGATCGGTGATGTGGTGGGTGATCCCGGTATGGATCTGCTCTGCCGCCGTCTGCACAGGCTGAAAAAAGAAGTAAACGCCGACCTGACGGTGGTCAACGGCGAAAACGCTACCCCCATGGGCAAGGGCATCACGCCTCAGCTGGCAGAGGAGCTGTTCAACGCCGGGGCTGATGTGATCACCCTTGGCAACCACACCTTCGCCAACCGTCAGATCTGTGATTATCTGGACGAGCAGCCCCGCATCCTCCGGCCTCTGAACCTCCCGCCCCGGCAGCCCGGTCAGGGCAGCGTAGTGGTGGAATGCTGCGGCAGGCGGGTGTGCGTCTGCAATCTTCAGGGCCGGGTGGGCATGGATTACATCTCCTCCGACCCCTTTGCCGCCGCCGACCGTCTCCTTCGGGAGACCGAGGCCGATGTGTTTCTGGTGGATTTTCACGCCGAAGCCACCTCGGAAAAGCAGGCCATGGGCTGGCATCTGGCCGGCCGTGCCGCCGCTGTCTGGGGGACCCATACCCATGTACCCACCGCTGACGGCCGGGTTTTGCCCGGCGGCACCGGCTACATCACCGATATCGGCATGACCGGCGGCGTGGATTCGGTGATCGGCGTCTGCTGGGAGCAAAGCGTTGCCATGTTCCGCGGGGAGCTGAGCCAGCGCTTCCGCCCCTCCGACCGGAACTGCCGCGTTCAGGGCGCGGTCTTCACCATTGATGAACAGGGAAAATGCGTCAGCGTCCGACCTGTGGACGCTTCATGAGAAAAGGAGCACCCGAGAATGTCTGAACTTCGCAAGCAGGTCCGTGAGGATCTGGTCTATTACACCTCGCCCCAGCTTTCTGTCTACCCCAAGCTGCGGCACGGCTTTTTCACCCGTCAGGGCGGCGTTTCCGCCGGCCCCTACGAAAGCCTGAACTTCCGCTTCAACAGCCGGGATGACCGGGAAAAGGTGATGGAAAACTTCTCCATCGCCGCCCGGGCGCTGGGCGCGGATGTCCAGCAGATCACCCGCACCTGCCAGATGCACACCGACCACATCGCCCAGGTCAGGGAGGCCTCCGGCTTTGTCCAGCTGGGCGGCGAGGATGGCGTGGACGCCCTGATCACCAATGTCCCCGGCGCCGTGCTGTGCGGCTTTTATGCCGACTGCCAGCTGATCCTGCTGTACGATCACAAGCACCGTGCCTGCGGCCTGGTTCACGCCGGCTGGCGCGGCATCGCACAGGAGATCACCCGCAAGACCATCGAGCGCATGAGCCAGTGCTACGGCTCTGACCCTGCCGAAATGATCGCGGCGGTGGGCCCCTCCATCTGCCGCTCCTGCTTCGCCACCGATGACGATGTTCCCCAGCGTATGCGGGAAACCTTCGGCGGTATGGTGCAGGAATATATGTACCGCGAGGGCGATAAATGGCGCGTGGATCTGAAAAACATCACCTATTCCATGCTGCTGCGGGCCGACATTCTGCCCTACAACATCGATATTTCCAACCTCTGCCCCTGCTGCGGCGACCGGAGCCTGTTCTGGTCTCACCGGCGTCAGGGCGAGGAGCGCGGTGTACAGGCGGGCATGATCGTCCTTTCGGACTGACCCCCTGCCGGACGAAAAAAAGGCGAGTCGCTTGGACTCGCCTTTTTTGATAAGTTTCTCCCGCAGAAACGGTGCGTTTCTTCTTTTGATCGCTTAACATGCAACCCCCGGCAGCCCTGGGCCGCCGGGGGAATTGTGATCGCTTTTTCTTTTAGAACAGGGGCACCACAGCGCCCTCATAGGTCTTCTCGATGAAATCCTTGACCTCGGCAGACTCCAGTGCCTTCACCAGCGCCAGGATGCCCTCATCCTTCTCCTTGCCCTCCTTGACGGTGAGCACATTGACATACGCCTCGGCGGCCACGCCGTCGGCAGCCTCCACCGCCACCGCGTCAGACACCTTCAGGCCGGCGTCAATGGCGTAGTTGCCGTTGATAACGGCCATATCCACATCCTGCAGGGTGTTGGGCAGCAGCTGGGCCTCCAGCTCCACGATGTCCAGATTCTTGGGGTTGGCAACGATATCCGCCTTGGTGGCGTCCAGACCCACGCCGTCCTTCAGGGTGATCAGACCCTCCTGCTGCAGCAGCTGCAAGGCGCGGGCCTCGTTGGAGGCATCGTTGGGAACGGCGATCTGGGCACCGTCGGCCAGCTCCTCCAGAGAAGCGGTCTTGCCGGCATACAGGCCAAAGGGCTCATAGTGGACACCGGCCACGCTCACCAGATGGGTGCCGTGCTCCGTGTTGAAGTTGTTCATGTAGGTGATGTGCTGGAAGTAGTTGGCATCCAGATCGCCATCCTCAACGGCAGTGTTGGGCACCACATAATCGTTGAACTCCTGGATCTCCAGGGTGTAGCCTTCCTTGGCCAGGACCTCCTTGGCCACCTCCAGGATCTCGCAGTGGGGGGCGGGGGTCGCGCCCACCTTGATGGTCTTGTTGCCGGAATCGCCGCAGGCGGTGAGGGACAGGCAGAGGACAACAGCCAGAGCCAGAGCAAAGAACTTTTTCATAATGATTTCTCCTTTTTACAGTTGTGTTTTTATGCTTTTATATTGTTTTTCTTCCATTTGTCGAAGCGGCTTTTGAACGCCGCTTTTACTTGTTGATGCGCTTGTCGGTCTTGACCGACAGGCGGGTTCCGATGGACTGGATGATCTGCACCAGGATCACCAGAATGATGACCGCCACCCACAGCACCAGCATCTGCTGCCGCTGATAGCCACGCATCAGCGCGGTGGAGCCCAGCCCGCCGCCGCCGATAGCGCCCGCCATGGCACCGTAGCTCAGGATGGTGATGGCAGCGTTGGTGGCGCCGTTAATCAGGCCGGGCCTGCACTCCGGCAGCATGACCTTTGTGATGATCTGCCAGGTGGAGCAGCCCATGGACTGGGCCGCCTCGATCACGCCCCGATCCATCTCCCGCAGACTGCCCTCCACCAGCCGGGCCACATAGGGCGCGGCGGCCACGGTGAGGGGGATGATGGTGGCGGTGGTGCCGATGACCGTCCCCAGGATCAGGCGGCTCAGGGGGAAGACCAGCACCATCAGGATAAGGAAGGGCACCGACCGCAGCAGATTGATGACGGTGTTCAGCAGCCGCATCAGCCAGCGGGGCAGTGGATGGATGCCCTCCGGCTCGCCGGTGACCAGCAGCACACCCAGCGGCAGGCCGATGACATAGGCAAAGAAGGTAGCGGCCAGCGGCGCATACAGGGTCTCCCAGATCAGCAGCAGCCAGGTGGGGAGGTCGGACAGATACTCCAGCTGCTCCATAGCCTTGGTAACTCCAAGGCCCTCAAAAAAAGTCGTCAATGTCTCAAGCATTCTGTTCCCGAACCTCCTCTACCGTGATATTGGGCTGCGCCTGCACATAATTCAGCGCCTTGAGGGCCTCCCGCTCGTCCTCCGGCAGCCCCAGCAGCATGGTGCCAAAAAGCTTTCCGTCAATGTTGCGGGTGTCCGCACCCAGAATGTTGACCTTCACGCCGCAGTCGATGGCCAGCGAGGCGATAAGGGGCTGATAGGCCGTGCCGCCGTTAAAGGCCAGCCGGATCACCCGGCTTCCCCGCAGGGTCTCGGCCTCCGGCGCACCGGTGGGATACACCAGCCTCCTGCCCGCCTCCGACCGGGGATTGGAAAAGACCTCCTCCACCGTTCCGCTTTCGGCGATCCTTCCCTGATTGAGGATGACCACCTTGGAGCAGATCTCCTCAATGACCTTCATGTCGTGGGTGATGATTACCACCGTCACCCCCAGCCGCCGGTTGATGTCCCGGATGAGGGCCAGGATCTCCCGGGTGGTCTTGGGATCCAGTGCCGAGGTGGCCTCGTCGCACAGCAGCACATCGGGATCGGTGGCCAGCGCCCGGGCAATGGCTACCCGCTGCTTCTGTCCGCCTGACAGCTGCGAGGGATAGGCCCCGGCCTTTTCAGCCAGTCCCACCAGCCCCAGCAGTTCCCGCGCCCGGGCCTGGGCCTTTTTGGCGGGGACGCCCTCCAGCTCCATGGGGAAGCAGACATTTTGCAGACAGGTGCGCTGCATCAGCAGATGAAAGCCCTGAAAGATCATGGAGATCTTTCGCCGGGCCTGCCGCAGCTCCCGCGCCGAAAGGGCGGTCAGCTGCTGTCCCCGGACCGATACCGTCCCGGCGGTGGGGGTCTCCAGCAGGTTGATGCAACGCACCAGCGTGGATTTTCCCGCGCCGGAAAGGCCGATGATGCCGAAGATCTCGCCGGGCTCCACCGACAGGCTCACATCCTCCAGCGCGTTGAAGGGTGCTCCGTCCTGGGTGAAGGTCTTCGTAATGTGTTCCAGTTGAATGATGGGTGGCATAGGCTGCCTCCTGTTTTCCAGAATTGCCGCTTGGCGGCGGAAATGAAAAAAGTCCTTGACGCAGAATTGCGTCAAGGACGAATAAAAAAGCTTATCCGTGGTACCACCTTGCTTCACCGGTTCCTCACGAAGACCGGCCTTTGAGCGTGCCAACACACGCCTGCGCTGTCACGGGCGCTCCCGTCGCGACCTAAAATCCTTCGGCCGCGCGACTCCGAGACCATGTTCCCCGATCCCCTCCGCGCCCCTTTCCCACCAACCGGGGCTCTCTGTGCCGTATCTGACCGGATACTCTTCTCTTCATCGTCTTTGCAGATGTGAACTTTTTCGAATGCTTGCAGTATACTCGCTTTTTCCCCGCTTGTCAAGGACAATTTTCGTAATTTTTCCGTTTACCGCGCAAAAGCCTGCCAAAGGCCGCCGGTCACAGACTTTCTGCCATCTCCAGGATCAGCGCTTCGGTCTTTTCCCAGCCCAGACAGGGGTCGGTGATGGACTTGCCGTAAACGCCGCCGTCCACCTTCTGGCAGCCGTCCTCCAGATAGCTCTCGATCATCAGGCCCTTGACCATCTGCCGGATATCCCCGCTGTTGCGGCGGCTGTGCAGCACCTCCCGGGTGATGCGGATCTGCTCCAGATACTGCTTGCCGGAGTTGTTGTGGTTGCAGTCCACGACCACCGCCATGTTCTCCAGTCCCTTTTCCACATAGAGCTGATGCAGACGGATCAGTTCCTCGTAGTGATAGTTGGGCTGGCTCTGGCCGTGCTTGTTCACATAGCCCCGGAGGATGGCGTGGGCAAAGGGATTTCCCTGCGAGGTGGCCTCCCACCCGCGATAGACAAAGGTGTGGCTGTGCTGCGCCGCCAGAATGGCGTTGAGCATGACACTGTAGTCGCCGGAGGTGGGGTTTTTCATGCCCACAGGCACCGTCAGGCCGGAGGCCGTCAGCCGGTGCTGCTGATCCTCCACCGACCGGGCCCCCACCGCCACATAGCCCAGCAAATCATCCAGATAAGCGTGGTTTTCGGGGTACAGCATCTCATCGGCGCAGGTGAAGCCGGTCTCGGCCAGCGTTTTCAGATGCAGCTCCCGGATGGCCATCAGCCCCTTGAGCATATCGCTGTGCTCCAGCGGATCGGGCTGATGCAGCATCCCCTTGTAGCCCTCGCCGGTGGTGCGGGGCTTGTTGGTATAGATCCGGGGAATGATATAGATCTTGTCCGCCACCTTCTCCTGCACGGCCTTCAGCCGGGTCATGTAGTCCAGAACGGCATCCTGCCGGTCGGCCGAGCAGGGGCCGACGATCAGCAGAAAGTGGTCGTCCTTTCCGGAAAGAATGTCGCGGATCTCGCCGTCCCGGCGGATCTTGATGGCGTCCTGCTCCGCCGTAGTAGGCAGCAGGGCCTTGATGGCATCGGGATTGGGCAGCTCCCGCAGAAAATTCAGGTTCATGTTGTGTTCCTCCTCATCATTACAGCTGATCGGCCAGCTCCAGGATCAGCTTTTCGGTCTTGTCCCAGCCCAGACAGGCATCGGTGATGGACTTGCCGTAAACGCCGCCGTCCACCTTCTGGTTTCCGTCCTCCAGATAGCTCTCGACCATCAGCCCCTTGACCAGCGGCCGGAGAGCCGGCTGCATCCGGCGGCTGTGGAGCACATCGTTGGCGATGCGGATCTGCTCCAGATACTGCTTGCCGGAGTTGGAATGGTTGCAGTCCACGATGATGGCATGGTTTTCCAGCTGGAAGCGGTCATATTCCTCCATCAGCCGCAGCAGATCCTCGTAATAGTAATTGGGCTGGGTCAGGCCCTGCTTGTTCACATAGCCCCGGAGAATGGCGTGGGCCCAGGGGTTCCCGGAGGAATGCACCTCCCACCCCCGATAGGTGAAGGTATGGTGATGCTGGGCAGCCATAATGGCGTTGAGCATGACACTGTTGTCCCCGGAGGTGGGATTTTTCATGCCCACGGGGATATCCAGCCCGGAGGCCGCCAGCCGGTGGGCCTGATCCTCCACCGAACGGGCGCCGATGGCCACATAGTTCAGCAGATCGTTGAGATAGACATAGTTTTCGGGATAGAGCATTTCATCGGCGCAGGTAAAGCCGGTCTGCACCAGCGCCTTCAGATGCAGCTCCCGGATGGCCAGCACACCCCGCAGCAGATCGCTGTGCTGCTGGGGGTCGGGCTGATGAAACATCCCCTTGTAGCCGTCGCCGGTGGTGCGGGGCTTGTTGGTATAAATGCGGGGAATGATGTAAATCCTGTCCTGCACCTGCTCCTGCACCCGCTGCAGCCGGGTGAGATACTCCAGAACGGCATCCTGCCGGTCGGCCGAGCAGGGGCCGATGATCAGGATGAGCCGGTCATCCTTCCCGGTAAAAATATCCCGCACGGTCTGATCCCGCCGGGCCTTCAGCGCCCGCAGCTCCGAGGGCACCGGCATCAGTGCCTTGACGGTATCGGGATTGGGCAGCTCCCGTACAAATTGCAGATTGTTGATCATAACAGCTTCGTCCTCTCATCCTGTTGCTCCAGCGCTTTGCGGCGGCGGGTGGAAGCCCGCATCATGTCCCGCATTCCCTGGGTGTCTCCCCTGGCCAGCTGCTCCCGCAGCCTGTGGAACTGGGCCTCGAACTGATCCATTTCGGCCAGCAGCGCGGGGCGGTTGGCCAGAAACAGCTCGCTCCACATTTCGTCGTTGATCTTTGCGATGCGGGTCAGATCCCGGAAGGAGTCGCCGGTGTAGCGCTCCAGATGCTGAATGTCATTGCAGGTCATCAGGGCGACGGCGATGCAGTGGGTCAGCTGGGATACAAAGCCGATCATCTCGTCGTGCTCCTCCGGGCTCAGGCAGGAGATCCGGGCAAAGCCCAGCAGCCGTCCCAGCTCCTGACAGGCCTGAATGGCCTCCGGCGTGTTCCGCTCCGTTGGTGTGATGATGTAATTGGCTCTGCGGAAGATGCGGTCATCGGCATTGCGGACGCCCAGCGTCTCCCGTCCGGCCATGGGGTGGGCGGCGATGAACTCCACATCAGGCCGCAGCAGCGCCTGCACCGGCTCCACCACACAGCCCTTGACGCCGGTGACATCGGTGATCAGCGCGCCGGGCTTGAAAAACCGCTGGTTTTCCGCCACCCAGTCCAGCAGAATGTGGGGGTACATCGCCAGCACCACCACATCGGCCTGCCCGATGAGGGCCGGTTCGGGAAAGGCGGCCCCGGCGTCGATGAGCCCCTGCTCCAGGGCGTAGTCGATGGAGTCCTGAGAGCGGGTGACAGCAGAAACGGCAAAGCCCTGCCTTTTCAGCGCCATGGCGTAGCTGCCCCCCAGCAGTCCCAGTCCCACAATGAGAAAGCGGGTGTCCTTATCGATCCTCATCGCACTTCACCTCAATGCCCAGGGTGCGGATGGCGTCAAAAAAACCGGGGAAGCTCTTGTTCACGGCCTGCGCCTCCTGAATTTCGCCCCCGAGGCGGCTGAGCAGCAGACTCAGCGCCATCACCACCCGGTGGTCGTTGTGTCCCGAAAGGGGCAGCTCCGGGGCCCGCAGCTGTCCGCCGGGGACGAAAATGGTATCCTCCTCCACCCGGCACCGCACCCCCATTTTTTCCAGCTCCTGTGCCATGGCGGCCCCCCGGTCGCTCTCCTTGATCTTCAGCCGGGCCGTACCGGTCAGGGTTGCTCCCTTCCCCGCCGCAGCCAGCGCCATCAGCACCGGCCCCAGATCGGGGTATTGGGCGATGTCCAGCGTGGGACAGCCCTCCCGCAGCCGGGAATAATACTCCCTGTAGATTTTATCGCCCTGTAAACTATCCTCAATCAGATTGGTGACGGTCACCTCGCCCCCCAGCAGGGAAAAGCCCTCCAAAAAGGCGGCGTTGCTCCAATCACCCTCCACCTGCGCGTCCCGGGGCTGATAGCGCTGACCGCCGGGTATGCGCAGGGTGTTCTCGTCTGTCCAGTGAGAGACCACGCCGAACCGGGCCTGCGCCTGCCGGGTCATCTCGATATAGGGGCGGCTGGCCACCGGCGGAATGAGGGACAGCACACTGCCCGCCTCCAGCAGCGGAAGGGCATACAGCAGCCCGGTGACAAACTGGGAGCTCACATCCCCCGGCAGCGAGAACAGCCCGGGCTGCAGCGGGCCGCGGACATAAAGGCGGTCGCCCTCCCGGCCAAACAGCAATGCCCGCTCCCGGCACAGCTGCTGATAGACCTCCAGCGGCCGCTCCATCAGCCGGGGACTGCCGGTGAGGGTGACCTTTTCCCGTCCCAGCAGGAACAGGGGGATAAAAAAGCGCAGGGTGCTGCCGCTTTCCCGGCAGGACACCGCCTCCTTCGGCGAGGAAAACACATCCCCGCCCCGGAGGGTAACGCAGTCCCCCTGCCGCCCGGCCTCCACTCCCATGGCGGCCAGACAGTCCAGCGTCGCCAGCATATCCTGGGACTCCACAATGCCCGAAACCCTGCACGGCCCGCCGGAAAGACCGGCACACAGCAGCATCCGGTGGCCCATGCTCTTGCTGGGCGGCGCGGCCACCGTCCCCTTTGCCCGGGAGGGCTTAAAGACGGCCCGCATGGTGTGCCTCCAGCAGCTCCACGGCCCGCAGATAGCCGTCGGTGCCCAGACCGGTGATGGTGCCGACACAGGCAGCCCGGATATAGCTCACCTGGCGGAAGTCCTCCCGCTCCTCCACCCTGGAGATATGCACCTCCACCGTGGGGATGGACACCGCCTTGACGGCGTCCAGCAGCGCCACGCTGGTGTGGGTATAGGCTGCGGGATTGATGACGATGCCCTCCACCCGGTCAAAGTGGGCCTGCTGGATGGCATCCACCAGCGCCCCCTCGTGGTTGGACTGGAAAAACTGCACCGAATGGCCCCGCGTCTCGCAGAAGGTGCGCACCTTTTCCACCAGCTGGGGATAGGTCTCGGCACCGTAATGCTCCGGCTCCCGGAGCCCCAGCAGATTCAGGTTGGGCCCGTTGATGACAAGCAGCTTCATATCAGATCACAAACTCCTCTCTGATGGCCGCGGCAGCCTCCTCCGGGGTGCCGGGGACGGGGATGTGTGCGTCGGCAGTTGCGGTATAGCGGGGATAGCGCTCCCGGTAGCGCTGCTCCAGATCGATGACCGTCCGGGCCAGCGGCCGGTCATCGGTGGGGACAAGGCTCTCCGGCGGCCGATCCAGAAAATACAGCCGCCCGTTCTGCCGCAGACGGCGGACATTTTCCTCCCGCAGGATGGCCCCGCCGCCGGTGGCAATGACCACGCCGGTGCGCTGGGCAACCTCCGCGATGACCTGGCTCTCCAGCTCCCGGAAGCCCGCCTCGCCCCGCTGGGCAAAGATCTCCGGGATGGGCTTTTTGGCCAGCCGGATGATCTCGATGTCGGTGTCCACCAGCTCCCGTCCCAGCTGCTTTGCCAGCAGCTTGCCCACCGTGCTTTTGCCGCTGCCGGGCATTCCGGTGAGGACGATGTTCTGCTTTTCGCCGTGGATGGCGCGGTAAACGCTGTCCAGTCTGTCCTCCGGCAGGGCCTCACCCAGAAAATGTCCGCAGGCAAAGGCCGCCTGGGCCACCAGCATATACAGCCCGCCCTGGGCCCGTGCGCCGTTGTCCCGGGCCTGCAGCACCAGCCGGGTGCGCAGGGGATTGTACACCGCGTCCAGCACCCCCTCCAGCCAGCCGAAGCGGGAAAGCTCCATGGCCTGTCCGTCAGGGTTGGGATACATCCCCGCCGGGGTGGTGTTCACCAGCAGCTGCACCGGCAGACGGGCCGCCTCCTCATAGGACACCGCCCCCTCCCGGCTGCTGCGGCTCACCCGATACACCGAGGAAGCCCCCAGCGCCCGCATCACCGCCGTAGCGGTTTTGGAGGTACCGCCGGTGCCCAGAATTGCCACCGTTTTGCCCTCCGGCGAAAGCCCGGCATGGCGCAGCAGGGCGGCCACGCCGTCGTAATCGGTGTTGTAGCCGATCAGGCGGCCGTTCCGGTTGACGATGGTGTTCACCGCGCCGATGGCAGCGGCCTTGGGGTCAAGCTCATCCAGATAGGGGATCACCGTCTGCTTGTAGGGGATGGTCACATTGATGCCCCGGAAGTCCCGCTTTTGCAGAAACTCCGGCACCTGCCCGGGGGTCAGCTCCCGAAGCTGATAATCATAGCCCGCCAGCCGCTCATGAATCTCCCTGGAAAAGCTGTGTGGCAGCTTTTCCCCGATCAAGCCGTATTCCATAGTGCCTGCTCCTTTCTCAGCCCGCCAGCCAGTCTGTGCCAAAGCGCAGCGCCAGCAGATCGCACAGGGCCAGCGCCGTGACGCTGTCCACCACCACCGCCGCCCGATGGACGATCACCGGGTCGTGGCGCCCCTCCAGCTCCAGCAGGGCATTTTCGCCCCGCCTCATGTCCACCGTCTCCTGCTGCCGGAAAATGGAGGGTGTCGGCTTGACGGCGGTGCGGAACACCAGCGGCATGCCGTTGGTGATGCCGCCGTTGACCCCGCCGTTGTGGTTGGTGGCGGTGACCACCCGGCCCGCATCCATCCGGAAGGGGTCGTTGGCCGCACTGCCCCGCATACCGGCCAGCGCAAAGCCCGTGCCGAACTCCACGCCCTTGACGGCCGGGACGGCAAACAGCATATGGGCCAGCACGCTCTCCACCGTATCGAACCAGGGCTCTCCCACCCCGGCCGGCAGCCCGCATACCGCCGTCTCCAGCACACCGCCAACGCTGTCATGCTCCTCCCGCGCTGCCAGCACCGCCTGCTGCATCCGCCCTCCGGCGGCCTCGTCCAGCACAGGGAAGCGCTGACCCGCCAGCGCCCGGAAGTCGTCCCGCAGGGCGCGCTCCTCCCCTGCAAAGGGCCGATCCTCCACCCCGGCGCAGGCCCGGATGTGGGACCGCAGGACGATGCCCCTGTGCTCCAGTGCCGTGATGGCTACCGCCCCGGCGGCCACCAGCGCCGCCGTGATCCGCCCGGAAAAATGCCCGCCGCCCCGGTAATCCTGCCAGCCGTGATACTTCAGCTGGGCGGTGAGATCGGCGTGGCCGGGCCGGGCCAGATCCTTCGTCCGGCTGTAATCCCTGCTGTGGGTGTCGCCGTTGGGGATGAGGATGGTCAGCGGCGTGCCGCAGGTGCGCCCCTCAAAGCAGCCGCTGACGATCTGAAAGGGGTCGGCCTCCTGCCGGGGAGTAGACAGCTGGCCAAAGGGCCGCCGCAGCTCCAGCTGGGAGGCAATGAACCCCTCGTCCACCGGGATGCCCGGCGCCAGCCCGTCGATCACCGCACCGATGGCGGGGCCGTGGCTCTCGCCGAACAGCGTCACCGAGACGCTCTGTCCAAAGGTGTTTTTCATTCCTTCCACGCTCCCTCTAAAATGCCCCGCATCTCGTCAAAGGAGACCTGCCGGGTAAAGGCCCCGCCCGCCTCCTCCGCAAACACGGCGGAAAAGCCGGCGTCGCCGCTTTTTTTGTCATGCACCATGGCCTGCCAGATGCGCTCCTTGTCCAGCGCCGTGGCGGTGGGCAGCTCCAGCCGCTCCAAAACAGGCTTCAGTCTGGCCCGCAGCCCGGGCGAGCACATGGGCAGCATTCCCAGCGCCACGCATTCCCCGTGGTACAGCCCGCCCTGTGCGGCGCTTTCCACCCCGTGGCCGATGGTATGGCCGAAGTTCAGCAGCTTGCGCAGACCGCTTTCCCGCTCGTCCTGCTCCACCACCCGCTTTTTCAGGGTCAGCGCGTTTTGCAGGGCGGTCTCCGGATCGGAACGGGGGTCCTCCGTCTCCAGCCGTTCAAACATCCCGGCGTCAAAGCACAGGGCCATCTTGACATATTCCGCCATGCCCTCTGCCTGCAGCCGGGGCGGCAGGGTATCCAGCGTGTCCGGATCGATGAGCACCCCCCGGGGCTGCCAGAAGGCCCCCACGATGTTTTTCACCCCGTCCAGATTGACCCCGGTCTTACCCCCGATGGAGGAGTCCACCTGGGACAGCAGGGTGGTGGGCAGATTGTAGAAATCCACACCCCGCATATAGGAGGCGGCGGCAAAGCCCGCCAGATCCCCCACCATGCCGCCGCCCACGGCGGCTACGCAATCCCCCCGGGAAAAGCCGTTTTCCAACATGACCCGGCAGATGCGGGTGACGGTCTCCATGGTCTTGCTCTCCTCCCCCTGGGGGACGGTACAGATCACCGGCCGGGCGCACTGGTCGGCCAGCGTCCGGGCGTATCCGGCGGGTACACCCTCATCGGTGACGATGCACACCCGGCGCTCCAGTCTGAGCAGCCGCCCCGCCTCCCGGAGACAGCCCCGGCGGATGGTGATGTCATAGCTGCGGCTGCCCAGCTCCATGCGAAGGCTCATGCTTCTGCCTCCTCTCCGATGCGGCAGTGGGCCCGGAAGGAGCCTGCCACCCGCACCCGGTCGCAGCAGCTCTCCAGCTCCCGCAGCATGGCCCGTCCGGCCTCGCCCCGCAGGTCGCCCTCCAGCTCCACATAGAAGTAATACTCCCACAGAAGATCCTTCCGGGGGCGGCTGCGCAGGGTGCGCATATTGAATCCGTAGCGGCCGATGATCTCCACCGCCGCCGCCAGCGCCCCGGCCTGATTGCGGGTGGTGAACAGCAGGATGAAATGATCCCCCAGCCGGGTGCCCAGCCCGGTGTTTTCCGTCCGGGAAAAGACGCCGAAGCGGGTGGTGTTGCTGCCGCTGCGGTGGATGTTCTCCTCCAGCACCGTCAGGCCGAACAGCTGGGCGGTACGCGCCCCGGCGATGGCAGCCACCGTGGAATCGCCCCCCTCGGCCACCTGCCGGGCGGCCAGCGCGGTGTTGGAATGCTCCCGTGTCTGCCAGCCATGCTTTTCCAGATAGGGGGCGCACTGGGCCAGCGCCTGGGGATGGCTCACCACCGTGCGGATGTCGGCCAGCGTCGTCCCGGGCAGCGCCAGCAGATCGTGCCGCACCGCCAGCTCATAAACGCCGTTGACGAACAGCCCCCCGTCAAACATCATGTCGGTGACCTGCCCCACCTCCCCGGCGGAGCTGTTTTCCAGCGGAAGTACGGCGCAGTCGCACGCGCCCTGTGTCACCGCCTGATAGGCGGCGGCAAAGCTGGGATAGCCCTCCAGCCGGGCAGAGGGAAAGATCTCCTGCGCCGCCATGTGGGCAAAGGCCCCCTCAGTGCCGCTATAGGCCACCCGCATCCCCTCCAGCAGCTGCCGCTGATACTCCTTGGAGAGATCCATATTGTTCTGCAAAAAGCGCACATAGTGCTCCCGCAGCACCGGATCGCTCACCCGGGCGCTGCCCCGCTCCAGCACCTCTTTTTCCCGTGCGCCGTCAAAGATCGGCAGCCCCCGCTCCTGCTTGTAGGCGGCCACCTGTGCGGCTGCCTCCATCCGGCAGACAAACAGCCGGGCCATTTCATCGTCCAGCTGCGTGATACGGGCCCGCGCCTCCTGTAGCTGATTTTTCATGGAATGCTTCCCCCTTCTGCATGGATACCCCGTTCCTCCGGAACGGGCAAAAAAGCGGCTCCTGCCCGGTCAGGCAGAAGCCGCTGTCTTGTTTCTTCGATCAGTCAAGCCGCGCCGTCCCGGAAATTTCTGTACCGCAATAGATATAGGAATACAGAATAAACAGAACGGCAGCAAAAAAGCCCGCGAACAGCTTCGCGGCGACAACCAGATTCCGGCACATGGCAGACATCATGGGGTCGTGCTCCTTTCGGCAGCTTCTATTGCTTTAGCATAACACAGTCGCGGCCGCTCGTCAACCGCTTCCGGCAGATTTTTTGCGCATTTTCCGGCCTTTGCGCCCGTTTTCCGGCGCATCTGCGGGAGGCCTGGCGGCCTTTTTTCGTCACTGCATACTGCTGACGATGGCCGAAGCCAGCTCCTCCACCTCCTGCAGCTGTCCCCGCTTCAGGGTCGAACGCAGGGTGAGCTTTTTGCCCAGCACATGGTTGCCCGAGCCGGTGAGCATCTCGTCCAGCTTCCGTGCGGCCACCGGCGCCCAGGAGCCGTTCTCCACCAGCGCCACCGTCCGGCCCTGCAGGCCGTGGTGGAGCAGGCTGAGGAGGAAAGTCTCCATCGCCGGGAACAGCCCGCCGTTATAGGTGACCGAGGCCAGCACCAGATGGCTGCGGCGGAAGGCCTCCGCCAGCGCGTAGGAGGGATGCTCCCGGGAAAGATCCACCATCCGCACCCGCTCCACGCCCCGCTCGCTCAGGGCGTTTGCCAGTGCCTGACAGGCCAGCTCGGTGCCGCCGTAGATGGAGGCGTAAGCGATGACCACACCCTTCTCCTCCGGGGTGTAGGTGCTCCACTGCTGATATTTCTCCAGGATCGTCCCCAGATCCTTTCTCCAGATGGGGCCATGGAGGGGGCAGATGCGCCCGATGGACAGGCCGGAGGCCTTTTTCAGCAGCTGCTGCACCGGCCCGCCGTATTTGCCCACGATGTTGGTATAGTACCGGCGATATTCGCCCATCTGCGCCGCAATATCCATCTGATCGGCAAACAGATTGCCGTCCAGCGCGCCAAAGGTGCCAAAGGCATCGGCGGAAAACAGGGTCTCGGTAGTGCGGTCATAGGTGACCATCACCTCCGGCCAGTGTACCATGGGCGCCATGTGGAAGGACAGCACATGCTTGCCGGTGAGCATGGAGACCCCGTCCCGGGCGGTATCGGCCCGCGCCGCCAGCTCCGGGCCAAAGAACTGCTCCAGCATGGGCTTTGCCCCGGCGGAGCACACCGCC
This sequence comes from uncultured Oscillospiraceae bacterium, assembly GCA_964646225.1. Taxonomy (GTDB): domain Bacteria; phylum Bacillota; class Clostridia; order Oscillospirales; family Butyricicoccaceae; genus UBA4644. Next base: position 45,288 of record CAZYAD010000007.1, read on the forward strand.
TGACATTTGGGCCAGCGGCGCAGCACCTCGGCGATGGTGGCGGCGTGGTCGGGCTCCATGTGCTGGATGATGAGGAAATCCAGATTGCGCCCCGCCAGCAGGGACTCCACATTCCGCAGGAACACCTCCCGCACCGACTGATCCACCGTATCCAGCAGCACCGTCTGCCGATCCAGCAGCAGATAGCTGTTGTAGCTCATGCCATCGGGCACGGGATACTGCTTTTCGAAGATATCGGCCGCCCGGTCGGAAGCGCCCACGTACCACAGATCCTCGCACACCTGGCGGCAGCCGGGAGCCACCCCTCTGTCCGCGTCGAACACCGGCTCCTTCTCTGCCGCCGGGCGGGCCTCCCCGGCCAGCAGCGCGTTCAGAAACTCCTCGGCCCGCTGGGTGCAGCTGCCGCAAAAGGCGGTGGCCCGGGTCTTTTCCCGCAGCTCCGCCACGGTTTTCACGCCCTCTGCTACGGCCTGTGCCGCGTCGCCATAGGTCACCCGGGCGCAGGAGCAGAGATTTCGCTTGGGATCATATTCCATCATGGAGAAACAACTCCTTTTTCTTACAGATTTCAGTGACAATATACCACGGTTCTCCCAAAAAGTCCAGAGCCCTTTGCCCCGCTCCGTCGGGCCCCGTTTTCTCCCCCTTTGCAAAAAACAGAGCGTATCCCTTCGGATACGCTCCAGATCGTTTTTCGCTGTTCACTGCTCCTGCCGCAGCGTGCCAAAGGGATCCGAATCGGACAGCCCCTCCAGCTGCATCATGTTCTCCAGCACACTGATGTCGGTGGTCACATCCAGCGCCTCGCTGTCAAACAGCGCGTCCAGCTGCTTTTCAAAACCCAGCACCAGCTTGTCCATGATGCCCTCCACATCCTTCATGGCCGAGCCGATGTTGCCGCCCTCCACCCCCATGCGCTCCATGCGGGCATAGGACTCCAGAATGGACAGCGTCTTTGGCAGATAATGATTGCGGAACTGCCGCAGACTGGGCTCCTTTTCGGGATGCTCCCGGGCATAGTCCAGGATGCTGTGGGTCAGCTCCTCCAGCCGCTCCATCCGCCGGGACACATACTCGTCCATGATCTCGTCGTTCAGCTGCCGGATGCGCTTTTCCTCGGGGAAGCGGCCGTCCTCCTCAGACGCAGCTTCCTGCTTTCTGGTCGCGGGCGGAGTCTCCGGCTTTTCCTGCGGCCGGGGCTGCGGCGCGGTGCTGCCGCTGCGGATCAGCAGCTTGGCCCGCCGGTCGATATACATCCCCTCCAGCATCCCCTCGCTGATCATCCATTGCAGATCCTTCACGCAGCCGTCCATCCGGGTGGGGATGGCGGCGGCCAGCTTTTTGATCTCCACCGCCGTGTGGCTGCCGATCATGGCGGCATAGGTGCGGCAGCGCATGACCCGGCTGTGCAGCTTGCTGCCCACGATGCTCAGCACCGCGCCGGGCGTACAGCAGCACAGGCCCACGATGGAGGTGACGGCCGCAAGATCCAGCAGCCCCCAGCCGGCGGCGGCGATCCCGCCCAAAAAGGTCAGCGCCGTAACAAAGGCCCCCAGCCCCAGCAGGATATTGCCGGTCAGCCGCAGGCTTTTGCCCCGCCTGGGGTTCAGGCGGCGATCCTCCATGGGTGCCGAGCGGTGCTGTGCGGGACGGGCGGCTTCCGGCGCGGCATCGCTCCCCGACCGATAGACATAGCGATAGGTGCCGTCCGGGTTGACCTGTCCCTGCACCGTCCGGTTGGCCTGCGAGATCCGGCGGGCGTAGTCCTCGCCGCTTTCCTCCGGCCTGCGGGCGTAGGCCCCGGCGTTGGGGGAATAGGTGCGGCGGCCCTGAGCGTCATAGGTGCGCTGCCCGCTGCTCTCGGCGGCCCGCTGCCGCAGGCGCTCCCACTCGGCATCGCTGACCCGGGGGCGGCCGTTGTCCCGTTCGCTGGCGTTCTGGATCATGCGGATGGCCAGCAAAATGCCGCCGGGCAAGAACCCGATGCAGAAGCCCACAAAGATGAGCCAGCCGGGAATTTTATTGTTGGATCGGTTGGATGAATATGCCATAGAAACACCTCCGGGCGGAACTGTGTGCGCAGAGCGCGGTCAGATGACCTGTCCCTCCAGCGCCATGGGGATCAGGGTCAGCCCGTCCACCTTTCGCTGGGCGGCGGTGGCGGTAAAGCCCTGCTTCAAAAAGAAGCCCCGGGAATAGGGGGTGGCGTTGACCGTCACCCGATGCAGCGTCTCGTCCAGCTCCTTGCAGTCGATAAAGGCGTGCTTCAGCAGATTGGTGCCGATGCCCTGCCGGTGATAGGCCCCGTCCACATACAGCAGCTCGATGTGGTTCAGATCCCGCATGGCGCATACGCCCACCAGATAATCGTCGTCAAAAGCGCCCCAGAAGCGGATCTCGCCGTCGCCGGCCCGCTGGAGCATATATTCATAGTCGATGCGCGCCCAGAACTCGTCCAGCGCCTCCTGGGGCAGGTCGGCGGCCTCATACTCCGAAAACACATCCCAGACCAGTGCCAGCGCCTCCTCCAGCATACAGCCGGTCAGCGGCCCGATGGTCTTTTTTCCCTGTGCTCTGTTGGTCTCTTCCATGCCTGCGGCTCCTTTCTGCGGGATCACTGATTGTCGCTGCGCTCCTGGCGCAGCTCGCCGTCATAATGCTTGAACAGACGACCCCTGTCGTCTTCAAAATAAAAGGTGCGCAGATTGCGCTCCACGCCGTAAAGGGTCAGCTCCGGCGCCAGCTCCCGGCCCTTGTCCAGCGCCCCCTTGTTACGGGTGGTCAGCAGATTGTACCCCCTGCGGCAGCGTTCCAGCCAGAAAAACTCATAGCCGGAGGCCTGCAGGACCCTGCTTTGCAGGTCGGTCAGGGTGCGTACCCCGGCCCTTTCGCCCCATTCCAGAAACATCCGGTACATCCGCTGGGCCAGCTTGCCGGTGGTGTTGGGATCCCTGTCCCAATAGACCGTCAGGGTCTTCTGCCCCTTCTGCAGGGCCACAAAGGCCCGGCTGTGGCCGTCGGTGAGCACCTTTCTTCCGTTGCCGAAGTCATAGACCGGCAGGGGCTCAAAGCCGGAAAAATTCTCCTCCAGCGTCCGCTCCCGGACGGTCTCCAGCTTGCGCTGGTTCAAATACAGCTGGCTGACGCCCAGCTCCTGAATCTCGATCTCGAAGGTTTCCATAGTCCCTCCATGCTTTTGTCTGCATTCTAAATCATATTATAGCAGAGTTTTTTTCATCCCGCAAGACATCATGAAAAATCGGCACAAAACCTTAAAAAAGCCGCGCTCCCGCCCATTCTCCGTCCGTCCCGCTCAGCGGGGTCTCCCCCCTGAACAGCCAAAAACCACCCCCTGCCTCGCGACAAAGGGTGGTTCTTCTGGTGCCGGTGACCGGGATCGAACCGGTACGATGTTTCCATCGGCAGATTTTAAGTCTGCTGCGTCTGCCAATTCCGCCACACCGACGAATCTCCGCTTTTCTGCGTCATTTTACCACAGCCGGAGAAAAAAAGCAAGGCATCTCTCCCGCTCCCCGCCCCGAAAAGCGCAAAGTTGGGCTATCATTTTGCAGAAAAGTATGCT
>CAZYAD010000008.1:0-19734 GCA_964646225.1 uncultured Oscillospiraceae bacterium
TGGCCCTCCTGCCACAGGAACTCCCGGTGGCGCAGGAAGGGGCGGGAGGTCTTTTCCCAGCGCAGCACGGAGCACCACTGGTTGTAGAGCTTGGGCAGATCCCGGTGGCTCTGGATGACATTTTTGAAGTGCTCGCAGAACAGGGTCTCGGAGGTGGGACGGATGCAGTAGCGCTCCTCCAGCTTTTCGTTGCCGCCATAGGTGACCCAGGCGCACTCGGGGGCAAAGCCCTCTACATGATCCTTTTCCTTTTGCAGCAGGGATTCGGGAATCAGCATGGGCATCATCACATTTTCGTGGCCGGTCTCCTTAAAGCGGCGATCCAGCTCCTTCTGGATGTTTTCCCAGATGGCGTAGCCATAGGGGCGATAGACAAACATTCCCTTGATGGAGGAATAATCGATCAGCTCTGCCTTTTTGCACACATCGGTGTACCACTGGGCAAAGTCCACCTCCATATCGGTGATGGCGCTCACCGTCTTTTTCTCTTTTGCCATAGGTTTCTCATTCCTTTTTCAACAGAATCGATCTTTTTCGGGATGGGCGGGACGGATCCCCCCCATAAAGCGACAGGCCGCCCCAAGGGACGGCCTGTAAGGATGGGGCTTTTCTCAGGAAAACAGCGCCAGAACGCCGGTCAGCAGGAAGAACACCACGGCGCAGCCGATGGTCAGCTTCTGCAGCTTGGCCTCCATGGAGCGGCTCTTGTTCATTCCGAAGAAGGTATCGGAAGAACCGGAAACAGCGCCCAGGCCCTCGGACTTGCTGTTCTGAGCCAGGATCAGCACGGTCATGACCACGCAGACCAGCACATCCAGAATGGACAGGATCAATTGCAGGGTAGAATTCATAATACTTGGCCTCCAGTTATCTCAGCCGGACCTCCGGCGACAATTACAGTACGATATATTTTATCATAAGTATTTGGCAAAATCAAGGGATTTTTCGCGGAATTTTGTCCAGCTGCGGAAGGAATTCTCAGATACGGGCGACGCCGCTGTCCCTGGCGGCCTGTGCCACTGCCTTTGCCACGGCGGGGCCCACCCGGGGATCAAAGGCGGCCGGCAGCACATAATCGGCACACAGCTCGCTTTCCGGCACCAGCGCCGCCAGCGCGTAGGCGGCGGCGATCTTCATCTCATCGTTGATGTCCGACGCCCGCACATCCAGCGCACCCCGGAAGATGCCGGGGAATGCCAGCACATTGTTCACCTGGTTGGGGAAATCGGAGCGGCCGGTGGCTACCACTCTTGCCCCGCCGGCCTTGGCCTCGTCGGGGAATATCTCGGGCACCGGGTTGGCGCAGGCGAAGATGATGGCATCGCGAGCCATGGTGGACACCATCTCCCGGGTCAGAGCGCCGGGGGCGGAGACGCCGATGAACACATCGGCGCCCACGATGACCTCCTTCAGGCTGCCCGCCCGTTTTTCCCGGTTGGTCAGTCGGGCGATGTCGGCCTTCTCCCCTGTCAGGCCCTCCCGGCCCTCGTAAATGGCGCCCTTGCGGTCGCACATGATGACATTCTTCAGGCCCAGTGACAGCAGCAGCCGGATGATGGCGGTGCCGGCGGCACCGGCCCCGGAGGTCACCACCCGGATGTCCTCCAGCCGCTTGCCCACCACCTTCAGGGCGTTGAGGAGCCCGGCCAGGGTGATGACAGCGGTGCCGTGCTGGTCGTCATGGAAGATGGGGATATCGCACCGCGCCTTGAGCTTCCGCTCGATCTCGAAGCAGCGGGGCGCGGAGATATCCTCCAGATTGATGCCGCCGAAGGAGCCGGCCAGCAGGGCCACAGTATTGACGATTTCGTCCACATCCTTGGAGCGGACGCACAGGGGGATGGCGTCCACCCCGCCAAAGGCCTTGAACAGGGCGCACTTGCCCTCCATTACCGGCATACCGGCCTCCGGTCCGATGTCGCCCAGGCCCAGCACGGCGGTGCCATCGGTGACCACGGCCACCAGATTGCCCCGGCCGGTGTACTTATACGAGAGGGACACATCGTCCCGGATCTTCAGGCAGGGCTCGGCCACGCCGGGGGTATAGGCGATGGCCAGCTCCTCGGCATTGGTGATGGGGCATTTGGTGCGGATATCCAGCTTGCCCTGCCACTGCTCGTGGGCCAGCAGGGCCTTTTCCTTTACATCCATGGTCGCGCCCCCTTATTTGCGGGCGATGGCGGCCTGAGCGGCCCGGACGATATGGTCGGCGGTCAGGTCAAAGCGCTGGCGCAGGAAGTCCTCGGTGCCCACCTCGCCGAACTCATCGTTGACGCCCACCATCTCCACGGGGACGGGGCAGCTGCGGCTCAGGCTGTTGGCCACGGCAGAGCCCAGACCGCCGATGATGTTGTGGTTTTCGGCGGTGACCACGCAGCCGCAGGTCTTTGCATATTCGGCCAGCGTCCGGTCGTCCATGGGCTTCCAGGTGAAGGCATTGAGCACGGCGGCGGAGATGCCCTGGCTCTCCAGTGCGGCGGCGGCCTTGAGGGCCTCGGCGGTCATGATGCCGGAGGCCACGATGGCCACATCCTTGCCCTCCCGCAGGCGGGCCAGCTTGCCCAGTTCGAAGGTGGAGCCTCCCTCGAAGATGCCCACGGCGTTTTTGCGCAGCAGGCGGATATAGAAGACGCCGTAGGCCTTTTCCAGCTCCCGGAGCATCCACTCCAGCTGGACGGTGTCGGCGGGCTCCAGCAGGGTGATCTGGGGGATGGACATCAGGGTGCCCATATCCTCAAAGGGCATATGGGTGCCGCCATTGTAGGCTGCGGTGACGCCGGGGTCGGAGCCCACGATACGCACATTCAGCTTGGCATAGGCGCAGGAGATGAAGATCTGATCCACGCAGCGGCGGGAGGCAAAGGGGCCGAAGGAATGGGCAAAGGGCACCATCCCGGCAGCCGACAGACCGGCGGCCACGCCGATCATGTTGTTCTCCTGAATGCCGCAGTTAATGGCGCGGTCGGGGAACTCGTTAAAAAAGGCCTTCATGCCGGAGGAGCCCACCAGATCGGCGTCCAGCACGGCGATGCGGTCGTTTTCCCGGGCCAGCTCCTGCAGGGTCTTGCAGTAAACAGCCCGCATTTCCCGGGCTTCCTTTTCAAAAACAGACTTGACGGTATACATGGTGTGCTGCCTCCTTTAAGCCTTGCGGGCCGCTTCCAGCGCGGCCTCGGCCTTTTCGATGCTGGGAGCGATCTGCTCGGCGGTGAACTTGATGTGGTGGCAGGGGAAGGTCTGCTCGGCCAGCTCGCAGCCGTGGCCCTTGATGGTGTCCAGCACGATCATCACGGGCTTGTCCTCCTGCGCCTTACCAGCGGCAATGGCCTCCAGAATGGCATCGATATCATGGCCGTTGACCTTTTGCACGAACCAGCCGAAGGCGCGGAATTTTTCCACCATGTCGCCCATATACAGCACATCGTCGCAGGCGCCGTCCAGCTGCTGCTTGTTCAGATCCACAAAAGCGATGAGGTGATCCAGCATCTGATGGGCGGCAAAGGCCGCGCCCTCCCAGACCTGGCCCTCGTCGCACTCGCCGTCGCCCAGCACCAGATAGGTATAGGCCTCGTTGCGGCCCAGGATCCGGTTGCCCAGAGCCAGACCGCAGGCAGTGGAGATACCCTGGCCCAGAGAGCCGGTGGTCATATCCACGCCAACCGTTTTCAGCCGGTCACAGTGAGAGGGGAAGTGGGTACCGCCCTGATTCAGGGTCAGCAGCTCCTCTCTGGGAAAATAGCCCTTCAGCGCCAGGGTGGCGTAGACCGCAGGGCCGGCATGGCCCTTGCTCATCACCAGCTTGTCCCGGTTTTCCCACTGGGGGTTCTGCGGGTCGATGCGCATTTCCCGGCCATAGAGCACGGCCAGCAGCTCCACCACGCTCATGGAGCCGCCGATGTGGCCAAAGCCCAGATGGGCCAGCTCTTTCAGAGTCTCCACCCGAATTTCTTCGGCAAAGACGCGGAGTTCCTTATTTTTTTCCATTACAGACACCTGCCATCCTTATTTTATAAATCGGATACCTGATTATTGATTGTAGCACAGTTGCCGCCGCTTTTCAAGTCACAGGAGGCGGGGCCGCCAGTGCGCGGATCACCGCCCCCGCTGCCGTCAGTCCCGCCGCCGAGGGCACAAAGCTGACGCTGCCGGGCAGCTGCCGCCGTCCGCCGTCGGAGACGGTTTCCAGCGGGGTCAGGGCGGGCTCGGTGGAATAGACCACCTGCAAATGGGTGATGTCCCGCTTGCGCAGCCGCTGCCGCAGCACCCGTGCCAGAGGGCAGGTATCGGTCTTTGCCAGATCGGTGACGGTGAAGCGGGTGGGATCCAGCTTGTTGCCCGCCCCCATGCAGCTGATGATGGGGGTGCCCGCCGCCTTTGCCCGGCAGATCAGCTCCACCTTGGCCGAGACGGTATCGATGGCATCCACCACATAGGAAAAGGCTGAAAAATCGAAGCTGTCGGCAGTGGTCTCGTCAAAAAAGCACTGCCGCGTTTCCACCCGGATCTCCGGATCGATGTCAGCGATGCGTCGGGCCATCACCTCCGCCTTTGGCTGGCCGATGGTAGAGCGCAGGGCCACAATCTGCCGATTCAGGTTGCTGACACTGACGGTGTCGTTGTCCACCAGCAGCAGACGGCCCACGCCGGCGCGGGCCAGGGCCTCGCAGGCAAAGCCGCCCACGCCGCCGATGCCGAACACCGCCACATAGCTGTCCCTCAGCCGGGCCAGGCCTTCCTCCCCCAGCAGCAGGGCGGTGCGGCTGTCCTTTTCCGAAACGCTCACAGGATGGTCCCTCCTCCCAGCACCACATCACCGTCATAGAACACCACGGCCTGTCCGGCGGTGATGGCCCGGATGGGGGTGTCGAACCGCACACAGACGGTGCCCTCCTCTCCGGGAACCACCGTGCAGGGGGTCTCGGCCTGATGGTAGCGGGTACGGGCGGCGCAGCGGAAGGGGGTCTCCGGCTGCTCAAAGGCGATCCAGTTCACATCTCCGGCCCGCAGCTTGTCGCGGTAGAGATCAGCGTCCTCCCCCAGCATGACGGTATTGCGGTCGGCATTTTTGGCCACCACATAATAGGGGTGCCGTCCCGAAATGCCGATGCCCCGGCGCTGGCCGACGGTATAGCACTCGATGCCGCCGTGCCGGCCCAGGATGCAGCCGTCCATATCGATGAAGTCCCCGGGCTCGGGCGTGTGGCCGGTGTGCTCCCAGATAAAGCGGGCATAGGCACCGTCGGGGACGAAGCAGATATCCTGGCTGTCGGGCTTGTCGGCGTTGGTAAAGCCCGCCTGCCGGGCCAGCTCCCGGATGTCCTCCTTGGCGTATTCTCCCAGAGGCAGACGCAGATGGGCCAGCTGGTGCTGGCTCAGGGTATAGAGCACATAGCTCTGATCCTTTTGCGCCGACAGGCCCTTTTTCAGCAGCCAGCGGCCGTTTTCGTCCTGCTGCACCCGGGCATAGTGGCCGGTGACCACGAAGTCGGCACCGCGCTCCAGCGCGCGGTCCAGCAGCAGGCCGAACTTCAGGTAGCGGTTGCAGTTGATGCAGGGATTGGGGGTGGCGCCTTGCAGGTAGGCATGGGCGAAGTGATCCATCACGCTGGCGCGGAAGCGGGGCTGGCCGTCCCAGATCTCATGGGGCGCGTCCAGCCGGCGGCAGACGGCGGCAGCCTCCAGCGCGTCGTCTCCACTGCCGCAGCCCTTTTTATCATGGAGGCGCAGGGTGACACCGGTGATGCTGTGGCCGGCCTGCCTGGTCAGCAGCGCTGCCACTGAGCTGTCCACGCCGCCGGACATGGCGATATATGCGTTCATGGTTGATTCTTCCTTTCTTTGGGATGTGCGCTGCGAGAGCGGGGGCTGCACTCCGAACCCCGCGCCCTCGCCGGGCGGGCGGCACTTTTTCCCGGCCAAAAGTGTCCAAAAGCCGCCGGGGGCCGTCGAGGGGCCGGGACACAGCTGTGTCTGCGGACAGCAAAACAGGGGCGACCTGCGGCCGCCCCTGTCCATTCCCATTTGCTTTATTCCTCGGTCTCGTCGCCGTCCAGCTCGTCCACGATCTCGGACAGGTCGAACTCCAGATCCTCGCCGCAGGCGGGGCACTTCATGCTGCCCTTGGCCAGAACATCCTCGTCCACGATGATCTCCTCCTCGCAGGTGGGGCAGGTCAGCTGGTACAGATCCTCATCCTCCAGCTCCTCGTCCTCATCCTCATCGAGGTCGTCCTCATCCTCGTCCTCGTCTTCCAGCTCCAGGATCTCGCAGATCTCCTCCAGCTCGTCGTCCATGTCGTCCAGATCCTCGTCGATGGCATCCAGAGCATCCTCCAGATCATCCAGGGCCTCGTCCATGGCGTCCAGAGATTCCTCCATCATATCCATCTCGTCGTTGATCGCGCCCACCTCGTCATCCAGATCGGCGACCGACAGGGCGATATCGTCCAGCGTGTCGATGACGGCAGCCAGCAGCTTGCCCTCCTTGGTGGTCTGATCGATCTCCATGCCCTCCAGCAGGCCCTTCAGGTATGCGGTCTTTTCGGTAATGGTCATGCTTCGTTCTCCTTTCCTGTGCGGTGCACAGCAGTCAGACGGTCGATAAACAGTTTATGCCTTGGAGCGGCCCAGATATTCGCCGGTGCGGGTATCCACCTGGATCATTTCGCCCTCATTGATGAACAGGGGCACACGAACCACCGCGCCGGTCTCCAGCGTGGCGGGCTTGGTGACATTGGTAGCGGTATCGCCGCGGACGCCGGGCTCGGTCTCAGTGACCTCCAGATCTACGAACATGGGGGGCTCCACGCCGAAGACGCTGCCCTTGAAGGACAGGACCTTGCACTCCATGTTCTCCTTGACGAACTTGAAGGCTTCGCCCAGCTTATCGCTGTTGATGGGCTCCTGCTCGTAGGTGTCCACATCCATGAAGTAGTACAGGTCGCCGTCGGCGTACAGGTACTGCATGGTGCGGCGCTCGATGACAGCCTCCTCGAACTTATCGGTGGGGTTGAAGGAACGCTCCACCACCGCGCCGGTGATGACGTTCTTGTACTTGGTGCGGACGAAAGCGGCGCCCTTGCCGGGCTTCACATGCTGGAATTCCACGACCTGGAACACCTGGCCGTCCATCTCAAAAGTTTTTCCGTTTCTGAAATCGCCTGCAGATAACATAACTGTATAGGCCTCCTAAAATTTTTATGATTGCTTATCAGAGATAGTTTACACGATATCGGCAGAAATTGCAAGCCAATCTGCGTGATTTCCTTACAGAATCCGCAATTCCTTGGGGGCAAGGGTCAAATTCCGCTTGCCTTCGGCCCCGAGATAGACCATATCCTCGATCCGGACGCCGAATTTCCCCGGCAGGTAGATGCCCGGCTCGATGGTGATCACATTGCCCTGCACAAAGGGGCGGGGATAGCCCTTGGAGGCCCGGGGATTTTCGTGGATGTTCAGTCCCAGGCTGTGGCCCAGACCGTGGCCGAAATAGGGGCCGTAGCCGGCCTGCTCGATCACATCCCGGGCGGCCTTGTCCACCTCGCTGCCGGGGACTCCCACGGCCAGCGCCTCGATGCCCGCCAGCTGGGCCCGCAGGACGGTGTCGTAGACCTTTTTCATCTCATCGGTGGCATAGCCCACGGCGAAGGTGCGGGTCATATCGCTGTGATAGCCCCCCACCATGGCGCCGAAATCGATGGTGACAAAGTCGCCGGCCTCGATCTTCTTGTCGCCGGGGGTGCCATGGGGCAGACTGCTCTTGGCGCCCGAAACAAAGATGGTCTGGAAGGACACGCCGGTAGAGCCCAGGCGGGCCATGCGGTAGTCCAGCTCGGCGGCAACCTCACGCTCCACCGCGCCGGGACGGATCAGGGGGAGGATCTCCTCCAGCGCCTGCTCGGCGATGCGCTGGGCGGCCACGATGCGCTGGATCTCTGCTTCCTCCTTGACCTCCCGCAGCTCGGCGAAGGCTTCTCCTGCGGCAATCAGCTCTGCCTGCACGGCCGCCGTATAGCGGGTATGGGTGCTGACCGTCATGTCCTGATCCTCGAACAGCAGCCGCCGGAGACCCTTTTCGGCGCACAGCTGCTGCACGCACTGGGGATAGCTGACATCGGGCTGGATCACCTGATAGCCCCAGGGGGCCACGGCCTTTTCGGCGGCCTCGATATAGCGGGAATCGGTAAAGCAGAAGCCCTGACCGTCGGCGGTCACCAGCACCATGCCCTCCAGGCCGACAAAGCCGGTGGCGTAGCAGAGATTTTCGGCCTCGGTAATGAGGACGCCGTCACAGTCCAGCCGTTTGGCCATGGCGGCCAGCTTATTCAGTCGTTCCATAGTAGTTTCCTCCTGTATTGTCTGGTTGTTGGTTTTGAAATGGGATAACGGCGGGGGTTGCGGCCCCGAGCCCCGCAGCGTCTGAATGTCCGCCCGGCAAGGGCTGCGCAGGATAACGGAAGCAAATGCGCTGGCAGAAAAAGGACAAGCCCGCTCAGTCGGTGAGGGCGGCGACAAAGGTCTGCTTCATCCGAAGGGCATCCTCGGCCTGAGTGCCTGCCGACTCGCAGATGATCCGGGGCGTCAGCCGCCGCTGTGCCAGCAGCTTTGCCAGCGGCCCGAACTCCGGCCCGTACTCCGTATCCGCAAAGGTCAGATGCCGCACCTCGCCGCCGGGGCCGAACTCGATCTTGCTGAAATGGGCATGGAAATTTTGAGCCCGTTCCCCGCCCAGCCGGTTTTCCAGCAGCGACAGCAGGTCGGCAAAGGCCTCGCTGCTGTTCATGCCGCCCCGGGTGCGGGCATTGAGATGGCCAAAATCGATGCAGGGCAGCAGCCGCTCGTCCAGCTGACAGATGCGGCAGACCTCCGGCCCATCCCCCAGCACATTGATCTTGCCCATGGTCTCGATGCACATCCGCACATGGGCCAGTCCGGCGCTTTCCAGCGTCTGAAGCGCCTCGCGCAGGTTCAGCAGGGTGTGGGCCATGGCGGTCTCGCGCTCCATGCCCGAAAGGCCGCCGCAGTGTACCACGATGCGGTCGCCGCCCATCCAGTCGCAGACGCGGGCCGATTTGAGGATATAATCGCAGTTCTTTTCCACCCGCTCCGGGCTGTCGCCCGACAGGTTGATATAATACGGGGCGTGGAGGGACATGACGATGCCCTGCTCCGCTGCCGCCGCGCCGATGGCCCGGGCGGTCTCCTCCCCGATGTTGATGCCCCGGCCGCACTGGTACTCGTAGCAGTCCAGGCCCAGCTCCCGCAGCCATTTGGGGGCATGGATGCTGCCCTTGTATTCCCGGGTGAAGCGGTCACTGTTGCCGGCGGGGCCAAAAAGCGGTCTTTCCATAGCGGTCACGGCCTTTCTCTGCGGAAGGGCAGCTCAGCCAACCGCCGCAGTCCGAAATACCACAGGTAGGTATCGGTGGATTCCACCAGGATGCCCTTGCAGCCGAACCGGCGGGCACCCCATATATCGGTGAAGATCTGATCCCCCACCAGCGCCAGCTTTTCCGGCGGAAGGCCCAACTGCGCCGCCGCCCGACGGAAGCCGCCCACGGCGGGCTTTTTGGCCAGATTCTGCCAGGGCAGCTCCACCGCCTCGGCAAAGGCGCGCACACGGTGCCGGTGCCGGTTATTGGAAAGGATATACAGGGCAATGCCCTGCCGGCGCAGGGCCGCCATCCAGTCCAGCACCGGACGGGAGGGCATGGCGTCACGGGTCTGCATCAGCGTGCCGTCGATATCCAGCAGCAGGGCCTCAACCCCCAGCTGCCGCAGCAGCTGCGGGGTGATCGCCGTTACATCGGGCAAAAACACATGAGGAAAGGGCAATGGCATAAGCAGGCTCCTGTCGGAATAGAGTATGGCTGTCAAGGCACCGCGTTGCCGGGGCCTTTGGCCCATCCGGCCGTTCCGGCAGGCGGGGAAGCCATCTTGGATCGTAAGGCTTATTGTATCATATTTGCATGGCAACTGACAAGAGGTGAGTCCATCATGTGGGAAAAAACCAAGGGATTTCTGGCGGTGACGGCACAGGATGCCCGGGCCGGCGAGGGGCTGGGGGTACCCTGCGTCTGTCTGTACTACCGCATCGGGGAAAAAGGCACGCTCCAGCGGGCGCAGCTGCCGCTTTCCGGCCGGGGCGGGCTTCTGGGCATTTATGATGGCGGCGGGCTGGCCGCCGCGCAGCCAGAGCGGCTGGCCCGGGATCTTCAGTCGGAATGCGCCCGCTGGGGCTTTGGCGGGGTGGTGCTGGACTTTTCGCCGCCGGAGGAGGGGCTTTCACGGCTGGAGGCGCTGTGCGGCGCACTGAGCCGGATGCAGGTGCGGTATTTCCTCTCGGAGGGACTGGCGGCCTGGGGCGGCGAGGACGCGCCGGTGATCGTTCCGGCGGCGGTGAGCGGCGGCAGCTTTGCCCAGGTGCTGGAGGCGCTTTGCAGCCGTTGGGGTGCGCAGCGCCTGTGTGTGGATCTGGTACGCGCGTGCAGTGATTTTCCCATGCCCACCCATGACCCGGACGGCACGGCGCTCTCGCCGGAGGCCTTCCGCAGGCTGCAGGAGACCTATCAGCCCCAGAGCTTTTTCTCCGATCGGCTGTGCTGCAAATACTTTACCTATCGCAGGCAGAACGGCAGCGCCCATTTTGTCCTGTTTGACGACGCCCAGACCGCCGCCCGCAAGCTTTCGCTGATCTGCGAGGCGGGCATCGGCCATGTGTTTCTTCTATACAGCGAATGGGGCCGGGAGGCGGGAGAACTGCTGGCGGGACAGCCGCCGCGGAGGTGAGGCTGGTGCGCCGGGGGCGGCGCAGGAGGTTTTGAGGGCAAAAGCAAGGGCCCGCCGTGGAAGCGGCGGGCCCTTGCTTTGAAATAAGAAAAAAGGAAAAGAGAGATAAAAGGAAGAATTCAATTCGGTTTGACAGGTACGATCATAGCATATTCCGGTGGAAAAGTTGTTGCCGAATCGTAAACATTGCTTGAACTTTTCGGCCAGAGGCTCCGGCCTGCGGGCCGGTTTTTGCCGGATTTTCTGCGGAAAATCCGGCGGGTCGGGGTGTTTTTGACCATAATCACACAGATCACGGCCAAAAACAAATTGGTAAGCAAAGCTGCCAGAGCGTCAGCTTTGGCTTTTTGACAAGCTGGAAGGGCGGAGCCCTTTCTTTTTTCATGAAGCGCCGCGGAATTTGACGAAGGGACTGGAAAGCCGGAGAAAACCGTGCTATAATACGGTCAATTCCAGCCTTTTTGCAGAAAGGAGTCTGCCTTATGCCGCAAAACACGGATTATCTCCGCTGGCGGGAGGCCCCCGTCCTGACCCGGGAGCAGCGGGACGAGCTGGCCGCCCTCTCTGACCCGGAGGAGATCAACGACCGTTTTTACCGCACCCTTGCCTTTGGCACCGCCGGGCTGCGGGGCGTGATGGGCATGGGTCTGAACCGGATGAACGAATACATCATCCGTCAGGCCACCACCGCCTTTGCCCAGGTGATCCTGGAGGCCGGTTCCGCCCGGAAGGGCGTTTGCGTCTGCTACGACTGCCGGATCAACTCGGCATTTTTCGCGCAGGAGGCCGCCCATGTGCTGCGCTGCATGGGCATCCCGGTCTATCTGTTCCGCCAGTGCCGGCCCACGCCGCAGCTGAGCTTTGCCGTGCGGCACTTTGACGCGGCCGCCGGAATCAATGTCACCGCCAGTCACAACCCCAAGCGCTACAACGGCTACAAGGTCTACTGGGCCGGAGGGGCCCAGCTGCCCACCGAAATGGCCCAGCGGGTGGCCGAAAAAATGACTGCCATCGACCCGCTGGCTCCCCGGATGGAAAGCCCCGACCCCGCCTCCCTCACCTGGCTGGAGGAGGATTTTGACCGGCTGTACATACAGGCGGTGCAGAAGTGCTCCATCGCACCGGAGCTGCTGGCCGGGCAGCCGGACATGGGCATCGTCTATACCGCCTTTCACGGCGTGGGCGGCTTTATCGTCCCGCAGGTGCTGGAGGAGGCCGGCGCCCGACGGCTGTATTCCGTGCCGGAGCAGCTGAAGCCCGACGGCACCTTTCCCACGGTGGCCAGCCCCAACCCGGAGGAGCCTGCCGGGTTTGCCATGGCCATCGCCCTGGCAAAGGAGACGGGGGCCGAGCTGTGCGTGGGCACCGACCCGGACTCTGACCGGGTGGGCATCGTGGTGCGGGACGGCAGGGGCGAATATGTCCCCGTTTCCGGCAACCGCACCGGTGCGCTGCTGCTGCATTACATTCTGACGGTGGGCGGACAGAAGGGTCTGCTGCCCCCCAACCCCGCGCTGGTCAAGACCATCGTCACTTCCGCCCTGCCGGAGGTCATCGCCCTGGATCACGGCGCGGCCTGCTTCAACACCTTTACCGGCTTCAAGTACATGGCCCAGCAGGTGTCTATGCTGGAGCAGGAGGGCAAATACCGGTATGTGCTGGCCTATGAGGAGAGCTACGGCTACATGATCGGCGACCACGCCCGGGACAAGGACGGCGTGGTGGCGGCGCTGCTTCTGTGCGAGATGGCGGCCTGGTACCGCAGCCGGGGCATGACCGTTCTGGACGGGCTCCGGGAGCTGGAGGCCCGCTACGGCGGCTACGGCGAGGTCACCCGCAGCGTCATGCTGCCGGGGCAGGACGGCATGGAGCGCATGGCGGCCATGATGTCCGGGCTGCGGCGGAGGCCCTTTGCCTCCCTGCTGGACACCCCTGTCCGATGCTGGCTGGACTATGCCTCCGGCCTGCGGCACGAGGGCGGGCAGACCGCCCCTATGGCCCTTTCCGGCTCGGATGTGCTTTGCTTTGAGCTGGAGACCGGCGAGCGGCTGGTGGTGCGGCCCTCGGGCACGGAGCCCAAGATCAAAATCTACGCCCTGATGCGGGGCGATACCATGGAAGACGCCGACGCCCGCGCCCTGGCCTGCGCCCGGGCCGCTGAGGACGCCATCCTGGCTATTTGAAAAGGGAGGAAACCAAGCTATGAACAGGAACAAACGCGTCCCGCTGCTGCTGGCGGCTGCCGCGCTGGTGCTGGCAGCCGTGCTGATCGTCATCGCCGTGGGCAGCAGCGTGGGGCGGCGCAGCGAGACCGAGACGCTGCGGCAGTTTTATGCCGCCATGTATTCCGAGGACGGCGGCGGTATAGAGGCGCTCATCGACTGTCTGCCCCCCAGTCAGCAGGCGGCTTATTATGACAGCATCACCATGGGCGGTACCAGCTTCAGCCAGCTGAACACCTGGCGGATGGAGCTGCTGCCGCTGGTGGGCAGCGAGATGCAGGTGGAGGTGGAGCTCCTCTCTGACCAGGCGGAGAGCGCCGGCGACCTTTCCATGATGAAGACCACCTATCCCGGCATCGACCGCTATCGCATGGTGGCCTTTCGTCTGACGGTCTCCGGCAGCGATGGCGCCGAGGACTTCCTCGGGGTCATGGGCCTGATCCATCAGGACAGCTGCTGGTACATGACCTCTGCCGACGCGGGGCTGAAGCGCGTGGTAAACGGCGAAAGCGCCCAATGAGCCCCGGCGCGGGGCAATTCGGAACGACCCATTTTAATGAAATTGGGATAAAAGAAAGGATGAATCGCATGAAACACCTGAAACGCATCTTCTGCCTGACGCTGTGTCTGGCACTGAGCGCCGCACTCAGCGTTGCCTGCTTTGCGCAGACCGAGGCCACCTGGGGCGATGTTCAGAAGGACAACTTTCTCCGTCTGACCTCCGCTGCCGCCTGGGAGCAGGGCACTGCGGAAAATGTCGTCGTCACCACCGAGGTGGGCGACGGCGCGCTGCGGCTGGCCGAGGGCCAGACCGAGGGCAGCTGGGTCTCCCCCGAGCTGACCGTTCCCGCCTTTGAGTACATGGTGTCCAGCTGGAGCGCCGACACCCCCGAGGGCACCTGGGTCGCCGTCAAGGCGCGGGTCTATGTGGATCTGCACGAGGCCTGGAGCGAGTGGCTGTCCTGGGGCAAGTGGAGCCCCTACATGAAGCGCAGCTCGGCCAACAGCTCCTGTGACCTGGCGGAGGTGGACACCGACACGCTGATAGTGCTGGGCAGCGACGGCGAGACCGCCTCCCGCATCCAGTTCCAGCTGGTGCTGCACTCTGACGACGCCGCCGTCACCCCCACCCTGCGGGATGTGAGCGCCACCCTGCGGAACACCCTGGAGGGCCAGGCCATCCCCGTGTATCACGCCAACGAGGGCATGGAGCTGCCTGAGAAGGTGCTGCTGGACACTCCCGTTTATTCCCAGATGCGCCGCGACAGCGCCATCGGCAGCGTCATTTGCAGCCCCACCACCATGACCATGCTGCTGAACGACCGGAACAGCGGGCTGGATCTCTTCCCCGAGGAGTTGGCCCTGCGGGAGTATGACTTCAACTACGAGGGCTTTGGCAACTGGGCCTTTACCACCGCCATCGGCGGCAGCTACGGCTACAGCGTTTCCTGCCAGTACGCCGACCTGGATGTGGTGCGGCAGGAGCTGGCCTGCGGCCGCAGCGTGGGTATGTCTGTGACCTATTCCAGCTCTGCCGGCGGCAGCTACCCCTATCTGGAGAACGGCGCGGCCAACAGCACCGGCGGCCACCTGATTTCCATCGTGGGCTATGAGACCATCGACGGCGTGGAGTACTTCTACTCCAACGACGCTGCCGAGACCACCGATCTGCTGTGCGCCCATCGCCGCTACCGCGCCGACCAGCTGGATGTGTGCTGGAGCAGCCGCATCGCCTATCTGGTCTCGGCCCAGCCCGAGGAGGGCGCCGGTCAGGCCGCGCCCCAGCGCATCCCCGCAACGCTGGAGGCCACCGATCAGAAGGATGTCTTCCGTCTGATGGCGGACGGCGAGGAGGTGCTGCTGAACAAGGCCTTCTCCAACAAGACCTCCGTGCTGGGCGGCGGCACTGCCTTCTTCATCGCTGACGATTCCGCCACCGATGCCATCCCCGAACCCGCCGAGATCACCACGGCCAACAGCGTTCTGCATTATATCGGCGGCACCGGCCAGGGGCTGGTGTATATCAGCACCGGCAAGATGCAGGATCTGGGCATCACCTCCGGCACCTGCTATATCATCCTGAACAACGGCCCCACCTATGTGGCCAGCGTCACCTTCCCCGAGGCCGGGACTCCCGTGGATACCGAGACGCCTGATGATACCGCCGAGCCGGTGGAGACCCAGCCGGTGGAGGAGGAGCCCACCGTCTCTGACCCCGCCGAGACTTCCGGCTCCGTTAACCCCGCCATCATCGTGATCGGCGTGGTGATCGTGGCTGCTGCCGCTGTCATCATCGTCAGATCCAGGAAGAAATAAGCTTTTCTGTGCCCCGTCCGCTGCGGACGGGGCATTTTTTGACGGAGGAGGACGGCATCCCACATCGGTCCTTCTCCGGCAGCGCGGCTCCCGCCTTCTCTCTTTCAGCCCTGCCGGGTGGGCGTTTCTTTCCACCGGCGGCAAGGAACCAAAGGCCGCCGGTGGCTCCCAGCTCCGATCCCGGAGGCCCCATCGCCCTTCGCAGGAAGGCCTTGCGGCGGAGGGCCTGCCGTGCTACAATGAGGATACGCGGCTTTTTGCCGCAGACAGGAGGACGCGGAACATGATCTATCTGGTAGAGGACGACGCCGGGATCCGGGAGCTGGTTCTGTACGCGCTGAACGGCTCCGGACAGCAGGCCCAGGGCTTTGGGACGCCTTCGGCCTTCTGGCAGGCCATGCGGCGGGAGACGCCCGCCCTGATCCTGCTGGACATTATGCTGCCGGAGGAGGATGGGCTTCAGATCCTGAAAAAGCTGCGGGCCGACCCCCGCACCGTCCGCACGCCGGTGATCATGCTCACCGCCAGAGGCAGCGAGCCGGACAAGGTACTGGGGCTGGAGGCCGGGGCGGACGATTACCTGCCCAAGCCCTTTGGCATGATGGAGCTGCTGGCCCGGGTCAAGGCGCTGCTGCGCCGCGCCGCAGAACCCGCAGCGACGGAGCAGTATCAGGCGGCGTGCCTGACGGTCTGGCCCCGGCGGCATCAGGTGGAGGTCAGCGGCCGGGCCGTGGCGCTGACCCCCAAGGAATTTGAGTTGCTGACCGTCCTGATGCAGAACCGGGGGCTGGTGCTCTCACGGGATCAGCTGCTGAACCGCATCTGGGGCTACGGCTTTGACGGAGAAAACCGCACGGTGGATGTCCACATCCGCACCCTGCGGCAAAAGCTCGGCCCCGCCGGCGAGCTCATCGAGACCGTCCGGGGGGTGGGCTACCGCATCGGAGGAGACGGACAATGAGAAGAAAAATCTTTCAATCGATCTTTTTCACCGCCATTGCGGTGTTTCTGGCAGGGATGATCTTTCTGGCGGAGGCCTTTTACAGCAGCGTCGCGCCGCTCTATACCCTGGGCGAGCTGCTGCTGGAGCTGTTTTCCCCCATGCTGGCGGTGCTGGTGCTGGCACTGGTGCTGGCGCTGCTGCTGGCGGCCCATTGGTCCCGGCAGATCACCCGGCCGCTGGAATCCATCGACCTGCAGAATCCCGACGAGCGGGGAGTCTATGACGAGCTGCGGCCCCTGCTGGGGCGCATTTCCGGGCAGAACCGGCAGCTCCAGCAGAAGGTGGAGGAGCTGAAGCTGGAGCATCAGCGGCAGGACAGCCTGCGGCGGGAGTTCACCGCCAATGTCTCTCACGAGCTGAAAACGCCCCTGACCTCGATTTCGGGCTATGCGGAGCTGATGGAAAACGGCATGGTAAAGCCGGAGGACATCTCCCGCTTTTCGGGCACCATCTATCACGAGGCCCAGCGGCTCATCGTGCTGGTGAACGACATCATCCGCCTCTCCCAGCTGGAGGATCCCGACGCGCAGGACGAGCGCCGCCCGGTGGAGCTTTACGCCCTGTGCCGGGAGATCATCGTCTCCCTCTCCCCTGCCGCCGAAAAGCGGCAGGTGCGCTTTACCCTGGCGGGACAGAGCACCGAGGTGCTGGGCGTCCGGCGGGTGCTGGAGGAGATCATCTACAATCTGTGTGACAACGCTGTCAAATACAACCGCCCCGGCGGCACCGTCTCGGTTTCCCTCCGCCGGGAGGAGGGCTGCGCCCTGTTGCAGGTGCGGGATACCGGCATCGGCATCCCTCAGGATCAGCTGGATCGGGTCTTTGAGCGGTTTTACCGGGTGGACAAGAGCCACTCCCGGGAGGTGGGCGGCACCGGGCTGGGGCTTTCCATCGTCAAGCACGGCGCGGCCTACCACGGCGGCACCGTCTCGGTGGAGAGCCGGGAGGGCGAGGGCAGCACCTTTACCGTCTGTCTGCCGCTGCCCGGAACAGGGATCGGAATTTAACACGGATTTAACAAAAACCCCACCCGGATTTAACCCGCGGCCGGTATACTCAAGTCATTACACGAAAATTTGACAAAGACAGGAGGCAGCATCATGAACGAAGGCCTGGATATCTTCTCCCTCATCACCCTGCTGGGTGGTCTGACCTTCTTCCTGTTCGGCATGAATGTCATGTCCGGCAGTCTGGAAAAAATGGCCGGCGGCCGGCTGGAGGAAATGCTGCGGAAAATGACCGCCAATCCCCTCATCAGCATCGTACTGGGCGCGGTGATCACCATCGCCGTCCAGTCGTCCTCGGCCACCACCGTTATGCTGGTGGGTCTGGTGAACTCGGGCATCATGCAGTTCAGCCAGACCATCCATATCATCTTCGGCGCCAACATCGGTACCACCCTCACCGCCTGGCTCACCAGTCTTTCGGGCATTGAGAGCAGCGTATTCTGGATCCAGATGCTCAAGCCCAAGAACTTCTCTCCCCTGCTGGCCTTTGTGGGTATCATCATGATCATGTTCTCCAAAAAGGAGAACCGCAAGAGCATCGGTACGGTGTTTGTGGGCTTTGCCGTTCTGATGTACGGCATGGAGATGATGGCCGGGGCGGTGAGCCCGCTGGCCGATATGCCGGAGTTCGAGCAGCTGCTGGTGAAGTTCCAGAACCCCATCGTGGGCGTTCTGGTGGGAACGCTGTTCACCGGCATCATCCAGAGCTCGGCGGCCTCCATCGGTATTTTGCAGGCGCTGTCCCTCACCGGCAGCATCACCTATGGCATGGCCATCCCCATTGTCATGGGCCAGAACATCGGCACCTGCGCCACCTCGCTGATCTCCTGCATCGGCACCAACATCAAGGCCAGGCGGGTGGCCATCCTTCATGTGTCCATCAAGATCATCGGCACCATCCTGTGCCTTTCTGTCTTCTCGCTGCTGAATGTGTTTTTTGACTGGGCCTTTGTGACCCAGAGCATCAAGCCCTGGCAGATCGCGCTGGTGCATACCATCTTCAACCTGGTGACCACGGCGCTGCTGCTGCCGGTCTCCAAATATCTGGTGCGGCTCACCGAGCGGCTGGTGCGGGAAAAGCACACCAGCGCCCCTGCCGCTTCGGACGACGACGGCATCCTGCTGGACGAGCTGCTGCTGCGCTCCCCCTCTGTGGCCGTTTCCGAGTCCTTCAATGTCTCCACCCACATGGCCCTGCAGGCGCAGGACATCCTGATGCTGGCCATGGAGCTGGTGCAGAAATATGACGCCGCCGGGGGACGCCGGGTGATGGAGATGGAGGATCGGCTGGATCGCTACGAAGACAAGCTGGGCACCTATCTGGTCAAGCTGTCCGCACAGGCGCTGTCCAGTCAGGACAGCCAGATCAGCTCCAAGATCCTCCACGCCATCGGCGACTTTGAGCGGCTGGGCGACCACGCCATCAACATCATCAAGGTAGCGCAGGAGATCCACGATAAAAGGATCACCTTCTCCCCTGCCGCTCAGCAGGAGCTGAACACCATCGCCCAGGCGCTGAACGAGATCCTGGAGCTCACCGTCCGGGCCTATCTCAACAGCGATGTGGAGCTGGCAGAGCAGGTGGAGCCGCTGGAGCAGGTCATCGACCGACTGACCACCATCTGCAAGGACAACCACATCCGCCGGCTGCAAAAGGGACTTTGCACCATCGAGGGCGGCTTTGTGCTGTCTGATCTGCTGAATAATTTTGAGCGCATCTCGGATCACTGCTCCAATGTGGCGGTGGCCATCATCGAGGTGGAGCACAACAGCTTTGACACCCACAAGTACCTCAACGGTGTCAAGTACGGCAACAGCGTGTTCAATGAAATCTACGACGAGTTTGCCGCCAAATATGCACTGAAATAAACAGAAGATGCCCTCTCCGTTGTCAAAGACGGAGAGGGCTTTTTCGTTTTTCGGCGTGCCCCCCGTGGGACGTGGAATGCAGAACGGCAGACGGGAAAACGCTCCCTCGGTCACAGCAAATCCGTGACGGCTCCCTTTACGCAAAGGTGCGGCGGGCAGTGGTCAGGGGATTGCCGTCGGCATCCAGCAGGGTGACCTCCAGCGCATCATATCCAGCCTGGACAGGGGTGGCATCTCCAAAGTCAAACAGGGTGAAGCCCCCTTCCGCGCAGGGGCCGGAGGCCGTCAGCGTCACATCTCCTGCCGTCAGCCGGGCCTGATACCACAGGCGGCTGCGCTTCCACAGCCGGGCCAGATGCAGATGGGTGTCGGTGACGCCCGCCGCCAGATACTCCTCGTATTGCAGACTGCCGTTGTAGCCGGCAAGGATCACAAACCGGGTATTCAGCAGGCGGCTTTCTTCGGCCAGATTGGCCCGTTCCAGCCGGTTCAGGAGGCTCTGCGCATTCAGCCGGGGACGATCGGCCCGC
>CAZYAD010000008.1:19834-47668 GCA_964646225.1 uncultured Oscillospiraceae bacterium
CGGCCCGCCGCAGACTGGGACAGGTAGCTTTGCAGGCTGCCCTCCCGCTCCAGCTGGTGGAGCACGGGATAGAGGGTGCCCTCCTTCAGTTCAAAAACGCCCTCTGAGCGCAGGGACAGCTGCGAGATCATCTCGTAGCCGTATTTGTCCCCGTCCCTCAGCAGGCTGAGGATCAGCAGGGCGGTGCTGCCGGCGAGTCCGTTCTTTTCCATGTGGGGTGCCTCCATTATTGTTTGATACCTCGGTGTTCTATGCTTACAGTATACCTCGGCGCTCGAGGCCTGCCAAGGGAAATGTGCGGCGGAGGACGCCTCTTTTTCGCATTGCCGCTTTAGCAGGGTGTCTTCCCCCTTGTGCATTCGCCAAAATCCGGTTATAATGAGGGTATATCCTTCAAATAGGGAGCGACTTTATGGAAAAAGAAATGAAGCTGGCGGTGCTCATCGATGCTGAGAATATTTCTGCCAGATATGTGGAAACCATCCTGGGCGAGGCTGCCGCTCTGGGCAATGTGATCTACAAGCGCATCTACGGCAACTGGACCACCACCCAGATGGCCTCGTGGAAGGAGGTCATTCTGGAAAACGCCATCCAGCCGGTGCAGCAGTACAACAACGCCTCGGGCAAAAATGCCTCGGATTCCTCCCTGATCATCGATGCCATGGATCTGCTCTATCTGGGCAAGCTCAACGGCTTTGTCATCGTCAGCTCGGACAGCGACTTTACCCGGCTGGCCGCCCGGCTGCGGGAAAGCGAGATGTTCGTTCTGGGCATGGGCGTGCAGAACACCCCCCGCTCCTTTATCTCGGCGTGCAGCAAGTTTGCCTATTTAGATGTGCTCTATGAGGCGCAGCACGAAAAGCCCGCCCCCCAGAAGGCCGAGCAGGCACCCAAAAAATCCGGCCGCTCCGGCGGCATCAACAAAAAGACCATTCAGCGGGCCCTCCGGGAGTTTGCGCTGGAGCAATGCGACGACGACGGCTGGATCGCCGCCGGGCAGCTGGCATCCCTGCTGGACCGCAAGTATCCCGACTTTGATGTCCGCAACTTCGGCTACAAGAAGCTGTATCTGTTTGTGGATTCCCTGGGGATGTTTGAGCTGAAGCGGGACGAGCAGGATCGCTCCAAGCTGTATTTCAAGCTGAAATAACCGTTTTTAGAGAGGAAGCATATGAAACGGACAAGCATTCAAAAGGTGGCTGTCATTCTGGGGGCCAATCTGATCTATTCCTTTGCAGTGGCGTATTTTCTGGTGCCCTCCGGCATGGTGTCCGGCGGCATCACCGGTCTGGCCATCGGTCTGAGCAACGGCTTTGGCATTCCCAAGGATCTCACCATCTGGGTGTTGCAGATCGCGCTGTTCCTGGCGGGCTATTTTGTGGTGGGACGGCAGTTTGCCCTCACCACGCTGGTGAGCAGCTTTTCCTACCCTGCCATGTTTTCGGTGATGACCCGGGTGGCGCAGCACACCGGGCTGCTCACCGAGGATCCCTTTTTGTGCATGATCTTTGCCGGGCTGCTGTTCGGCGTGGGCATCGGGCTGGTGCTGCGGCAGGGGGCCTCCACCGGCGGCACCGACATCGTGGCGGTGATCCTGAACAGGAAGCTGGGGCTTTCGGTCTCCGGAACGCTGTACGCGGTGGACGCGCTGGTGCTGCTGACCCAGGTGTTTTTTGTGGAGTCGGTGGAGCAGGTGCTTTACGGCATTCTGTTCGTGCTGTGCTATTCGGTGCTGCTGGATCTGGTGCTGACCTCCGGCAAGAGCCGCATCCAGCTGCAGATCATCAGCCGGGAGCACGAGGCCATCAACCGGATGATCCTGCAGCAGTTTGACCGGGGCAGCACCCTGTTCCGCGCCGAGGGCGGCTTCAGCCGGGAGGCCTCCTATGCCGTCCAGACGGTCATCGGCAAGCGGGAGCTGTTCCGGCTGCGGGAGGAGGTGCTGGCCATCGACCGGAACGCCTTTATCGTGGTGAATCAGGTGTCGGAGGTCAACGGCCGGGGCTTTACCCTGGAAAAGGTCTCCCGCAGATGAGCGCTCTGCAAAAAATTGCTTTTTCGGCTTGTAAAGCGGCACATTCCTTGTTATAATAAAATTTACGAATGAAATATTACCTTTTTGAGGTGAAACGAATGGATAAAGGAAAATTCTATCTGAGTACGGCCATTGCCTATACCTCCGGCAAGCCGCACATCGGCAACACCTATGAGATCGTCCTGGCAGACGCCATCTGCCGCTTCAAGCGGATGTGCGGCTATGATGTGTACTTCCAGACCGGCACCGACGAGCACGGCCAGAAGATCGAGGAAAAGGCCCAGGCCGCCGGCATCACCCCCCAGCAATATGTGGACAATGTGGCCGGGGAGATCCGCCGCATCTGGGATGTGATGAACACCTCCTATGACCGGTTCATCCGCACCACCGACCCGCTGCACAAGGCACAGGTGCAGAAAATCTTTAAGAAGCTGTACGATCAGGGCGATATTTATAAAGGCGAATATCAGGGAATGTACTGCACGCCCTGCGAGTCCTTCTGGACCGAGAGCCAGCTGGTGGAGGGCAAGTGCCCCGACTGCGGCCGTCCCTGCAAGCCCGCCAGGGAGGAAGCCTATTTCTTCAAGATGAGCAAATACGCGCCCCGGCTGATGAAGCACATCGAGGACAATCCCCGGTTCATCCAGCCCGAGGCCCGCAAGAACGAGATGGTCAACAACTTCCTCAAGCCCGGTTTGCAGGATCTGTGCGTTTCCCGCAGCAGCTTTACCTGGGGCATTCCGGTGGATTTTGACCCCCGGCACGTGATCTATGTGTGGATCGACGCGCTGAGCAACTACATCACCTTCCCCGGCTATGATGTGGACGGCAACCACGGCGAGCAGTACAAAAAGTACTGGCCGGCCGATGTCCACCTCATCGGCAAGGATATCCTGCGGTTCCACACCATTTACTGGCCTATCCTGCTGATGGCGCTGGATCTGCCCCTGCCCAAGCAGGTCTTTGGTCACCCCTGGCTGCTGGTGGGCGATGGCAAGATGTCCAAGTCCAAGGGCAATGTGATCTATGCAGACGATCTGGTGGAGCTGTTCGGCGTGGACGCCGTCCGCTACTATCTGCTGCACGAGATCCCCTTTGCCAGCGACGGCACCATGACCTATGAGCTGCTGATGGAGCGCATCAACAGCGATCTGGCAAACATTCTGGGCAATCTGGTGAACCGCACCATTGCCATGAGCCACAAATATTCCGGCGGCGTGCTGTCTGACCACAGCGTCCCCGGCGATTTCGATCAGGAGCTCATCGAGCTGTGTCTGGCCACGCCCGCCCGGGTGGAAGCCAAAATGGACGAGCTGCGGGTGGCTGACGCCCTGGACGAGATCTTTGCGCTGCTGCGCCGCGCCAACAAGTACATCGACGAGACTCTGCCTTGGGCGCTGGCCAAGGACGAAAGCCTCCATGGGCGGCTGGACACCGTGCTGTATAATCTGGTGGAGACCATCCGCTTTGCGGCGGCGCTGCTGCATCCCTTCCTGCCCGAAACGGCAGAGCGGATCTGCAAGCAGCTGAACTGTGCGCTGCCTGACTGGGACAGCCTTTCCTCCTTTGGCGCGCTGCCCGCCGGTCATCAGCTGGGCCAGGCCGAGATCCTGTTCGCCCGCATTGACATCCCCAAGAAGCTGGAGGAGATGCAGAAGGCCCGGGAGGCCAAGGCTGCCGCAGAGGCTCCCGCCGGAAAGGCGGAGATCGCCTTTGACGCCTTTGAAAAGGTGGACATGACAGTGGTGAAGGTGCTGGCCTGCGAGAATGTCAAGAAGAGCGAGAAGCTGCTGAAATTCCAGCTGGATGACGGCACGGGCAAGCCCCGGCAGATCCTTTCGGGCATTGCCAAGTATTACAAGGCCGAGGAGCTGGTGGGCAAGACGCTGGTGGCTGTTACCAACCTGGCCCCCCGCAAGATGATGGGGCAGGAGAGCTGCGGGATGCTGCTGTCGGCCGAAAAGGACGGTCAGCTGAAGCTGGTGATGCTGGACGACGCCATCCCTGCCGGCGCAAAGCTCTGCTGAGCCGCTTTCCAAAAAGCACGAAAAAGAAAAATGAACGAGCAGCCTCTCACGACTTGCCGGGGCTGCATCGTGGTCGGCTATGACAGAAAAAAATAATCCTTCCTGAAATTGAGGAGAATCCAATGGTAGATTCCTTTTTTACTGGGCTTGGCAAGGTGGTCTTTACCCCATTCGCCTGGCTGCTTCGCCTGGTCGGCACCGTGACGCAGCCGATCTCGGGACTTTTAGACTCTGCGCTTGTCAAGATCATCCTGCTGGTCATTGTCTTTTTCGCGTTGCATCATCTTACATTTGACCGCCGCGGAAAACGCCATATGCTTGATATGAATACCGAGCTGAAAATGCAGGGCTTCCCGTGGCTGGCGGCCAATGTGCTGGCCATGTTCGTCACGGCCTCCGGCCCCTATGCCTATCTTCACTTTTTCGATGTGCTGATGCCTGAGGTCGACATGAAAGCGACCTGCTTCAACTTCATGGAGTGGGAGTTGATGGCGAAATTTGTGCTCATCCTGCTGTTGATCATCGGCTTTCTCACCATGCTGTTTTATTTTGGGCTGGGCGCAAGGCACGGCTTCCGTTTTCTCTGCGGCGTGATCCTTTCGGCGCTGGTGGGTAGCGTCTGTGTGGAGCTGCACCTGGGGATGCTCACGGCTGCCGACGCGCTGGGCATCGGCGGCCTGCTTGCTGCTTTGATCAACCTCCTTAATAGTGTGGTGATCGTGCTGGAGGGCGCTGTTGCGCTGCTCTGCTGCGTCATGTTTGGCATCTGGCTCAAACCGATGGCCGCACTGCGTGAGAGAGCGCAGCAAATGAAAGAGCGGGAAGCAAGAGAAAAAGCGAAAGAGCAGCCCCCCGAATACACCGGTGCATCGGGGCTGACCGACCGCGAAACGATCCATACCGTCCTGGATCTGCCCGCCTGGATCATCGGGCCTTATGAACACGAGTACCGCCAGGTCTCCGTCAGCACAGACTCTGCGGTTTATTATAGTGAAGAAGGCGAATCCACAACGATCCACGTCAGCGACATCGTTTTGGGTGGAAACAGCGCCAAAAACAGCGACGGTTATTTCCACTGGTGACCCCCACAGGATTTTGCCGCAGGAATGACACGCGTGGTGGCTGTCAAAGCACCACATTCGTTGGGTGCTTTGACAGATTTGGCTCCGTCCTGTGGGCTGGGTTTCGCCGATTTTCTGCGGAAAATCCGGCGGATCGCGGCCAAAAACCGATGGATACGCAAAGCTGGCCTACGGGCAGCTTTGACTTTTTTGGCAGTCACAACAGGCCCTGCCGCTTCTGCGGCAGGGCCTGCGTTGTTTTTTCCGGTATTGGGGCGGGGGTGCGACTTTTCATGCTTCCTTACTCCGGGGCTTTCAGCGATTCCACCATGTCGATGCGGTGGAGCTTGCGCCGCAGCACCAGACTCACCAGCCCGGTGAACACCGTGGACAG
Source organism: uncultured Oscillospiraceae bacterium (assembly GCA_964646225.1). Lineage (GTDB taxonomy): Bacteria > Bacillota > Clostridia > Oscillospirales > Butyricicoccaceae > UBA4644. Next base: position 25,352 of record CAZYAD010000008.1, read on the forward strand.
GGCCGCTGAATAGACAAAACTCATGGGGTAGATAATCCGGCCAAACATGGCGGCATCGGTCTCGGCGGTCTGCACCACGAACCCGTGGAAAAACACCCCTGCCACCAGTCCCGCTGCCGTTCCGATGAGGCTCAGCAGCACGGTCTCCCGGAAGACATAGCCGGTGACCTCCCGCCGGTAGAAACCCAGCACCTTCAGGGTGGCGATCTCCTTTTGCCGCTCGCAGATGTTGATGTTAGTCAGGTTGTACAGCACCACAAAGGCCAGCGCCGCCGCCGAAACGATCAGCAGAATGACGATATAATCGATGCTGGACAGCATATCGGTGAAGGTCTCGATGGTGTCCTCGGAAAAGCTCACGCCAGTGGCGTAGTCCGAGGTGAGCACCCGGGCCGCCAGCCCGTCCCGCTGCCCGGCGTCCAGCTCCGGTGTCTTCACCAGCAGGGTATCAAAGGTGCAGGCCTGTCCGAACAGCTGCTGATACAGCTTCGGTGAGAGGAACACATACCCCTGGACATAGTTTTCGCACACGCCGCCGATGGGCACCTGCACCTCCACATCCTCCTGACTGCGCAGGGTCAGAGTATCCCCCGGCCGGATGCCCAGCACCTTTGCGGCCTTTTCGGTGAGGATGGCGGCGTCCTCTGTGAAGGGCACCGGTGCATGGTCAGCTCGCCGCCGCAGATTGAAATACTCGGTGAAGCGGGCGGTGTCCGCCGGGGCCATCAGATACAGGTCGGTGGTGCGGCCGTCGGCCACGCCCTCGCCGCTCTCCCGATGGACGGCCAGATACTCCTGCACCACGCTGTCATCGGACAGTACTGCGGCAATGCGGCGGTCGGCGGTCTCATCGCCGGGATGCTCCACCGTCAATGTCATATCATAGAGCTGCAGCTGGTTGAACTGGAGTCCGGCGATATCCCGGATGGAATCCCGCAGGCCGAAGCCCGCCACCAGCAGGGCGGTGCAGCCGGCGATGCCGATGACCGTCATGACAAAGCGCTTTTTGTAGCGGAACAGGTTGCGGGCCGTGACCTTGTGGCTGAAGCGCATACGCCGCCACAGGGGCCGGATGCGCTCCAGCAGGATGCGCTTGCCCGCCGGTGGGGCCTTTGGCCGCATGAGGGCGGCGGCGTTGTCCGACAGAACACCCTTCAGGGCGCCCAGCGTGGCCAGCAGCACTGCCAGCAGGATGCCGCCCGCCGACACCGCGCCGAACAGCAGGTGATCGGCAGGGACGATCTCCGGCACCTGATACATCATTTTGTAGGCGTTGGCGATGAGCCGGGGGAACAGAGGCAGAAACACCGCCAGCCCCACTGCCGCGCCGGTGAGACAGGCCGCGGCGGCATACAGCAGGTATTTCCCGGCGATGGCGCTGTTGGAATAGCCCAGCGCCTTCAGAGTGCCGATGGCGCCGCGATCCTCATCGATCATGCGGGTCATGGTGGTGGAGGCTACCAGCGCCGCCACCAGACAGAAGAAGATGGGGAAGACCTTTGCGATGGCGGCCACCTTTTCGGTGTCGCTTTCATAGAAGATATAGCCCTCGTTGCTCTCGGCCCGGGTCAGCACATACCACTCAGGCTGGGCGATGTCATTGATCTGCTCCTGGGCATCCCGCAGCTTGCACCGGGCGTCGGCCAGCTTGTTGTCAAACTCGGCCTGGCCCTCCTCATAATCGGCCCAGCCGTCGTCCAGCTCCACCCGGGCATCGGCCAGCTCCTGCCGGGCATCAGCCAGCTCCTGCTGGCCCTGGTAATAGTCTGTCCAGCCTTCCTTCAGATCGGCTTTGCCCTGCTCGTATTCCCGCCAGCCCTCGTCCAGCTGAGTGCGGGCTTCGGCCAGCTTTTCCCGGTTTTCCTCCAGCTCCTCCTGGGCCAGTTCAAGCCGATAGAGCCCCTGACGGCGCTCCACATCGGCCTGCTCCAGCTCTGCCATCGCGATCTCGTACTCCTGCCGGCCCTGAGACAGCTCCCGGGCACCGGCATTCATCTCCCGAAAGGCGGTATCCAGCTCCTTCTGGGACTGCGCCAGCGCGGCGGACTGCCCCTCCAGCGTGGTGCGGGTTTTGTCCAGCCCGGCCTGCTGATCGGTCAGCTCCTGACGGGCCTGCGCCAGCGCGGCTTTGGCGCGGGCATAGTCCTCCTCCGGCATCAGGGGCCTTCCGGCCTCCAGGTCAGCCTCCTGCTGCTCCAGCCGGGCCAGGCCCGCGTCCAGCGCGGCCTGACCTTCCTCCAGCTGGGCAAAGCCCGCCTCCAGCTGGGCCTGTCCGGCATCCAGCGCGGCCTGCGCGGCTTTCAGCTCGGCCTCGCCCTCCTCCAGCGCGGCCTCGCCGCCGGTCAGCTGCTGCCCGACCGCCTTGAGCTGGGCCTTGCCCTCCTGGATCTGCGCGTAGGCCTCCTCCAGTTGAGCAAGGGCATCGTCGATCTCCCGCTGGCCTTCCTCCAGCCGGGCAAGGGCGTCTTCATACTCGGCTTCGCTGTCCAGCAGCGCCTGATAGCCCTCCACGCTGCTCTGCTCCCCCTCCCGCAGGCCGGAAAAGGCATCGGCCAGCTCGGCCTCGCCGTCGGCAAGGCCCTGGATGCCCTCGGCATAGTCGGCCTCGGCATCGTTCAGCTCCCGCAGCGCGTCCTCCAGCTCCTGTCGGCCCTCGGCGGTCTTTTCCTCCAACTCCCGGCGGGCGTCGTCCAGCTCCTGCTGCGCGTCCCCTACCAGACGGTCGGCCCGCACATGCTTCTGGCGTTCGGCCAGCTGCTCCACCGCCGCCTGCACCGGCGCAATTGCTTCGTCATAGGCTTCCGAAAAGGCCTCGGTCTCTGCCGCGGCCGCCACCGTCACATACAGATCGGTATAATAGTCCAGATCCAACAGGCTGTCGGAAATGTAAACCACGGCACCCAGGGTGCCGTTGCCCATGGAGGTACTGCCCCGCTGGATCATGGAAAGATACGCCGGGGAGTGGACAAGGCCCACGATCTCCAGTTCGGTCTGACGGAAGGGCTCCTCCGGTGGCTCCCCGTCCGCATCGTCCGCCTCCTGGGGCAGCACCGAAAGGCGCTGGCCCACCGCCAGCACCTGTGCGGTCAACTCGGATTCCTCCATCACCACGCACTCGTTTTCAGACTGAGGCCACCGGCCCGCCACCAGAAACGGCCGGTTCAGGGCGGTCTCATCCTCCCAGTCCTGCACACCGTGGAAGCGGGCCACCACCGTATCACCGGAGGACAGCAGCACCTCTCGGTCCAGGCTGCGCGCCGGCATAACGGCAGACACCCCCGCTACCCCGGCCACCGCCGCAGCGTCGGCCTCCTCCAGGCCCAGATTGCCCGCGATGCGCAGGTCGTAAAAGCGGGTCTCCTGAAACATCCGGCTCACCGAATGGCGCATATCGGGGGTGGTGACCAGCAGTCCGGCCAGAAAGCCCGCGCCCAGGGCCACAATGAGAAAAATCGCCAGAAACCGGCTGAGGCTGCCCCGGACGGAGCGCAGGCAGTCCTTTAAAAATGTCTTCCTCACCATTCGATCTGCTCCACCGGCACGGGCCGCTCGTTGACCTCGTTGCCCACGATCTGCCCGCTTTTGACCCGGATGACCCGGTCGGCCATGGCGGTGAGGGCAGTGTTGTGGGTGATGACGATGACCGTCTTTCCGGTCTGACGGCAGGTATCCTGCAAAAGCTTCAGGATGCTCTTGCCGGTGACATAGTCCAGTGCGCCGGTAGGCTCGTCACACAACAGCAGCTTGGGGTTTTTGGCCAGCGCCCGGGCAATGGCCACCCGCTGCTGCTCACCACCGGAAAGCTGGGCCGGGAAGTTGTCCAGACGGCTCTCCAGCCCCACCTGCCGCAGGGTAGCGGCGGGATCCAGCGGCGCACGGCAGATCTCCGAGGCCAGCTCCACATTTTCCAGCGCCGTCAGGTTCTGCACCAGATTGTAGAACTGGAAGACGAAGCCCACATCGTGCCGCCGGTATTCGGTGAGGCGGCGGGGGCTGTAGGCCGAGACCTCCTCTCCGTCCAGCCGGATCGTGCCGGAGGTGCAGCCGTCCATGCCCCCCAGCATATTCAAAATGGTGGTCTTTCCTGCGCCGGAAGAGCCTACGATGACGCAGAACTCCCCCCGTTCGATGTGGAAGCTGACGCCGTTGACGGCATAGATCTCCTGCTCGCCCACCACATAGCGCTTGACTACATCCTGAAATTCGATAAAGCTCATTGCCCTTCACCTGTTTCCTGTTGTACTGTCTCTTATCATAGCACATTTTCTCTTGTTCGGATATAAAAGTTTTGTAAAATCGCGAACGGTCACGCGGTCCTTTGCAGGCGTCTTTTTTTGCGATTTCCGGTTGTATTTTGTCCGAAAACTTGGTATGATAGATTTGTCAAGCAAATTTACACCGCAAAGGAGAACGCAACTATGAAATACGATCTGCAGGCACTGGATGCCGCCCTGTCCCGGCGTATCGAGGAGCAGAAGCTGCCCGGCGTCACCGTGGCCATTCGCGGCCCGGAGGGCGTCATCTTTGAAAAGGGCTACGGCTACTGCGACAAGGACCACAAGAAGCCCATCAACGAGCACACCATCATGGGCGTGGCTTCCATGAGCAAATCCACCGTCACGCTGGCGCTGTGCATCCTGGCTGCCGAGGGCAAGTTCAGCTTCAGCGATCCCGTCACCAAGTACTTCCCCACCTTTGAGCTGAAGGGCAGCCCCAAGGACGCCGTCACCGTCCATCATCTGGCCTGCCACACCGCCGGCATCCCCCCCATGGAGCCCCTGGAGTGGTCCATTGCCATCAACACCCCCGGCCGTGAGAGCGAGTGGGCCCGTCAGATGAAGGCCACCTCTCCCAACCAGATGAACACTATCCAGCAGATCGTGGACTATATCTCCGAGGGCCGCTACAAGACCCTGGGCGGCCCCGGCGAATACATGAGCTATTCCAACGAGGGCTACGCCGTCCTGTGCTACATCTTTGACAAGGCCGCAGGCGTCCCGCTGGAGCAGTTCCTGCAGGAGCGGGTGTTTGGGCCCATCGGCATGACCCGCACCGTTCTGGACGAGGACGGCAGCGAGGCCATCAAGCTGGCTGCCGACGGCAACATCACCTCTCTGTGGGAGCGGGATGAGGAGGGCAACTTCCATGTGGACGATCAGTGGAGCATCCTGCCTCCCTTCCGCAGCTGCGCCTGCGTCAAGTCCACCGCTCACGACTATGCCCGCTACTATCAGTGCCTGTCCAACCACGGCGTCATCGACGGTGTTCAGGCCATTCCCGCCGCCGCTGCGGACATGATGTGCGGCAGCCAGTTCCCCCTGAGCGAAAAGCCCTATTACTGCTACGGCCTGAACAAGCGTCTGTGGCACGGGCACACCATCTGCGAGCATTCCGGCGGCCTCCACGGTGTTTCCACCCACGGCTGCTATCTGCTGGATGAAAACTACAGCTACGTGGCCTTCTGCAACGAGGGCGACCAGGACACCGATTCCCTGTGCTGGATGATGGGCAATATGCTCATGGGCCGCCCGCTGGAGGAGGAACAGGTCTGGCTGACTCCCACCGGCCGGCAGTTCTCTCAGCCGGAGATGCTGGTGGGCAAGTACACCTGCCACGAGGGCATCCCCGTGGACTTCCGCGTGTTTGTGGAGGACGGCAAGCTCCAGGTGGAGCGACCGCTGGGCGTTTATGACCTGGTGCATTGCGGCGAGACCTGGTTCCAGATCATCAACAAGAAGGGCGTGCGCTGCGGGCGCTGCCACTTCTGGGTGCGGGACGGTCAGGCCTGGGGCGTGCAGGTTTACACCCGGGTCTATCAGAGAGCGGAATAAGACTTTTATATCATAAGACGGCAGCGCGGCCAAAGGCCGCGCTGCCTGCTTTTTGCGGTGCATGAGGGGCTGAGACGGAGAGCAGTGCGGGAAGATTGCCGGTTCTCCATCGGCATGGCTCCTCTTTTTATCATTCACGGCTCTGCGGGGGCAAGACAGAAAAAAGCCGCCCCGAGGGCGATCCAATAAGACAGTATAATAAAGTTTTCGGGAAGCGGCATGAGCGATCATGCCGCTTTTCCGTTTACTCCGCAATCTACACCTGGCTTGACCCTTATGAAGTTGTTATCCGCGATAAGGACGGCGCCAGGCATGGATTAATTGATAAGGAGGGTAATGAGATCCTTTTCTGCCTTTATGATGTCCCCTGGAATGGTTTCCACCATGAACAACGAAGAATTTGCTTCGTAGAAAATGGGAAACAAGGTATGAAAGATTACGATGGCAACATCATGATTCCCGCTATCTACCATGAAATCCATGGTCGCAAGGATCCATATCTTACTGTCAGAGTTGGTGATAAGGACAACTATAAGGAAGGGCTCATCACTTGTGATGGCAAGCCTGTGATCGAAGCAGAGCATGACCGCATCGGATGGTACAGTGATCATAAGCATTTCTTCTGTTGTTCTGAAGGATGCTGTGAAATGTATGTCGTAGAAGATCTCCCTGCTATGTCTTAAGATTGTGTCGTAATAAATGTCGAAAATGGCAGTTTTGCTGCCTTCTGAGCAAGAATCAGAGTGCAGGCGATAAGAACCTTTATTTCTTTTGGCTTTGCCCCTAATTAGTCTGCACTATGAACAGCTGCCCGCCGAGCGGTTCTTTTTTTGTCTGCAAAATTCAGCGGGCGAGGGCGCGCTGCTGGCGGCGCAGCATGGCGGCGTGCTCCTGCCGGGAAGTGGAAATGAACTCATAGGTCAGGTAATCCGGGTCGATGCGCTCCACCAGTTCCCGGACACCGGGGCAGGTAAAGGGCCGGTGCCGGTCCACCTGAAACACATAGGAAAAGAGCTGCCCCATCCGGGTATTGTGATCTGAAGACAGCACCGGCGGCTCCTTCTGATATCGCCGCATCACCGCGCCGGTCAGCGACTGATGCAGATGCACTCCGCGAATATGGCGGCACAGGTCGCCGTGGGCATCCAGACAGCTGTGGATGTATTCCAGCGCCTGCGTCTGGGTGCGCAGCCGGGGCTGGGTGTGCATCAGATGGCCGGTGTCCAGCATGATGCCAGTGCGGGGGTATCGGATGCCCGCCAGCAGCCGGGCAGTGAGCTCCGGCTGGGTAAAGGTCAGCCCGGGCTCCCACAGATTTTCCAGCAGCAACAGCGGCCCATCCTGATCTGCGGGCAGCGCCTGATTAATCAGGTCGCAAACGCCGTCAATGACTTCCCGGTCGGTGTGAGCATACACGCCGGTGAGGGTCTCCCGGCTGGAGGAGTCCGACACATGAAAGACCACATACTCCGCCCCCAGCCGACGGGCGGTCTCCAGCTCATCCTGGAATCGGCGCACCAGCACCTGAGGGTCATCCCCGCCGTAAAAGGCCCGGAGGGCGTCTTCGTTTCCAAACTCCTCCAGACACCGGGCACGGTCTCCGCGCCAGAAGTCCAGCCAGTAATAGGGGCAGGACATATGCAGCCCGATGATGCGGTCGGGGGGCAGAATGCCCCGGGTGTCCTCCTGACAGTGCATCAGCTCCAGCCCGTCAAAGCCGGAAAGCATCTCCAGCAGCTCCTGGCGGGAAGCATACCGCTCCAGATCACAGTCGCTGTCGGTCATGTTGAATTGCAGCTTCATGTGTTCACCTCCGGGCCGGGACAGGGCGCCCATGGGGTAAGCTCGGTGAGGGTCAGACCGCCCTCCAGCACGGCACGGCACACATACCCCCGGACATTGTCCACAGCATAGTCAAAATACGGGCGGCGGGGCAGAGCAAAGTGCTCCAGGATCGCCATGATGGCGCCGCCGTGGATGACGAAATACAGATCGTCCTCCTGCCGTGCGGCAGCCTCCGCCACCACAGCCGAAAACGCGGCGCAGACGCGGTGGGAAAAAGTCTCCATGCTCTCGCCGTTGGGGCATGGCGCCAGACATCCGCCCTCCACCCAGGCCCGATAGACCGGGTCATCGGCCATGTCGGCATAGCTGCGGCACTCAAAATCGCCAAAATCCATCTCCCGCAGATCGTCCACCACCGTCTGCCGGGCGTTGGGAAACAGCAGCGCGGCAGTCTGGGCGGTGCGGCGCAGCGGCGTCACCAGCACCTGCTCCGGCTGCACCGGCTGCGGCCGCAGGAAGGCAGCGCCCTCCGGGGCCAGCGGCTGATCGGTGCTGCCGATATACTGCCGGAGTCGGTTGCCTGGGGTCATCCCGTGGCGGATCAGCGTGATGCGCATGGAAGCTCTCCCTTGATGATCTGGGGCAGACCGCAGACCATCCGCACCACGCAGTCGGCCTCACGGGCCAGCTGGACGCACAGACGGCCGGTGGCCTCCCGGCCAAGGCGCTCCTGTCGGGAAACCGGGATCACGCCGCTGCCCACCTCGCAGCAGATCACCACCTGCTTTTGCAGCAGGGGCTCCAGCAGGGCGGGGGCAGCGTCCGGGTCGGAAAACACCAGCTGCTCCAGATGAAACAGCACCGGGCGGCCATCCAGCACACCGTCGGCCATCTCCTCTGGGGCATAGCCCAGCGTTTGGGCGAAGCTCCGCTTGCCGGAGCCGTCACCGCCTACGATCAGAACCATAGAGACACCATCCTTTCGGTCAACAGAAAGCAAAACAGCAGCACCGGCTGGGAGAGGGAGATCAGATAACCGGCCAGATCGCCGGACATCCCGCCGAACTCCCGCCGGGACATCCGGTACAGATACCACAGGCAGGCCAGCGCAGCCGCTGCACACGCCGCGCCGGGCAGGGGAGCCAGCACCAGCAGCCCGGCCAGCGCCGCCAGACACCAGATTACAAGGATCCCGGCAGCACTTTTTGCCGCGCCGTCACGGAAGGAGGCCAGCAGCCCGGTGCTGCCCGACCCGGGAAAGGCCACCCCGGCCAGCGCACCCAATGCCCGGGAAAGCACCTGCACCAGCCCCAGCAGCAACGCGCCGCGCAGGGTGGGCGGCACCTCGGTACACAGGGCAAAGCAGGCCAGCAGCCAGGCGGCAGCATATAAAATGGCAAAGGCCCCGGCGTGGGAATCCTTCAGGATCTCCCGCTTGCGGGGCGCGGGGGCATGGCTGGACAGCGCATCCGCCGTGTCGCAGAAGCCGTCCATATGGATGCCTCCGGAAAGCAGCAGGGGCAACAGCGCCATTCCGGCGGCGTACAGCACGGTGCCAAAGCCCAGCGCGGCGCAAACAAGCTGCCACAGAACCAGCGCCGTGCCGATCACCACCCCCACCAGCGGCAGGGCGCACAGCATATACTTCATGTTTTCCTTTTTCCACTCCACCTGGGGAGCGGGCAGGGCGGAAAACATGGAAAAGGCCATCGCCGTGCATCGAAACAGGGTCTTCATTCCGAAAGACCTCCCTTCAGCGTCAGAGGAATGCCGCACACCAGCTCATAAACATGGTCGGCGCGGCTGGCCAGTCGGGCATTGATCTGCCCCAGGGCGCGGATATAGGCTCGGGTGGCCGGGTCATATTGGCCGCTGTCGCTGCCCACATCGTTGGTCACCACGATAAGCTGGTCGCATTGCCGCTCTATGACCTCCACGCCGGAAAGCACGGCCTCAATGGGATCGCGGAGCGCACCGGAGGGGGAAAACATCTCGTTGGCAGTGAGATTGCAGATGCATTCCAGCAGCGCCGTGCCTCTTGCAGGCAGCGTCAGACCGGCCAGATCGGTGTAGCGCTCAAAGGTCTCAAAGCCCTTCCCGGCGCGCATGGCCCGGTGCCGGGCGATCTTCTGCTCACTGCCGTCGCCATAGGGCTGCATGGCGGCCAGATAATACCGGGGGCCGGGGAACCGCAGGCAGAGAGACTCGGCAAAATAGCTCTTGCCGCAGCCCGAGCCGCCGGTGAGCAGGATCAGCATCGTGCGCCCCCTCCCTGGGGCTCATACTGGGCGATGCCGGTATCGGAAAAGGCCGCGCCGCTGTTGTACACCGACAGGGCCATATCCAGCAGGGGAAAGAGGCACACCGCGCCGGTGCCCTCGCCCAACTTCATGCCTGCCCGAAGAATGGCCGTCTGGCCCAGCTCCTCCAGGATGCGGGCGGCGGCGGGCTCGGCGGAGGTGTGGCTGGCCAGCATGGCGCAGCGGCTGCGGGGACACAGCCGGGCGGCGATCAGGGCGGAAATGGAGCTGATGAGGCCGTCGATCACCACGGGAACACGGTACAGCGCGCCGCCCAGAAACAGCCCCGCCATACCGGCGATATCAAAGCCGCCCAGCTTTGCCAGCACATCCAGCGGATCGGCGGCGTCGGGACGGTTGACGGCAATGGCCCGGCGGATGGCGTCCTGCTTGCGTAGCAGCCCGGCGTCCGAAAGCCCGGCCCCCCGGCCGGTGACGGCCTCCACCGGCATATCCAGCAGCACGGCGGCCAGCGCACTGGAGGTGGTGGTGTTTCCAATGCCCATTTCGCCGGTGGCCAGCAGAGAATAACCGTCCTCTGCGTATTTCTTTGCCAGCTCTATACCGTGCGTAATAGCACGGCAGGCCTCCTCCCGGGACATGGCAGGCCCCAGGGCGATATTGCCCGTGCCGTCGGCAATGTGACAGCCGGGGACGCCGGGAACCCTGGTGAGCATCCCCATGTCGGCGGCAAAGACCTCCGCGTTGGCAGCGGCCGCCATCCGGCATACCGAGGAGCGATGATCCCGGATCTGCCCGGCCATGGTAGCGGTCACCGAAGCGTCGGTCTGGGTGACCCCCTCGGCCACCACGCCGTTGTCGGCGCAGAACACCACCACCGCACGGCGGCGCACCTCCACCTGGGGGCGGCCGGTAAGGGCGGCGATCCGGGTGACCATCTCCTCCAGCTGCCCCAGCCCGTTCAGCGGCTTGGCGATGCCGTCCCAGTGGGCGCGGGCCGCAGCCTCAGCGGCGCTGTCCGGCAGCGCGATCTGTTGATTCAGTGCTTCAAAATCCAGCATTTGCTTATTCCTCCGTATTCCATTGGCCCAGCATGGTCTGCATCCAGCCGCGCACGTCCATTCCGTATACCGGATCCAGCCGGCGGGAGGTCAGCACCTCCGCCGCAGGACCACAGGCCACCGTCCGGCCCCGATCCAGCAGCAGCGCATGGGTGCCAAAGGCCCGTGCAAGGGAAAGATCGTGAACCACGCTGACCACCGCCCGCCCGGGGGTCTTCAGCCAGTCGTGGATCAGGGCGAACACCTGCTTCTGATAGACCAGATCCAGATGATTGGTGGGCTCGTCCAGCAGCAGCAGCCGGGGATCCTGGGCAAACACCTGCGCCAGAAATGTACGCTGCAGCTCGCCGCCCGAAAGAGTCAGAGCCGACTGCCCCCGCAGGGCCTCCAGCCCGGTGAGCCGCAGGGCCTCCTCCACCGCCGTCAGATCCTCATCGTGACGGGCCGACAGCGGCGAGGGTGCGTGGGCATAACGGCCCAGGGAAACGATCTCCTCCACCGTAAAGTCATAGCCCACATGATGCTTCTGGGCCAGCACGCCGATCTGCCGGGCGCGGTGTACGGGCTTCTGCTTTTTCACATCCTCGCCGTTGAGCAGCACACTTCCGGTATAGGCCACCCCCTGGGTGATGGCATTGAGGATGGTGGACTTGCCCGCACCGTTGGGCCCTACGATCATCAGCCACTGCCCCTCCGAAGCCGAAAAGCTGACGCCATCCACCACGACACGGGAGCCATAGGCTACCGAGAGCTTGTTTACCTCCAGCATCATGGTCAGTGCCTCCTTGTCTGATAGAAAATGACCAGAAATACCACTGCGCCCACCAGACTGGTGACCACGCCGATGGGCAACTCCAGCGGACGGAGCGCCACCCGGGCCACCAGATCGGCCAGCAGCAGAAACACCGCCCCGCCGAACAGCGAGGCCGGCAGCAGCCGCTTGTGGTTGGGGCCCACCAGCATCCGGGTCATGTGGGGGGTCACCAGACCCACAAAGCCGATGGTCCCGCCCACCGAAACGCACACGCCGATGAGGATCGAGACGGTGATCAGCACCACCAGCCGGGTGCGCTTGACATCCACGCCCACATGGCGGGCGTTGTCCTCGCCCACAGCAAAGGCGTTGAGCTCCCGGGCGTGGAGCAGCAGGATGCCGCCGCAGACCAGCAGCGCAGCCGCAAGAATGGCGGCGTTGAGATAGCTGGAGCCCTGCAGGCTGCCCATGGTCCAGAAGGTGATGTCCTTAACCTTGTCGGCGGCAAAGGTGATGACCACATTCATGGCGCTGGAGACGAACATGGAGTAAATGACGCCGATCAGGATGATGGTGTTGGTGGACAGCGAGAAATCCAGCTTATAGGCCAGACTGAGAATAATGAGCAGGGAGAGAAAGGCAAAGAGAATGGCCATGACCATGGTGCCCGCCAGCGGCAGACTGGGAAAGGTGATGCCAAAGGCGATGGCGATCACCGCGCCCAGAGATGCGCCGGAGGACACACCCAGGGTGGAGCCGTCGGCCAGAGGATTTTTCAGCAGCCCCTGCATGGCTGCGCCCGCCAGCGACAGCGCCGCACCGGTAAGAGCCACGCACAGCACCCGGGGCAGCCGCACCGAAAGGATGATGGACACGGCAAGCCCTTCGGGCTGGGCCGCGCCGGTGAGGGCGTTCCACAGGACAGCTGCGGTATCGCGCAGGGGGATGTTGACGCTGCCCACGCAGATGCACAGGCACAGCACCGCCAGCGTAACGGCGGCAAACAGCAGATATTCCGCCGGACGGAACCGTGCGGGGCGATGATTCATAGCAATTTTCCTCCAAATGACAGAAAGGGGTTACTCGGGCCTCCCGGCCTTTTTCGCCCCGGCACTTGTCGTCGTACTCTTTCCATGCGCTTCCCTGTTTGTCAGCGCGGCTCCTGCCGTTTTCCTCTCGACCTTTCGACCTTTGCAAGGCGCGGGGTTCAGAGACTCAGCCTCCGAACCCCGCCGCAACAAAGACGCTTTATTCGCCGTAAACGAAGTCAAAGAGCATCTGTGCGCCGTCGGCCAGACGAGGGGCGGGGCGGGACAGCTCGTTGTTCTGCAGGTTCAGAATGGCCTGATTCTGCACGGCAGTGACATTCTCCCAACCGGCGCGGGCCAGGATCTCCTCCTCGGGAGTGGGGCCTTCGCCGTAATACATGGAGATGGTGACGATATAGTCCGGATTGCGATCCAGCACCTGCTCCTCAGAGATCTCGCCCCAGCCCTCCACATCGGAGAAGCAGTTCTTCAGCCCCAGCATGGTGGCGATCTCGTCCATAAAGGTGTTGGCGCCGGCCGTCCACAGACCGTACTGCAGGGGAGAGACCTCAAAATAGATGGTCTCGGTGCCGTCGCCGGTGGCCTTGTCCTGCACCTCGGCAAAGGTCTTCTTCATGCCTTCGATGACAGTCTTGGCATTGTCGGCCTTGCCCATCAGTGCGCCGATCATCTCGATGGCGGTGTAAACACCGTCAATGTCGGTGGCCTCGCTGACCACCACCTTGATGCCTGCGGCCTCCAGCTGGGCCACCTGCTCGTCGGTCTGGGCCATGTCGCTCATCAGCAGCACATCGGGCTCCAGAGCGATGATCTCCTCCAGATTGGTGTCCGCGCCGGACTCCACTGCGGGGACCTCCAGCACCTCGGCGGGATAGTCACAGTACTTGCCGCGGCCCACCAGCGTGTCTCCGGCACCGATGGCGTACAGGATCTCGCAGTCAGAGGCGGTGAGGGCGACGATCTTCTCGGCGGGCTTGTCCAGTGTGATCTCGCGGCCCTTCATGTCGGTGATGGTGACGGCGGCAGCGCTGTCCTCGGGCTCCTGAGTCTGCTGGGTGCCGCAGGCGGCCAGAGCCAGCAGCAGGCTCACGGCCAGCAGCAGGGAAAGAAGCTTGTTGATGCGTTTCATTTGGTGATTCCTCCATAAATGTTGGTTATTTTCAGGGGCTCTCCCCGGAAAAACGAAAAATGTGGGGGAACGGCCGCCGGACATAACAAAAGCTGCGGCAGCCCCATGGACTGCCGCAGCCGGTTTTCTGCGAGCGATGCCTGTTCCTCCTACGCGGGAGTACGGCGCGAACAAGAGCAAGCAGGTCTCCTGACTTACGCATCCTCAGCACCCGCGCCTTCTCGGGCAAAGCCCAATGGCTGACAAAATGTCCTGCGGGAACCTCCTCGCATACAGTGGCGGTACCGTTCCGGAATCACACCGGATTTCCTATTCTCCGCCCGGCCCGCAGCGCGGGGAGCGGCACTTGCTGCTTATGAAATTACGGTCAAATTATACGGGAAATCGCCGCGAAAGTCAAGTGCTCAGCGGCGGCCCCGTCCGCCCATTCCGCCGGAGCGTCCTCCGCCGCCAAAGCCGCCGGAGCGGGGACGGCTTCCGCCACCAAAGCCCGAGGAGGGCCGGGAGGCCGGTCGGGACATGGGTCGGGAAGGCCGGGAGGGCCGGGGAGGCGCGGGTCTGGGGGGCATCATGGGCCGGGGAGGCCGACGCCGATGCACTGGCGGGGGCACCACCGGGCCGGGCCGGAAGACCGTGGGGCGGCGGCGTCTGCCCACGCGGCAGGCGCTGAAGATCGAGATCAGCACGACCAGGGCGATCACCGTCACCAGCAGGGAGAAAAAGGAGACGCCGGTGGAGGCGGCGCTGTAGAGATCGCTGCCGCCGTAATAGGCGTCGTAGCCATCGAAAACGCCGGTAAACCCGGCGGTATTGCCAGCAAGCACGGCCTGCAGCCCCTCAGAAAAGGTGAACAGCGCCTGCTCATAGCTTCCGGCAGCAAAATCGGGCTCCAGATACTGCTCCATCAGCAGATCAAAGTTCTGATCCAGCAGGGACGCAAAGCTGGCGGAGGTATCGTAGCCGAAGTAGTAATCCTCGGCCCCGGTGACCATTAGCAGCAGCAGATCCGAGGTGCCCAGATGCCAGCTGTTCCACAGCGTTTCGCAGTAGTCGGCGGTGGACATCCTGCCGGTGGATTTGACAATGGCCACACTGAGCCGGGGCGAGACGCTCTGCTGGGCAGAGACAAAGTCCCGCTGCCCCTGGGCGGAAACCACATCGGCGCGGTCAGTGAGATACAGGCTGCTGTCGCGGCTCACCGGCTTGCCGCCCAGACCGATGACCACGGCGGCCAGCACCAGCACGGCAGCCACGACGGCGGCCAGAATACGGTTGTGCTTCATAAATCAGGCTCCTTTTCTGTAGGGGAGACCGGAGGCCGGGCGGCGGCTCACTGCCGGATATCCAGCAGCTTCTGCTTCAGTTCGCCCTCGATGCGGCCCAGCTCCTGCTCGGCATCCCGGCGCTTCTGGCGGCCTTCGTTCTGGATCTTGACCACCTCGTCCAGGGTCTCCACCAGCATCTTGTTAGTGTTTTTCAGGGTCTCGATGTCCACGATGCCCCGCTCGGACTCTTTGGCGGTCTCCACGGTGGCCATCTTGAGCTTTTCGGCGTTCTTTTTCAGCAGCTGGTTGGTCATTTCAGTGACCTCGCGCTGGGCCTTGGTGGCCTGCACCGAATGCTCCATGCCCAGTGCCAGCACCATCTGGCTCTTCCACAGGGGGATGGTGTTGGTCAGGGTGGACTGGATCTTTTCGGCCATCAGGGTGTCGTTGTTCTGCACCAGCCGGATCTGGGGGCCCATCTGCAGGGAGATCATCCGGGTGAGCTCCAGATCATGGATCTTCTTTTCAAAGCGGTCGCAGAAGGCGGCCATATCATTGGCGGCCTGGCTGTCGGCGGCGTCGCCGGTCTGCTTTGCTTTTTCGATCAGCTGGGGCAGCACCTGCTCCCGGACGGTCTGCAATTTCTTTTTACCTGCCAGAATATACATCCCCAGCTCCTTGTAATTGGCCAGGTTCTTTTCATACATCTTGTCCAGCATGGCGATGTCCTTGAGCAGCTGCACCTGATGATTTTCCAGCACGGTACAGATCTTGTCTACATTGGTCTCGGCCTTGTCGTAGCGGGCTTTCAGATTGGTGAGCTTGTTGGCGCTCTTTTTGAAAAAGCCGAAGATGCCGCCCTCGTCCTCGTCCACATCGAAGCCCTTGAGCTCGCCCACCAGATCGGTGACCAGATCGCCCATCTCGCCCAGATCCTTGGTGCGGACATTGCTCAGGGCGCTTTCGGAAAAGTCAGAGAGCTTCTTCTGAGCGGCGGAGCCATATTGCAGCACCATGGTGGCGTTGGAAATGTCGATCTGCTGGGAAAAATCGTTGATGACCTTGCGTTCAGCCTCGTTGTAGGCGCTTTCGTCCAGAAAAACCGGTTCCACGGCGGGAGCGGCCTCCTCGGCGGCGGGCTCCTCTGCCAGCTCGGGAGTCAGGGTCAGGGTGGGGACGGAAGTCTCCAGCTCCAGGGTATCCTTTTCAGTCATAGTGATCTCCTCCGTATCTCAATTTTAGTGTGTTGCAGGGTCACAGCTCCAGCCGGATGGTGTCCCCGGCCGTTGCCTGCGGCATCTGGCCGCCGTCGGTGAGGCCCTCCTGAGAGAGCATCCCCTCCATCACGGTGATGTCGGTGTCGATGTCCAGCGCGGTGTCGCCGAACAGGGCGTCCAACTGCTTTTCAAAGGCCTGATCCATGGTGTCCAGCATCTGGGAGATGCGGGTCTTGGAGGCGGTGATGTTTTCACCCTCCACCCCCTGCGCCTCCATCAGAACATAGGTGTTCAGCAGCTTTTGCAGGGTGGGCAGATAGTAGTTCATAAACTTCCGCAGACCGTCAGCGCTTTTGGGGTTCTGTCGCACATAGTCCAGGATGCGGCCGCAGGTGACTCCCAGCCGGTCGGCCTTCTGCCGCACCTCGGCGTTGCCGATTCTGGCAGAAAGGGCGGCGATCTCCCGCAGGGCGCTGCCGCCGGCCTCCAGCAGCTGGTCAGCGGAGTCAAAGCCGGTGGGCTGCACGGGGATGGGCTCATAGGTGACGGTGTCGGGCAGGACCTTTGTCAGCACAAGGCAGACCGCAAGGCTCACCGCCAGACAGAGGATGTAGTGGATGACGGAATAGAGGGGAAACAGCAGCGCCCACAGCAGCCACACCAGGCCAAAGGCATAGATGGGCAGGGCACGCTTTCTGGTGACGGCCCGCATACCGGCGGGGGGCGTCTGCGCCTGGGTCGTGGACATGGAAAAAGCCACCTTTCATAGTCGGTTTTGCTATTGCAATCGTATCGCATTTCATGGGCCGTGTCAAGAAAACGAATGGTAAATATTTTACGCTCGTCCCCGCTTCTCCGTCAGCACATTCTCTTGCTTTATCCTTCTCCCCAACGCGGGGGACGGGAGCTTGTGGGCGCAGCGGAAGTGCCCCAACGGGTTTTGGTGACTTTTGCCCGGATAAAAGTCACGCGGGGTTCGGGGCTGCAAGCCACGCAGTTCCTGCCCCTTCGCACAGCCCCGTCAGCGGTTGCGCTTCTTCTCCAGCTTCCGGCGGCTGCCGTCCGGATACTGCACCACAATGCGCTCCAGATGGGCCTCCAGATTGCCGCGAAATGCGGCAATATACTCCTCCCGGAGGATAGCCCGCTCCTCCAGCTCCTGGGCAGTCAGCGCCTGCTGCTTGGCACGGCGGGCCAGCTCGTTGAGCCGTTCGATCTTTTCCTTTTCCATAATAACGGTTACTCCTTATTTTTCGTATTCTTCTTCCAGATAGCGCTCCCCCACATCGGGGAGGATGGTCACCACCGTCTTGCCTGCGGCCTCGGGACGCCTGGCCACCGATACCGCCGCCGCCAGCGCCGCCCCGGAGGAGGGGCCGCACAGCAGACCCTCAGTGCGGGCCAGCAGCCGCATCAGCGCAAGGGAATCGGGGGTCTTGACCTTGATGACCTCGTCTAAAATATAGGTGTTCAGCACCGGCGGCACGAACCCCGGGCCGATGCCCGTCAGGGGATGTCCGCCGGGGAAGCCGCCGCTGAGCACCGGCGAAGCATAGGGCTCCACCGCGATGATCCGGCAGTCGGGACAGAACATCTTCACCCGCTCCGCGCAGCCGGTCAGGGTGCCGCCTGAGCCGACGCCGGCCACCAGATAATCCACTTCCCCCACCTGCCGCAGCAGCTCGTCGCCGGTGCGGTGGTGCGCGGCGGGATTGTCCTCGTTGGTAAAGGGATCGGCCACAAACGAGCCGGGCAGACTGCGGTGCAGCTGTTCGGCGCGGGCGGCACAGGCCTCCGCCGGGAGGGTCACCACCTCCGCGCCGTAGCGCCGCAGATGGCGGATGCGCTGGGGGCTGACGGTGTCCGGCAGGAGAATGATGCAGGGATGCCCCAGCGCGGCGCATACCATCGCCACCGAGATCCCCGCGCTGCCTGCGCTGGCACACAGCACCGTGCCGCCGGGAGCCAGCGCTCCCCGCCTCTCCGCTTCCTGCACCATGGCCGCTGCCGCCCGGTCCTTGACGCTGCCGCCGGGGGAAAGAAACTCCAGCTTTGCCAGAATGGGAACGGCGCAGCCTGCGGCTTCGGACAGCCGGGAAAGGCGAAGAATGGGAGTCTCTCCCAAAAGATTCAGCAAATTGCCCAAAATTTCGGCCATATTTTTGTGCTCCTTTCCGAAAAGCTTGCAGCAAATGGAAAATACCCAAATTCGATTTGGTGAAATGACCAAAAAACGATCGGCAAAACCGATCATAATCACAAATTTCCGAAATTTTGCTAAAAGGAATTGCGTCCGCCTCTCTTTAATGATAGTATATATTTAATAGAAAAACAAGTTTTTTCTATGTCTGATAGGTCAAAACTATTTAATTTGGAGGAGATACCAATGAAATACGAGCGCACCTACAATTTCTCTGCCGGCCCCGCCATGATGCCCGAAGCCGTGCTGGAGGAGATCCGCGACGAAATGATGAACTACCGCGGCAGCGGTATGTGCGTCATGGAGATGAGCCATCGCTCCAAGGTCTTTATGCAGATCGCCGCCGAGGCGGAGCAGGATCTGCGGGATCTGATGGGCATCCCCGACAACTACAAGGTCCTGTTCGTCCAGGGCGGCGGCACCCTGCAGTTCGCCATGGTGGCTATGAACCTGCTGAAGGACGGCACCGCCTGCTATGTGGAGACCGGTACCTGGTCCAAAAAGGCCATTGCCGAAGCCAAGAAGTACGGCAATGTGAAGGTGGTGGCGTCCTCCAAGGATAAGAACTACACCTATGTCCCCGACTGCTCCGATCTGGACATCCCCGAGGACTGCGATTATGTCTACATTTGCGAGAACGAGACCATCAACGGCACCACCTTCAGCACTCTGCCCAATACCAAGGGCAAGCTGCTGGTGTCCGACCAGAGCTCCATGTTCCTGTCCAAGCCCTGCAATGTCAGCGATTACGGCCTGATCTGGGCCGGCGTCCAGAAGAATGTCGGCCCCGCCGGTATGGCCGTGGTCATCATCCGCGAGGATCTGCTGCGTGAGGATCTGGATCCCAAGACCCCCGTTTACATGAGCTACAAGACCCATGCGGACAACGACTCCATGTACAACACCCCCAACTGCTGGGCCATCTACTGCTGCGGCAAGGTCTTCAAGTACCTGAAGAGCATCGGCGGTCTGGAGGAGATGCACAAGCGCAATCTGGAAAAGGCCACCATCCTGTATGCCTTCCTGGATTCCTCTGCCATGTTCAAGGCCACTGCCAACCCCGAGGATCGCTCCCTGATGAATGTCTGCTTCAACACCGGCTCCGACGAGCTGGATGCCGAGGTGGTGGCTGCCTCCAAGAAGGCTGGCTTTGACAACCTGAAGGGCCACCGCTCTGTGGGCGGCCTGCGCGCTTCCATCTACAATGCCATGCCCAAAGAGGGCGTGGAGGCGCTGGTCAAGTTCCTGAAGGAGTTTGAGGAAGCCCACAAGTAAGCTGGCAACGCGTTCGGCGGCGGGGCGCCCCGCCGCCTTTGCCCAAATATGATGACAGAAAAGGAAGGGAAATCCTATGGTTCGTATTTTGATCACCGACGGTATGGATAAATCCGCCATCGCCCAGCTGCGTGAGCAGGGCTTCGATGTGGTGGAGCAGTTCTATGAGCCCGACCAGCTGGGTCAGGCCATGGCCGAGTTTGATGCCATGGTCGTCCGCTCCAAGACCAAGGTCCGTGCGCCCCATATCGACGCCGCTCAGGGCGGCAAGATGAAGCTCATCATCCGCGGCGGCGTGGGTGTGGACAACATCGATGTGAAGTATGCTCAGGAAAAGGGCATCACCGTTCGCAACACCCCCTGCGCTTCCTCCGCGTCGGTGGCTGAGCTGGCACTGGCCCATATGCTGGCCTGCTCCCGCTATGTGGCCATCTCCAATGTGACCATGCGTCAGGACAAGTGGGAAAAGAAGAGCTATGCCAAGGGCATGGAGCTGTCCGGCAAGACGCTGGGCATCGTGGGCTTTGGCCGCATCGGTCAGGAACTGTGCAAAATGGCCCAGGCCCTGGGCATGAAGGTCGTGGTCTCCAGCCGCACCGTCAAGCCCGAGCTGGAGGAAAAGTTCGGCGTCAAGTACATCGATCAGGATGCGCTGCTGGCGCAGTCCGATTTTGTGTCCCTGCACACCCCCGCCCTGGGCGACAAGCCTCTGGTGGATGCCGACTTCATCGCCAAGATGAAGGATGGCGCGGTGCTCATCAACACCTCCCGCGGCAAGAATGTGGACGAGCAGGCTCTGCTGGATGCCCTGAACAGCGGCAAGCTGCGGGGCGCCGGCCTGGATGTGTGGTTCGAGGAGCCCACGGCCAACCATGAGCTGTACAGCCATCCCGCCGTGTCCTGCACGCCTCATATCGGCGCACAGACGGTGGAGGCCCAGAAGCGCATCGGCGCGGAAGTGGTGGATATCATCACGAACTTCGCGTTCTGATCCTGCCTTCCGGCGGCAGAGCAGAGACAACGGCTGCTCTGCCGCGTTTTGCATGACCGGAAAACTGCGGGTTCCCTGCCCTTCCGGCATCGAAAGCCACCAAAAAATGAAAGAAAGAGGGACATTCTCATGAATCATAATGTCTTTTTGCCTGCCGATATCCTGCTGCCCAAAAACGCGGATATGAGCAAGTGGGCGGTCATCGCCTGCGACCAGTTCACCTCCGACCAGGCCTATTGGGAGCGGGTGTGGGCCAACGCCGAAGGCGCCGTGTCCACCATCAACCTGATCCTGCCCGAGGCCGAGCTGGGTACCGAAAAGGAGGCCGCCCATACCGCCCTCATCAACAAGACCATGAGCGAATATCTGGAAACGGGCGTCTTCGAGACCTATGAAAACAGCCTGATCTATGTGGAGCGCACGCTGGAAAACGGCTCCATCCGCATGGGCCTGATGGGCCGCGTGGATCTGGAGGCCTATGATTACAACGCCGGCGCCACCTCTCCCATCCGCGCCACCGAGCGCACCGTCACCGAGCGCATCCCGCCCCGTCAGCGTGTCCGCCGCGATGCTCCCATCGAGCTGCCGCACATCCTGCTGCTGTGCGATGACCACGAAAAGGTGCTCATCGAGCCCATCGCCGCCAAAAAGGACAGCATGAAGGTGCTGTATGACTTCGACCTGATGGAGCAGGGCGGCCATATCACCGGCTGGCTGGTGCCGCAGGACGAGGTCGCCGCCTTTAACGCCCGCCTGAGCGAGTATTCCGCCAATGTGGGCAAGAAGTACGAGGGCCTGAAGGGCGAGCCCGTGGTCTTCGCCGTGGGCGACGGCAACCATTCGCTGGCCACTGCCAAGAGCTGCTATGAGGAGCTCAAGCGCAATCATCCCGGCGAGGATCTGTCCAACCATCCGGCCCGCTACGCGCTGGTGGAGCTGGAGAACATCCATGACCCCGCCCAGCAGTTCGAACCCATCCACCGTGTGATCTTCAATACCGACACTGCCAAGCTGCTGAAGGCCGTGCAGGACAACATCTGCGCCGAGGGCGGCTATCCGGTGAAGTGGTACATCGGCAAGGATTGCGGCACGGTATATCTGGACCGCGCCAAGAGCGAGCTGGCCGTCGGCGTGCTGCAGGCCTTCCTGGACAGCTACCTGAAGGAGAACGCCGGCGAGATTGACTATATCCACGATGATGATGCCCTGATCGCCTTTGCCGGACAGGAAAATGCCATCGGCTTCCTGGTGCCGGGCATGGAAAAGAGCCAGCTGTTCCGTGGCGTGGTGTCCGATGGCGTTCTGCCCAGAAAGACCTTCTCCATGGGCCACAGCCGCGAGAAACGGTATTATCTGGAGAGCCGCAAGATCAAATAAAGCAGACCGAACCGCAAAAAAGCCGCCCCCAAGGTATTTTCCAATAAGACAGTATGAGAACATTACCGACATAGGGTAGCTGCCGTACAGGAGTGCGACAAGAAAAATTGGCGATACTTGGT
>CAZYAD010000009.1:0-46577 GCA_964646225.1 uncultured Oscillospiraceae bacterium
CGGCCAGACGGGCGATGGGCACACGGAAGGGAGAGCAGGACACATAGTCCAGGCCCACACGGTGGCAGAACTCCACAGAGGAGGGGTCGCCGCCGTGCTCGCCGCAGATGCCCAGGGTGATATCGGGACGGGTCTGGCGGCCCAGCTTGGCAGCCATCTCCACCAGCTTGCCAACGCCAACCTGATCCAGCTTGGCGAAGGGATCGTTCTCATAGATCTTGCGATCGTAGTAAGCGCCCAGGAACTTGCCGGCGTCGTCACGGGAGAAGCCGAAGGTCATCTGGGTCAGATCGTTGGTACCGAAGGAGAAGAACTCGGCCTCCTTGGCGATCTCATCGGCAGTCAGAGCAGCGCGGGGGATCTCGATCATGGTACCGACCTGATACTTCAGCTCGATACCGGCGGCGGCGATCTCCTCGTCAGCGGTGGCGGTGACCACATTCTTAACATACTTCAGCTCCTTGACCTCGCCCACCAGGGGGATCATGATCTCGGGCTCCATATCCCAGTCGGGATGGGCCTTCTTCACATTGATGGCAGCGCGGATGACAGCGCGGGTCTGCATCCGGGCGATCTCAGGATAGGTGACGGCCAGACGGCAGCCGCGGTGACCCATCATGGGGTTGAACTCATGCAGACCGGCGATGATGGCCTTGATCTGCTCCACGGTCTTGCCCTGCGCCTTGGCCAGAGCAGCGATGTCGGCCTCCTCAGTGGGGACGAACTCGTGCAGGGGGGGATCCAGGTAACGGATGATAACGGGGTTGCCCTCCATGGCGGTGTAGAGCTGCTCAAAGTCGCCCTGCTGCATGGGCAGCAGCTTGTTCAGAGCGGTCTCGCGCTCCTCCACGGTGTCGGAGCAGATCATCTCGCGGATGGCAGCGATCCGGTCGGTATCGAAGAACATATGCTCGGTACGGCACAGACCGATGCCCTGCGCGCCCAGCTCGCGGGCCTTTTTGGCATCGCGGGGGGTATCGGCATTGGTGCGAACCTTCAGCTGACGATACTTGTCGGCCCAGGCCATGATACGGCCGAACTCGCCGGTAATGGAGGCATCCATGGTGGGGATGACGCCGTCATAGATCTTACCGGTAGAGCCGTCGATGGAGATATAATCACCCTCGTGATAGGTCTTGCCGGCCAGCTGGAACTTCTTGTTCTCCTCGTCCATGATGATTTCGGAGCAGCCGGAGACGCAGCAGGTACCCATGCCGCGGGCAACGACGGCGGCATGAGAGGTCATACCACCGCGAACGGTCAGGATGCCCTGAGAGGCCTTCATGCCCTCGATATCCTCGGGAGAGGTCTCCAGACGAACCAGAACCACCTTTTCGCCGCGGGCCTTCCACTCCTTGGCATCCTCGGCGGTGAAGACGATCTTGCCGCAGGCGGCGCCGGGAGAGGCGGCCAGAGCGGAGCCCACAGGCTGAACGGCCTTCAGGGCGTTCAGATCAAACTGGGGATGCAGCAGGGTATCCAGGTTGCGGGGATCGATCATCATGACGGCCTCCTGCTCGGAGATCATGCCCTCGTCCACCAGGTCGCAGGCGATCTTCAGCGCGGCCTTGGCGGTGCGCTTGCCGTTACGGGTCTGGAGCATATAGAGTTTGCCGTGCTCCACGGTGAACTCCATATCCTGCATATCGCGGTAATGGTCCTCCAGCAGCTTGCAGACCTTCTGGAACTGCTCAAAGGCCTCGGGGAACTTTTCAGCCATCTGGGCGATGGGCATGGGAGTACGGACGCCGGCCACCACATCTTCGCCCTGAGCGTTGGTGAGGAACTCACCCATCAGGTGCTTTTCGCCGGTGGCGGGATCACGGGTAAAGGCAACGCCGGTGCCGCAGTCGTCGCCCATGTTGCCGAAGGCCATGGACTGGACATTGACGGCAGTACCCCAGGAATAGGGAATATCATTGTCGCGGCGGTAAACATTGGCGCGGGGGTTATCCCAGGAACGGAAGACGGCCTGAACGGCACCCATCAGCTGCTCCTTGGGGTCAGAGGGGAAGTCAGAGCCGATCTTGGCCTTGTACTCGGCCTTGAACTGGCCGGCCAGCTCCTGCAGATCCTCAGCGGTGAGCTCCACATCCTGCTTGACGCCCTTCTTTTCCTTCATCTCGTCGATCAGCTGCTCGAAATACTTCTTGCCGACCTCCATAACCACATCGGAGTACATCTGGATAAAGCGGCGATAGCAGTCCCAGGCCCAGCGGGGGTTATTGGACTTCTCGGCCATGACCTTGACCACATCCTCGTTCAGGCCCAGGTTCAGGATGGTATCCATCATGCCGGGCATGGAGGCGCGGGCTCCGGAGCGGACAGAAACCAACAGGGGATTTTCCAGATCGCCGAACTTCTTGCCGGTGATGGCTTCCATCTTGTCGATGTGCTCCATGATCTGGGCCTGGATCTCCTCGTTGATCCGACGGCCATCCTCATAATACTGGGTGCAGGCCTCAGTACTGATGGTGAAGCCCTGGGGAACAGGCAGGCCAATGTTGGTCATTTCGGCCAGGTTGGCGCCCTTGCCGCCCAGAAGCTCACGCATCTTGGCATTACCCTCTGTGAACAGGTAAACATACTTGTGCATAGCATCTATCTCCTTGTAAAAAATTGTGCAGACTGTTGCGGATCGTCCCGCGGTCAAACTGCCGACAGGATAATCGAAGTTATTATAACAGATTTGATTTGCATTTTCACCCCCATTTTCAAAAAAATTTGCTTTTTTTTGCGGATTTTTTTGCTGCGGGGAGGAGTTTGCGAGCCTGCGTTGGCGGATATCTCGGTCGGTCTTCGACTCCGCCGGTGGAAAGAAACGCACAGCGCAGCGTCCGGGGTCTGGGGCAGAGCCCCAGTGTCTCTGGCCCGCAGGACTGTGAAGAAAAAAAATCGACTGCGCTTCCGGGAAATGGACAGGCCAATGGACGATACAGATGGGTTTGAGACGGAAATTTTTCTGGAAGACTTCCGTGGAAGGTTTCCGGCGATTCTGCTATCTATAAAACCATACTCTTAATATATAAGAAGAAATGAGTTGAATTCTAAAAGGAAGGTATGGTATAATAAGATGAATTGTTATCATCTATTTTGCAAAAAGGGGATATTCGATATGTATACGCCTGAAGCACTGCTGGATGCGGTGCTGCGGCAGCTCCGGGCGGAGATGGGAGAGGTACTGGTGGACCCCTGGTTCACCAATTCCTCGGCGATCACCATAGAGGACGAGCTCTTTGTGATCGAGGCCTCCAGCGAGCTGTTTCGTGACACGCTGACCAAGCGCTTTACCGAAAATGTTTCCCAGATCATCACCCAGCTGCTGGGTCGTCCCGCCAGGCCGCTGTATGTTCACGGAGCGGAGGCCGACAGCTGGAAATTACAAAGCGGCGGCAGCGTTTATGCCGGCTACACCTTCGAAAAGTTCATCGTAGGCAACTCCAACAAGTTCGCTCACGCGGCGGCGCTGGCCGTTGCCAACAACCCCGCCCGGCTTTACAACCCTCTGTTCATCTATGGCGGCTCCGGTCTTGGCAAGACCCATCTTCTGTTCGCAATTGCCAACGCCCTGCGGAAGAAGCATCCCAACTACCGCATCGTGTACATCAAGAGCGAGGACTTCATGAATGAGATGGTGGAGGCCGTCAAAACCTCCGGTTTTTCGGAATTCCGCGCCAAGTACCGGCAATCCGACCTTTTACTGATGGACGATGTCCAGTTCCTCAGCGGAAAGGACAGCTTACAGCAGGAATTTTTCCACACCTTCGAATCGCTGTTTCAGGCCAACCGACAGATCGTGCTGACCTCTGACCGTCCGCCCAAGGAGATCGCAACCCTGAGCGACCGCCTGCAGACCCGGTTTGAAAGCGGCCTGCTGGCCGACGTGCAGTCCCCCGATCTGGAGACCCGCATGGCCATGGTCAAATCCAAGGCCAACAATCTAAACATCGAACTGCCGCAGAAGGTGGTGGAGTACATCGCGGAAAACATCACCAACAATGTGCGGGAACTGGAGGGAGCGGTGAAAAAGATCGCCGCTGTCAACGGGCTGATGGGCAGTCCCATCGACCTCCCCATGGCACAGAAGGCCATCAAGGACATTTTCAAGGAACGGCCGGGGCTCAATCCCACACCGGAGATGGTACTGGATGAGGTTTCGGAATACTTCTCCATCCCGGTGGAGCGCATCCGGGGCAAGGCCCGCGGCAAGGAAGTGGTACTGCCCCGACAGGTGGCGGAATACATCATGCGGGATCTGTGCTCCATGTCCTATCCGGAGATCGGCAAGATCCTGGGCCAGCATCACACCTCGGTGATGTACGGCATTGAAAAGCTTACGGCCCTCATGGCAGAAAACGATGCCCTGCGGGATACCGTCAACGATCTGAAGAAAAACATCCAGAGCAAATGAGAAAATCTGCCCTGTTTTGACTTACTAAAACGCTTTTCCACAAAAACCTGTGAAAAACTTTGTGGAAACTGTGAAAAAAAGAGGGTTGTGAATAAAATCGATCAACCTGCCGATTTTCTGACAGCCCCCTGCGGAGACTTCGATCCAGTCATTTCAAGGCTTTCCCGGAATTTGCACAGTTTCCACAGCACCTACTACGATTACTATATAGAATTTTTTCTTATCGAAAAAAAGGAGTGACGCAGATATGCATTTCACCTGTGAAAAAAGTGCCTTCAACAGCGCCGTTTCCATTTGCAGCCATGCGGTGGGCACTAAGGTGACCACCCCTGTTATGGAGGGTCTGCTCATCGTGGCCTCTGACTCCATCACGGTCAGCGGCTTCAACTACAAAACCGCTATCCAGCAGCAGGTGGAGGCCGATGTACACAAGCCCGGCTCGGTGGTCCTCAATGCCCGTATCCTGGCGGACATCGTCCGGCGTCTGCCCTCTGACACGGTGGAAATCTCGGTGGTCAGCAACCTGATGGCGGTCATCCGGGGCGGCGATTCGGAGTTCAACCTGATTGCCTCCGATCCCCAGGAGTTTCCCGAGCTGCCGGAGGTCAACGAGTCCGAACGCTTCTGCATTCCTGCAAGTCTTATGAAGGACATGATCTCCGGTACCCTGTTTGCCGTCAGCGACAATGAAAACAAGCCCATCATTACCGGCTCCCTGATGGAGCTGGATAAGCGGATCTTCCGCATGGTCAGTGTGGACGGCTACCGGCTGGCGGTGCGGCAGGAGGAGCTGGAGGTGGCTGACACCGAGCAATTCTCGCTGGTAGTCCCCGGCGAGTCCCTGAAGGATCTGAACCGCATCCTGCCGGACGAGGACATCCTGTGCGAGATCTATCCCCAGCGGAAGCACGCACTGTTTGCCTTTGGCAGCACACGCTTTACCACCCGCCTGCTGGAGGGTGAATTTCTGAACTGGCGGGCGGCCATCCCTGCGGAGCAGCCCATTGAACTGGAGGTTGACCGGGCACAATTCATTTCCGCGGTGGAGCGGGTCAGCCTGATCATCTCCGAACGACTGAAAAACCCTGTCCGCTGTAATTTCGACCACGACCGGCTGAAGCTTTCCTGCATCACCGCGCTGGGCCGCAGCTTTGACCAGATCGCCGTGCCGGACTGCGGCACACAGCTGGAGATCGGCTTCAATAACCGCTATCTGCTGGAGGCTCTGCGGGCCTGCCAGGACGAAAGCTTTATCCTGGGCCTGAAAAGCGGACTTTCTCCCTGTACTATGCGCCCTGTGGAGGGCGACCGGTACCTGTATCTTGTGCTGCCTGTACGGCTGAAGGCGGGGGAATAACAAAATGACTGAGAAGGATATCATGGTCAAAGACGGAATGATCCGTCTGGACAGCCTGCTGAAATTTGCGGGACTGTTTGCCACCGGCGGCGCGGCAAAGGTGAGTATCCTTGCCGGAGAGGTTCTGCTCAACGGTCAGGTTTGCACCGTTCGGGGCAAAAAAATCTTTCCCGGGGATGAGGTGCAGTGGGGAGATACCCTGCTGCATATCCATGAGAGATGCTCCTGAACAGCTTGTCCCTGCGGAATTTCCGCAGCTATGAGCAGGCGTCCTTTTCCTTTTCGTCGGGAGTGAACATCATTTGCGGCGACAACGGACGGGGAAAAACCAACCTGCTGGAGGGTATTTATCTGCTCACAGGCGTCCGTTCCTGGCGGGCGGCAAAAAAGGCCGAGCTGGTACGGTGGGACGCCACCTGCGCCGAGCTGCAGGCGGGGGTGGAGACCCGTGGTCGTGATTTTTCTCTGAAAATGGAGCTGCCCTGTGCCGGGCGCAGCAGGATCTGGGTCAACGGAGTGAAAAAGCAGCGTCAGCTGGAGCTTTCCGACTGCCTGCGCTGTGTGCTGTTTTCGCCGGAGGATCTGGCGCTGGTAAAGGGGCCGGCCTCCGGACGCAGAGCCTTTCTGGATGCTGCCATCTGCCAGCTGCGGCCGCGGTACGGCGATCTGCTTTCCCGCTATGAGCGGCTGCTGGAGAGCAAGAATCGGCTGCTGAAGGGGGAGGAGCCCCGTCCTTCGGCGGAGCTCATCGGCGTATACGATCAGCAGCTGGCCCAGCTGGGGGCGCGGCTGCTGGGCTATCGGGCCCGGTTCTGCCGGGGACTGGAGGAGGAATGCGGACGGCTGCATGCCGCCATTTCCGGCGGAAAGGAGCAGCTGTCGCTGGTTTATCAAACGGTGAGCACCGTCACCGACCCTTTTGCCGGGGTTTCCGCGCTGGAGGAGCAGTTGCGGGAGCATCTGGAGAGTCATCGGGCAGCAGAGCTGCAATCGGGCTCCTGTCTTTCGGGCATTCATCGGGACGATCTGGAGCTGCTGTTGAACGGGCGGCCCGCACGGGCCTTTGCTTCCCAGGGACAGACCCGATCGGCAGCGCTGGCGCTGAAATTTGCCCAGCGGGAGCTGTTTTTCCGGGATACGGGCGAATATCCCGTGCTGCTGCTGGACGATGTGCTGTCTGAGCTGGATGCGCCGCGGCAGGCGTTTGTATCCACCCACACCATGGGGGGACAGTCCATTATCACCTGCTGTGAGGAGCGGCGGGAGTTTGCGGACAGCCGGGTGATCAGGCTTTAGGGACGAGACAGAGGAGCTTTCTGTTTGTCCATCAGCGCGACTCCTTCTTTTTTCTTCTCTGCCCTGCGGGGAGCTGAGGCGCAGTTTCTGTCGTTTCCATATGGAACAGAAAAGGAGAACACTATGTTTTTGCATCTTGGTCGGGATGTGGCGGTGGCAGAGGACAGCATTGTGGTGATCTTTGATATGGATACCGCCACCTGGAGCCGTCACACCCGCAATTACCTCACCCAGGCCGAACAGGCCGGAAAGGTCTATGTCATCACCGATGAGCTGCCAAAATCCGCTGTGGTCTGCCGGGAAAACGGCGACCATGTGGTCTATATTTCCCAGATCAGCAGCAAAACCCTGCTGAAGCGTCTGGAGGAGGGCGTGGACGCCCTGTCCGATGTGGAATTAAGTGAATAAATAATACAAATTGTTTTTATAAAACCGGCTTTTCGGCCGGTACGGAGGTTCCTGTTATGCAAGAAGATGTTGTCACCCGGGTTGACACCCAATATGACGAAAATCAAATCCAGGTGCTGGAGGGACTGGAGGCCGTGCGCAAGCGGCCCGGTATGTATATCGCCACCACCAGCTCCCGTGGTCTGCACCATCTGGTGTATGAGATCGTGGACAATTCCATCGACGAGGCGCTGGCGGGCTACTGCACCCACATTGAGGTGGATATCCTGCCGGACGATGTGATCCGGGTCATAGACAACGGCCGCGGCATCCCCGTGGGAAATCATCCGAAGATGGGAATCCCCACGCTGGAGGTGGTCTTTACCGTGCTGCACGCCGGCGGCAAATTCGGCGGCGGCGGGTACAAGGTCTCCGGCGGTCTGCACGGCGTGGGCGCCAGCGTGGTGAACGCCCTGTCCGAATGGCTGGAGGTGGAGGTCCATAAGGATGGCAAGATCCATAAAATGGCCTTCTCCCGGGGAAAGACCACCCAGAAGCTGCTTGTCACCGGAGAGACCGACCGCACCGGCACCAGCGTCACCTTTAAGCCTGACGGAGAAATCTTTGACGAGCTGATCTACGATTACGAGGTGTTGCACACCCGGCTGCGGGAGCAGGCCTTCCTCAACGCCGGTCTGCGCATCACCCTGACTGACAGCCGGGATCCGGAGAATATCCTCCGGGATACCATGTGCTACGAGGGCGGTATCCGGGAATATGTCACCTATCTGAACACCAACAAGACCCCCATCTACGAGGGCACCATCTATTTCAAGACGGTGAAGGAGGACAGCGAGGCGGAGATTGCCCTGCAATATACCGACAGCTACAACGAGCTGATGCAGTCCTTTGCCAACAACATCCACACCCCAGAGGGCGGCATGCACGAGACCGGCTTTAAGGCTGCTCTCACCCGTGTAATCAACGATTATGCCCGCAAATATGGTCAGCTGAAGGACAATGATAAAAATCTTTCCGGCGAGGATGTGCGGGAGGGCCTGACCTGTGTGATTTCGGTGAAGCTCACCGAGGCCCAGTTCGAGGGCCAGACCAAGACCAAGCTGGGCAATGCCTTTATGCGGACACTGGTGGACAGCATGACCTATGAGAAGCTGTCCGACTATTTCGAGGAAAATCCCACAGTTGCAAAGACCATTGTGGAAAAAGCGCTTACGGCCAACCGCGCCAGAGAGGCCGCCAAAAAGGCCCGGGAGTCCGTCCGGCGCAAGACCGGGCTGGAATCCGGTCAGATGCCCGACAAGCTGCAGGACTGCAACGAGCGGGATCCCAGCCTGTGCGAGATCTATATCGTCGAGGGCGACTCGGCTGCCGGCTCTGCCATTCAGGGGCGGGACTCCCGCTTCCAGGCCATTCTGGCCATGTGGGGCAAGATGCTCAATGTGGAGAAGGCCCGGGCAGACAAAATCTATGGAAATGACAAGCTCTATCCGCTGATCGTGGCGCTGGGCGCCGGTATCGGCGAGGAATTCAACATTGAAAAGCTGCGGTATCACAAGATCATTATCATGGCTGATGCCGATGTGGACGGCGCACACATCCGGACGCTGCTGCTGACCTTCTTCTTCCGCTATATGCGGCCGCTGATCGAGCATGGGTATGTGTATTCCGCCGTGCCGCCGCTGTTTAAGCTCACCCGTGGCAAAACCGTGCGGGTGGCCTATTCCGAGGCTGAGCGGGATCGGGTCTCAGCCGAGCTGCGGGCCGACAATCCCAACGCCAGGGTGGAGATCAGCCGATTTAAGGGTCTGGGTGAGATGGACGCGCACGAGCTGTGGGACACCACCATGGATCCTGAAAAGCGGTCGCTGCGGCGCATCACCATTGACGATGCCATTGCGGCCGACCAGATATTTACCGTTTTGATGGGCGAGGAAGTGGAGCCGCGAAAGGCGTGGATCGAGAAGAACGCACAGTATGCGGTGAATATCGATATCTGACGGCGCGGGAAGCGAAAAAGAAAAAGATCACGCCAGTCACACAAATGCGAAAAAGCCAATCACAAATCACTCCTAACGGAAAAGGAGAACAAATACAATGGCAACACACAATCGAAACTACAAGCCGGAGGACATTCTGTTTCCAAATCAGGTGATCACAGAGTCTCCTCTGGTGTCCGAGATGGAAAAATCCTATATCGAATACGCAATGAGCGTAATCGTGGGACGGGCTTTGCCCGATGTGCGGGATGGCCTGAAGCCGGTGCATCGCCGTATTTTGTACACCATGTACGAAAGCGGCCTCACCTCTGACAAGCCCTTCAAAAAGTCCGCCACCTGCGTGGGCGATGTGCTGGGTAAATATCATCCCCACGGCGACGCCTCAGTCTACGACGCCATGGTGCGTCTGGCGCAGGATTTCTCCATGCGCTATATGCTGGTGGACGGCCACGGAAACTTCGGTTCGGTAGACGGCGACCCGCCGGCGGCCTATCGTTACACCGAGGCCCGCCTCAGCAAGATCTCCAACGAGATGCTGCGGGATATCGACAAGGATACCGTTAACTGGGATCCCAACTTTGACGAAAGCCGCAAGGAGCCCCGGGTGCTGCCCAGCCGCTTTCCAAATCTGCTGGTAAACGGCTCCAGCGGCATTGCCGTGGGTATGGCCACCAACATCCCGCCCCACAATCTGCGGGAAGTCATCGGGGCCTGTATCTGTGTGCTGGACAACCCCGACGCCACGCTGGCCGACCTGATGGGTCACATTCAGGGGCCGGATTTTCCCACCCGGGGCATCATCATGGGCCGGGCGGGCATTCGTCAGGCCTATGCCACCGGCCGCGGCCGGGTAACGGTGCGTGCAAAGACCGAGATAGAGGAGTTCGGCAAGGATCGGCAGCGCATCGTGGTCACCGAGCTGCCCTATCAGGTGAACAAGCGACAGCTGATCAAAAATATCGCCGAGCAGGTGAAGGACAAGCGGCTGGAGGGCATTTCCGACCTGCGGGACGAGACCGACCGCAACGGTATGCGCATAGTCATCGAGCTGAAAAAGGATGCCAACGCCCAGGTGGTGCTGAACAAGCTGTTCACCCAGACGGCGCTGCAATCCAACTTCTCCATCATCATGCTGGCCCTGGTCAATGACCAGAAGCAGCCGAAAATTCTCTCGCTGCGGCATATTCTGGACGAGTATCTCACCTTCCAGGAGGAGCTTATCGTCCGCCGCACCCGCTACGACCTGAAAAAGGCCCAGGAGCGGGCCCATCTGTTGAAGGGTCTGCTGATCGCTCAGGACAACATTGATGAGGTCATCCATATCATCCGCTCCAGCTATGACGATGCCAAGGAGCGTCTGTGTGAGCGCTTCGGGCTGGACGATGTACAGGCGCAGGCCATTCTGGATATGCGGCTGAAGGCTTTGCAGGGTCTGGATCGGGAAAAGCTGGAGGCCGAATATCAGGAGCTGGAGGAGCGCATCGCCTATTACCTCCAGGTACTGGGGGATCCTGCCATGGTACGGGCCATCCTGAAGGAGGAATTGCAGGCCATTGCCGACAAGTTCGGAGACGACCGCAAGACCGAGATCCAGGAGGTGGAGGATGAGATTGATGTGGAGGATCTCATCGCCGAGGAGCTGAATATCTTTACCCTCACCAGCCGTGGCTATATCAAGCGGATGGCCTCTGCCGCCTATACCGCGCAGAAGCGAGGCGGCCGGGGACGCATCGGCATCAAGACCCGGGAGGAGGATGTGGTGGATACCATCTTCACCGCTTCCACCCATGACAACATCCTGTTCTTTACCAACTTTGGCCGGGTGTACAAGATGAAGGGCTACCGGGTGCCGGAGAGCAACGCCGGGTCGGCCAAGGGCATGAATATCGTCAATCTGCTGCAAATTTCCGGCGAGGAAAGGGTCACCGCCATGATCCCCGTGCGGCAGATGGACCAGGGGGGCAAGGTGTTCTTTGTTACCCGCAACGGTACGGTAAAGCGCATGGATCTTTCGGTGGTGAACACCGAGCGTAAGGCCGGCGTCCGGGCCATTACGCTGGACGAGGGTGACCAGCTGGAGAAGGTGCTGCTGACCAGCGGCAGCGATAAGATCATCCTCGCCACCCGGGACGGCGCGGCTATCCGCTTTGACGAAAACGAGGTGCGGGTCATGGGCCGTGAGGCAGCAGGTGTCCGGGGCATCCGCCTGAAGGATGGGGACGTGGTCATTGGCGCTGCCAAGGAGTATCCCGACAGCTATCTGCTCACCGTCACCGAAAACGGCTACGGCAAGCTGACTCCGCCGGAGGAATATACCGAGCATCATCGCGGCGGCGGCGGCATCACCGCGCACAACCTTACCGAAAAGACCGGCGCGCTGGTGGGCATCCGCTGTGTCACCATGGAGGAGGATCTGCTGCTGATCAACGACGCAGGCGTGGTCATCCGCATGGGGATGGAGGATATCCGGGTGTGCGGACGCAGCTCGCAGGGCGTGCGGCTCATCCGCATGGACGAGGATATGAAGGTCATTTCCATGACCTGTACCGCCCGGGACGACGAGCTGACCGCCGAGCCGGGGACGGAGACCGGATCTGACGCTGACGCGGAGTAACTGAGAATGCGGGACGCTGGGGCTCCGCCCCACGCCCTGTATTCTCGGTAAAAAATACGATTTGTTGTTTTCATAATGTTAACTACAAATCGTATTGAACTATATAGTTACAAATAGTTTAAATTTACTATAACATTACGGAACGGAATGTGATAAACCCCAATGCTGGATTTTTTTGCCGGACAATATGATATCGTGGTCGTGGGCGCGGGACACGCGGGCATCGAGGCGGCGCTGGCTGCCGCCCGGCTGGGCTGCCGCACCCTGTGCCTGTGTACCAGTCTGGAGGGCATCGGCAATATGCCCTGCAACCCCTCCATCGGCGGCACGGCAAAGGGTCAGCTGGTGCGGGAAATCGACGCGCTGGGAGGCGAAATGGCCCGTGCGGCCGACGCCGCCTGCCTGCAATTCCGGATGCTCAACCGGGGCAAGGGTCCGGCGGTATTTTCTCCCCGGGCGCAGGCCGACCGGATGGGCTATCGGGCCTATATGCGTCGTGCGCTGGAGCGCTGTCCCGGGCTGGAGCTGGCTCAGGGAGAGTGCGGCGAGATCCTCACCGATGAAAGCGGCGCGGTCTGCGCCGTGCGGATGGTGGGAGGCGGGCGATACGACTGTAAAGCCGTCGTGCTTGCCACCGGTACTTTTTTGAGAGCCAAAACCTTCACCGGCGAGGTGGTACGGCACATGGGGCCGGACGGAATGTATTCCGCCGATCACCTTACCGAAGACCTTCGGAGGCTGGGGCTTTCCCTCCGACGATTCAAAACCGGTACCCCGGCGCGGGTTTCGGGAAAGAGCCTGGATTTTTCCAAAATGACCCCCCAATCGGGGGATGAGGGGGAGACAGGCTTCGCCTTTGACCGCACCGATCCGGCTCCCAACCGGGTCACCTGCTGGCTCACCTATACCACGGCAGAGACCC
Source organism: uncultured Oscillospiraceae bacterium (assembly GCA_964646225.1). Taxonomy (GTDB): domain Bacteria; phylum Bacillota; class Clostridia; order Oscillospirales; family Butyricicoccaceae; genus UBA4644. Next base: position 13,006 of record CAZYAD010000009.1, read on the forward strand.
ATGCCATCATCCGGTCGTCGCTGGATCGGTCGCCGCTGTACTGCGGAGAGATCGTGGGTACCGGGCCCCGGTACTGTCCCTCTATTGAGGACAAGGTGGTGAGATTTCCCGACAAGGAGCGGCATCAGCTGTTTCTGGAGCCCTGCGGCGGCGACACCGACGAATACTATGTGCAGGGCATGAGCTCCTCTCTGCCGGAGGATGTGCAGCGGGCCTTTCTCCGCACCATCCCCGGGCTGGAAGGGGTACACCTGCTGCGGCCGGGATACGCCATCGAATACGACTGCATCGACCCTCTGCAGCTGGATCACGCGCTGGCCTGTCGTCCGGTACCGGGGCTGTTTTGCGCCGGACAGCTGTGCGGCAGCTCGGGCTATGAGGAGGCTGCGGCACAGGGGCTGGTGGCTGGAATCAACGCTGCCCGCCGGGTGCAGGGGCTGCCGCCGGTGGTGCTGGGACGCCGGGACGGGTACATCGGTACTCTCATCGACGATCTTGTCACCCGTGGTACCAACGAGCCCTATCGGATGATGACCTCCCGCAGCGAATATCGGCTGATCTGCCGGCAGGACAACGCTGACGCCCGACTGATGCCGCTGGGGCACCAGATCGGGCTGATCTCTGATAAGCGGCTGGCGGCCATGGAGGAGCGGCAGGCGCAGATCCGGCATGAGACCGCCCGACTGCAAAAGACCGTGGCTCCGCCCAGCGCGGCGGTGAACGCATTTTTGGAGAGCCACGGCACCTCGCCCATCGCCCTCCGGGGGGCCAGTCTGGCGGAACTGCTGCGGCGGCCCCAGCTGTGCTATGACGATCTGGCGGTCATTGACCCCGACTTTCCTGAGCTGCCACGCCCGGTGCGGGAGCAGGTGGAGATCGGCATCAAATATGAGGGCTACATCCGCCGCCAGTTGAAGGACATCGAGGAGCAGCGTCGGTTGGAGGACAGTCCGCTGCCCGCAGACATTGACTATCTTTCCATCCGCACCCTGCGTACAGAGGCCCGGCAGAAGCTGCAGGCCGTCCGGCCGGAGACGCTGGGCCAGGCAGGGCGCATCAGCGGGGTGTCGCCCGCCGATGTGGGGGCGCTGATGGTGTATCTTTCCCACAGAGAGGAGCAAGCAACATGACATTTTCCGAAATCGTGGCCGAAGGCTGCCGGGAGTGGGAGCTGCCGGTGACCGGGGAGGCCATTGCCCGCATGGAGCGGTTTTCTGACGCGCTGATCGAAAAAAACCGGGTGATGAACCTGACGGCGGTGACTGAGCCGGAGGAGATCGCCCTGCGGCATATGCTGGATTGCCTGTTTTTGCTGACTGTCACCGAATTTCAGGGCAAGAAGGTGCTGGATATCGGCTGCGGCGCGGGCTTTCCCACCATGCCGCTGAAATGCTATGATCCCACCTTTGACATCACGCCGCTGGACTCCACCGGAAAGCGCATCCAGTTCATCCAGGACAGCTGTGCCGCGCTGGAGATTCCCGTCACCGCCGTCACCGGCCGGGCGGAGGAGTACATCCAGAAGAAGGGCGTGCGGGAGAGCTTTGACATCGTTGTCTCCCGTGCGGTGGCGCCGCTGAATGTACTGGCTGAGCTGTGCCTGCCGTATCTGAAGGTGGGTGGGCTGTTCCTGCCGTTGAAGTCCAAAAACGCCGCTGCCGATGAGGAGCTGGAGCGGGGCCGCAGTGCCATCCGGGCGCTGGGCGGCACGCTGGAGGGGGCGAAGGAGTACACCATCCGGGGGATGGATTATCCACATCAGGTGCTGGTGATCCGAAAGACGGCCCACACGCTGGGGCAGTATCCCCGGCGGTACGCGAAGATCTCGGCCAATCCGCTGTAAACAGAAAAGAACCGCCTCTGTCGGCAGACAGGGGCGGTTTTTGCTGTATGGAATTGTACAGGGGCCGAGACAAGGAGAGAGAGCGTATGCGGCGCAGCACCTTTATTTGTCCTGCTCTTCCTCGGCGCGTTTGCGCTTGCGATCCCAGTACAGCGTCAGAAACACGCCGGTGACGAACAAAAGCGCTCCTGCCGTCACGCAGACGGAGGACAGCACGCCGGTGACCTTTTGACTCAGCCATACCAGCCCCAGACCGGCAAAGGCAGCCACATAATATTTCCACACATACTGGATGTTCTCTCGCCCGGGCGTTTCGTCGTCCAGATGATAATTTTTGCCCATGTTATCGATCTCCTTCTTTTTTCTGCTTCAGGTGGCGGCCAATGACGATGGCGTAGCCCACCACCATGGCTGCGCCGATGATCCCCAGAATCAGGTTGGCCAGCGGCTCGGAAAACCGGCCGCGCAGGGCCAGCACAATGAAAATCGCGCCCAGCAGCATACAGCAGACATAGGCGAAGGTGTTGCTTTTCGGTGCGTGCATCTTTTCAAAAACCTCCGTTCGGTTATTTTCCCACACAAAAGCGACTGAAGATCTCGTGGGCCAGGTCGGCATCGGCGGTTTCGCCGGTGATCTGCCCCAGAAGGTTCACCGCCCGCTCGGCGTCCAGCAAAAAGGCATCGGCCGTCATGCCCTCCCTGGCAGAGTCCAGAGCGTCCTGCAGGGTGTCGGCAGCCTCCTCCAGCAGACGCGCCTGCCGGGCCGAGGTGATGAGCACCTCTCCGGCCTGGGGAGCCAGACCCGCCAGCCACCGGGCCAGCTTCTCCACTTGTCCGTGTTTTGCGGACAAACTGAATACCTGCTCCCAGTGCTCCCGCTGGCAAAGCCTGCGGCTCCAGTCCGGCAGCTCGGACACCAGATCCCGCTTATTCAGCACCAGAACCGGCTTTTCGCACAGGGGCACCAGCGACAGGGCATCCTCATCCTCCCGGGTCAGCGGCCCGGAGACATCCAGCACAAACAGCACCGCCTGGGCGCTTTTGGCTGCCTGTCGGGCCCGATCTACCCCCATTTGTTCGGCTTTGGAGTCGCTTTTCCGCAGTCCGGCGGTGTCCAGAATGCGAATGGGTGCGCCGCCGCAGGAGATCACCTGCTCCAGCACATCCCGGGTGGTGCCGGCCTCGTCGGTGACGATGGCCCGTTCGGATCCGGCCAGCGCATTGAACAGAGAGCTTTTTCCGGCGTTGGGCTTGCCGATGATGGCCACCGGCACCCCCTCACGTACCAGGTGTCCCCGATCAAAGCCCTGTCGAAGCGTTCGTAAATCGCGCACAACCCGGGTCAGCACCTCCACGGCGTTTTGATAATCAAAAGGCTCCAGCTCCTCGTCGGTGTAGTCACACACGGCATAGAAGTGGGAAAGCAGCGCCAGCGCCTCCTCCCGGAGGGCCCGGACGCGGCCGCCCACGCTGCCCTCCAGCTGGGCCACGGCGGCCTTTGCCCCCAGCTCAGACTGGGAATGAATCAGGTCGGCCACCGCTTCGGCCTCGGTCAGATCCAGCCGCCCGGCCAGAAAGGCCCGCTTGGTATATTCCCCAGGCGGCGCGGGAACGGCGCCGCAGGCGTAGCAGTGCTCCAGCAGGGCGGCCATCACCGCCTGAGAGCCGTGACAGTAGATCTCGGCAAGATCCTCCCCGGTGTAGGAGTTGGGGCCGGGAAAGATGCAGGCCAGGCAGAGATCCACCGTGGCACCGTCCCTTGCCAGCGCCCGACCATAGTGCATGGCGCGGGGCCGTCGTTGGCTCACCGGCAGGCCGCTCCTGGGCTGAAAGACCCGATCCAGCACCGAAAAGGCCTCCGGCCCGGACAGGCGCAGGATGGAAATGGCACAGGGCATACTTCCGCTGGAACAGGCAGCGATGGTGGACGGCATAAAAAGGGCTCCCTTCGGCGGCACAAAGGCGCAAAGTTCTTTTTTTTAAATCATATCACAAATCTTTGTCTTTGGGAACCGGTCAGACGGTTGCTTTTTGCGAAAAAATCATTATAATTTGTCATGGAAGTCCGATTTTGACCATTTGGAGGGGTTGTTGTGAAGAAATTCTTTTCTGAGTTCAAGACCTTTATTGCCCGGGGAAATGTCATCGACATGGCCGTGGGCGTCATCGTGGGCGGCGCGTTCAGCACGGTGTCCTCGTCGGTGATCAACAATGTGCTGATGCCCTTTTTGGGGATGTTCCTGGGCGGTGTGGATTTCTCCTCCTGGGCCATACAGCTGCCCAACCTGTTTGGCGGCGAGTCTATTCCCATGAACATCGGCCTGTTTATCAACGATGTGGTGAACTTTTTGGTGCTGGCCTTCTGTGTGTTTATCATGGTGCGTGCCATGAACCGCATGAAGAAGAAGGAGGAGCCCAAGGCAGAGGAGCCTAAGCCCGACCCGCAGGTGGAGCTGCTGACCGAGATCCGCGATCTGCTGAAAAAGTAAATATAAAGACTGCAAATGCGGAAAAAAGCGCCTGACGGCGCTTTTCAGCTTGTCAAAAAGCCAAAGCTGATGTTCTGTCAGCTTTGCTTATCAATTTGTTTTTGGCCGTGATCTGTGTGATCATGGTGAAAAACACCTTGGCCCGCCGGATTTTCCGCAGAAAATCCGGCGAAAGCCGGCCCGCAGGCCGGAGCCAAACCTGTCAAAGAATCCAGAAAGCGGTTCTTTGACAGTCTCAAAAGCGCCGTCAGGCGCTTTTTTTGTTGGGTTATGGAGGTTGGCTGCGAGAAGCTTGCCCGTTTTCCAACAGTGTCAAACCGGGCTTATTCGGTTTTCAGCTGTCGGCGGATGGGCGCGAAGCGCGTGTAATATATCACAAAGATCATGCTGGTGATGAGCCAGCTGATGGGATAACAGGCCCCCAGCGCGTTGATCCCCTGCCACGGAAGATGAGGGTAGATCGCCAGTACCCACAGCGACCGGAAGCCGCACACTCCCACGGCAAGGATCAGGGTGGGGGTCAGGCTGTCGCCCACTGCACGCAGGGCAGAGGGAATTACCGAGATGCACACATAAAGGAAAAAGTATTTCACCTGAAACCGGACGATATCCTCCGCCAGCGCCAGCACCTGCGGATCGTCAGAAAACAGCAGTCCCAGCGGTGTCCGCAGCAGATACAGGGCGACAGAGATCACAAAGGTCATCCCCATCCCCATGGCCAGACAAACCCGCACGCCCTTTTTCACCCGGTCGTACTTCCGCGCACCGTAATTCTGGGCGATAAAGGTGGTGACAGCGATGCCGAAGGATTCGATCACCATCCAGTAGATGGAATTGGCCTTGTCATAGACCGTCCAGGCGGCGATGGTCATGGTGCCGAAGTCGTTGACTCCCGCCTGCATGATCAGGTTGGCCACGCCGTACATCACCGAAGAAAGCCCGGCGGGCAGGCCGATGCGGATAATCAGGCCCAGCTGGTCGGGATCCAAGCGGAGTTTTTTCACATGGATGTGGAACATTTCGCCCTTGCGGTGTACCAGCCACAGCACCAGCAGGCCGCTGATCAGCTGGCTCAGAATGGTGGCCAGGGCGGCACCGGCGGTGGCCATTTGCAGGACGGCCACCATCAGCACGTCCAAAGCGATGTTCAGCACCGTACAGAAGGCCAGCACATACAGCGGGCCGCGGCTGTCACCAATGGCTCGGAGGATGCCGCTGCCGATGTTGAACAGCAGGTTGCCGATGGTCCCGGCGAAAAAGATCCGCAGGTAGGGGACGGCAAAGACCATCACATCCTCCGGCGTGTTCAGCAGCTGCAGCATCCAGGGGGTCAGGGCCACGCCCAGAACTGTCAGAAGCACGCCGCCGGCCAGCGACAGGGCAATGGAGGTATGGACGGCCCGGTTGATCTCGTCCCGATCGCCTGCGCCGAAATACTGGGAGATCAGCACGGTGGCACCGGAGGACAGGCCGGTGAAAAAGCCGATGAGCAGGCTGATGATGGTATTGGTGGTGCCGCCCACCGCAGAAAGGGCCGCAGGGCCTACAAACCGCCCCACCACCATAGCGTCGGCAGTGTTGTACAGCTGCTGCAAAAAGGCTCCCGCCAGAATGGGCAGGAAAAACAGCAGCAGCTGCTGCCAGATCACACCCTCGGTGATGCCGTTAACCCGTTGTTGTTGGTTTTTCGTCATTTGAAACGCCTCCGTTTTGGAAAGACCACAATATCTATGGCTCTTTTTTCGCATCGACACATTTTATGGTTGAATTTCTGTGGGAAACTCTGTGGAAAATGTGAAAAACTATTTGTAATATCGGCAGGGGAGGGGATGATTTTCCGCTCACCAGATCCGCACCGACACCCGCAGGCGGCCCTTTTTGGTCTCCCGCAGCGCCCCCTCGTACCGGAAGCGGCCCCGGTGCCGCACCGACACCAGCGTTCCCTCCTTCAGCGGGTGGGCGGCGCTTTCGGTGAGCCGTCCGTCCAGAAACACCAGCCCCTTTTCCAGCAACTCCTGAGCCTCTGACCGGGAGAGCCGCCAGACGGCGGCGATGAGGGCGTCCAACCGCTCCGATGCCACCACCAGCTCCGTGGGCTCCGGCGGGACGGACAGCACCTCCGGCGGGTCACATTCGGTACAGCTCACCGTGGTGCGGGCCACTTGGGTCAGGCTGTCCCGGATAAAAGGCAGGATCTCCGCCAGACAGAACAGGTAGGCATCGCCCTCTGTCAGCTGGATGTCTCCCAGCAGCCGACGCTCCAGCCCGAGGCTCATCAGCGCCCCCAGAAAATCCCGGTGGGTCAGGGACTGGGCAAATTTTTTTGCGACAGGGGAGATGCGCAGACAGCGGATCGGGCTTTCCGGCGGGTAGCCCAGGGATTCCTCGCTGCCAAAGCAGGCGACACAGCGCTCTGCGCCGTCATAACCGCCCATCCGACAAACGGGGACGGGCAGCTGTCCTGCCTGTCGCAGCAGCACATCCTGCTCCGCCGGTGCGAGAAATTGGGTGAAGGTATACCGGCTCCGGCTGTCGGCCCGGGCGGCCAGCTCGGAAAATCGCTTTTGCAGCTGTCGGATGTCCTCGTCCATGTCTGATCTTCGCCGTCCTTCCAGAAAATTTGACATTTGATTTTATTATCTCTATAATAGAAAAGATGTCAACTAAATTTTTTGAATATCAGGAAAGGATCCCAAAAATGAGCGAAAAAACCAATCAAACCTCCGAAAATCGCATGGGTACAGAGCCGATCAACCGGCTGCTGTTCAGCATGGCGATTCCTATGATGCTCTCCATGATGGTGCAGGCCCTGTACAATGTGGTGGACAGCATCTTTGTGGCCCAGATCTCCGAGGACGCCCTTACCGCGGTCTCGCTGGGCTTCCCCATGCAGAATCTGGTCATTGCCTTTGCTACCGGCCTTGGCGTAGGTATCAATTCGCTGCTCTCCCGTTCTCTGGGAGAGAAGAACCAGAGCATGGTAAATCAGTCCTCCCGTCAGGGTCTGTTTCTGGAAATGTGCGTTGCCGTGATCTTCATGCTGATCGGTCTGTTCGGCTCGGGCATGTTTATCCGTTCCCAGACCGACAGCGCTGTCATCGCGGAATACGGTATTACCTATCTGCGGATCTGTATCGGGATCTGCCCCTTCTGCTTCCTCTCTGTGTTTTATGAGCGGATGCTCCAGGCCACCGGCAAGACCAAGCTTTCCATGGTGGCGCAGATGGTGGGCGCCGTTGTCAACATCATCTTTGACCCCATTATGATCTTTGTCTTTGACTGGGGCGTGGCCGGCGCGGCCATTGCCACCGTTTTTGGCCAGTTCTGCGGCGCCATGACCGGTATGTTCCTGCATCACAAGTATAATCAGGAGATCCACCTGACCCTGAAGGGCTTCCGCCCCAACGGCGGCGTCATCCGCACCATTCTGGGAGTGGGCGTCCCCTCCATCATCATGGCCTCCATCGGCTCGGTGATGACCTATTGCATGAACCGCATCCTCAACGGTTTCACCTCTACCGCCGTGGCGGTGTTCGGCGTGTACTTCAAGCTGCAAAGCTTCATCTTCATGCCGGTGTTCGGTCTGAACAACGCCATTGTTCCCATCATCGCCTACAACTATGGCGCACGGCGTCCCCGGCGGATGCGGGAGACCATCCGGTTGGCGGTGGTGGTGGCGGTGTGCATCATGCTGTGCGGCTTTGCTCTGATGCAGCTGATCCCGCAGGTGTTCCTGGGCTTCTTTGACGCCAGCGCCGATATGCTGGCCATCGGTGTGCCTGCGCTGCGGACTATTTCCATCTCCTTCCTGGCAGCCGGAGCCTGCATTATCCTCGGCTCCACCTTCCAGGCGCTGGGCAAGGGCATCTACAGCATGTGCGTCTCTATCGCCCGCCAGCTGGTGGTGCTCGTCCCTGTGGCCTGGCTGCTGAGCAAGACCGGCCAGCTCAGCGCCGTGTGGTGGGCCTTCCCCATCGCCGAGATCATGGGCGTGATCTGCACAGTGGTCTTCTTCCTCCACCTGAACCGGACCATCATCAAGCCCCTGGAGCGGAGCGTCTGAGCGCTGCATTCCGAGACATGGCTTTCTGCCCCCGAGTGATCGGGGGCATTTTTTATGCCCGGATTTTCGGCCCTGTCGTCCAAGCTGGCATCCTTTTGGCTGCTGATTTTGGCTCCATTCCTGAATTGAATCGAAATGATGCAGAAAAATACCGGCACGACCTGCAATTCGGATGGGTTTACCGAAAAAAGGAAGCGGCGAGGATCGCTCTGTTTCGTCAGCGGTGTTTGACAGCTTTTTCACCGATTTTGTGCTATCCTGTGGAAAAGGGAAGGGAAGTGGAAAAAATGGCACTGCCATGGCGACAGCAGGCAAAGCAGCCACAGGAGTTCCGGCGCATCCCCCTGCGGCAGATCCGGAAAAATCCACGCCAGCCGCGGCGGGTGTTTGACGCACAGGCGCTGCAAACACTGGCCGACAGCATCCGGCAGTATGGCGTCATCACCCCCCTCACCGTGCGGGAGGTGGAGGAGGGCTACGAGCTGATTTCCGGAGAGCGGCGGCTGCGGGCAGCGGCCATGGCGGGGCTGGCCGTCGTGCCCTGCTACATTGTGGAGGTATCCGACCGTGAGAGTGCCCTGATGGCGTTGCTGGAAAATTTGCAGCGGCAGGATCTGGACTGCTTTGAGGAGGCGCTTTTTTTGCGACGGCTGTGCGCAGAGTTTCACCTGACCCAGCAGGAGGCAGCACAGCGCATCGGCAAGACCCAGAGCGCTGTGGCAAACAAGCTGCGGCTGCTGAAGCTCAGCCCACAGACGGTGGAGCTGGTGCGGCGTTATGAGCTGACCGAGCGCCACGCCCGGGCGCTTTTGCAGCTGGATGAGGAGCCCCGCAGGCAGGAGGCCGCCCGGCAGATGGGGCAGAGGCACATGACGGTGGCACAGGCCGAAGCCTATGTCCGCCGCCTGCTGGAGGAGCATCCCCGGCCACGGCGGCAGGGACTGCTGCGGGATGTGCGGCTGTTTTGCAATACGGTGGAGCGGGCGGTGGGGCTGCTGCGGGAATGCGGTATGGATCCCCGACTGGAGCAGACCCGGGAAGGGGAGACTCTGGTGGTCACCATCCGCATCCCGGACAGCGCAAAATGAAATTGTTTCATGTGAAACACAGCACTGTTTTTCGGCTTTGGCCGGGAAACAGTGCTTTTCTTATGTTTCCCGTGAAACATTGCTTGCAATCCGGTCACGGCAAGTATATAATAGAAATATCCCAACAGGAAAGGAGCGTGCGCCATGGCAAAGATCATCGCCATCGCCAACCAAAAGGGCGGGGTAGGGAAGACCACCACCGCCGTCAATCTGGCCTGCTGTGTAGCCGCCCGGGGCAAACGGGTGCTGCTGTGTGATTTTGACCCCCAGGGAAACGCCAGCTCCGGCGTGGGCGTGGCCGCCCGGGAAGGCAAAAGCATCTATGATTGTATCGTTTCAGATGTTCCGGCCGCCGAGTGCCTGGTGCATACGAAATATTGCGATGTGCTGCCTGCCGATATCCGCCTTGCGGCGGCAGAGGTGGAACTGGCCGACCTTCCTCACCGGGAAAAGCGCCTGAAGCAGGCGCTGGACGGCGTCCGCGACCGCTACGACTATGTGTTCATCGACTGCCCTCCCAGTCTGGGACAGCTGACCGTCAATGCGCTCACCGCCTGTGACACCGTTCTGGTGCCCATGCAGTGCGAATATTATGCGCTGGAGGGCCTGAGCCAGCTGGTTTCTTCCATCCGGATGGTCAAGCGCTCCTCTAATCCCAAGGTGGACATCGAGGGCATCGTGCTGACCATGTATGACAGCCGCACCAATCTGACCATTCAGGTAGCGGAGGAAGTGAAGAAATACTTCGGCGGAAAGGTCTTTAAGACGGTCATTCCCCGGAATGTGCGTCTTTCCGAGGCCCCCAGCCACGGTATGCCGGTGATCGCCTATGACCGGCTGTCCCGGGGCGCCGCTGCATATTCCGCTGTGGCCGATGAGTTTTTGAAGCGAGGAGGCAACTGATATGGCAAAAGGAAAGGGCCTTGGCCGCGGGCTGGAGGCCATTTTTGCCGAGGAGACCCTGGCGCAGAACGCGCCGCAGGGCATCCGTTTGTCGGATATTGAGCCCAATCCCCGACAGCCCCGGCACGATTTTGACCCGGTGGCGCTGGAGGAGCTGGCCCAGTCCATCCGGGAAAATGGCGTCATCACCCCCATCACTCTGCGAAAAACCGGTGATACCTACCAGATCATTGCCGGTGAGCGGCGCTGGCGGGCCAGCCGTCTGGCGGGACTCAGCGAGATCCCGGCCATGGTGCTGGAGGTGGACGAAAACACCGCCTATGCCCTGGCACTCATCGAAAACCTCCAGCGGGAGGATCTGAACCCCATGGAGGAAGCCGAGGGCTATCGCCGTCTGACCCAGGAGCTGGGCCTGACCCAGGAGCAGGCCGCCCAGCGGGTGGGTATTTCCCGTCCTGCTGTGGCCAATGCCCTGCGGCTGCTGACCCTGCCGGAATCGGTAGCGGCACTGCTGCGGGACAAGCGGCTTTCTGCCGGACACGCCCGTGCGCTGCTGCCGCTGGAGCGGGAGGAGGTCATGCTGAAGGCTGCAAACACCATTCTGGAGCAGCAGCTTTCGGTGCGCCAGACCGAGACGCTGGTAAAGAGGCTGCAAAAAAATCCGGAGGACAAACCCGAAAAGACACCGGACATCTATGTGCAGGATCTGGAGCGCACCATGGCGTCTCTCACCGGACACAAGGTCACCATCCGGCACGGCGCGAAAAAGGGCAGCATCACCATTGAATATTACGGAAACGAAGACCTGGAGGCCGTCTGTCAGGCGCTGAAGGGCATCCGCACCGATAAAGCTGCGGAATAATGGAGGAGGAACACCACTATGTTGGATATCAAGCGCATCAAGGAAAACCCCGAGGAGGTCATTGACCTGCTGGCCCGCAAGGGCAAGGACGCCCGCGAGATCATCGGCCGTATTCTGGAGCTGGACGAGCAGCGCCGTGAGCTGGTCAGCGAGACTGACAGCCTCAAGGCCAAGCAGAACGCCGTCTCCAAGCAAATCCCCGCCATGAAGAAGTCCGGTCAGGACACCGCCCCGGTCTTTGCCGAGATGAACGCGCTGAAGGAGACCATCAAGGGCAATGACAGCCGGATCTCTGAGATCGAAAAGGAGTACAAAGAGCTGATGCTGGGGCTGCCCAACCTGCCCGACCCCGATCTGCTGCCCGGCGGTAAGGAAAATAACCAGCCCCTGCGGTATTTCGGCGAGCCCCACAGCTTTGATTTCGAACCCAAAAACCATGTGGATCTGTGTACCGGGCTGGGGCTTATCGACTACGAGCGGGGCGTCAAGATGGGCGGCAACGGCTTCTGGCTGTATAAGGGCCTGGGCGCCCGGCTGGAGTGGGCCCTGCTGAACTATTTCATCGACACCCACATCGCCGACGGCTACGAGTTCATTCTGCCGCCCCATATGCTGGAGTACCAGTGCGGCGTCACCGCCGGCCAGTTCCCCAAGTTTGCCGACGAGGTCTATAAGATCGCCAACCCCACCGACGACCGGGTGCATTATATGCTGCCCACTGCCGAGGCTGCGCTGGCCTCCTTCTTCCGCGACGAAATGCTGAAGGAGAGCGATCTGCCCGCAAAAATGTTCGCTTATACCCCCTGCTTCCGCCGGGAAGCCGGCTCCTACCGGGCCGACGAGCGGGGTATGGTTCGCGGTCACCAGTTCAATAAGGTGGAAATGTTCCAGTTCACCACGCCGGAGGGCTCTGACGCAGCCTTTGAGGAGCTGGTGACCAAGGCGGAAAATCTGGTAAAGGGTCTGGGCTTCCACTTCCGCACCGTCAAGCTGGCCGCCGAGGATTGCTCGGCTTCCATGGCCCGCACCTACGATATCGAGATCCAGATCCCCTCCATGAACGGCTACAAGGAGGTCTCGTCGGTGTCCAACGCCCGGGATTATCAGGCCCGCCGGGGCAACATCCGCTTCAAGCGGGAGGCCACCGGCAAGCCCGAGTTTGTCCACACCCTCAACGGCTCCGGCCTGGCCACCAGCCGCATCCTGCCCGCTCTGGTGGAGCAGAATCAGCTGGCCGATGGCTCGGTCAAGGTGCCTGAGGTGCTGCAAAAGTATCTGGGCGGCATGGAAGTGCTGAAAAAGGAGCACTGAGATGCGTCCCATGCGTCGACAGGATCGGGCGGTCCCGGAGGAACGAGCCTGGGAAATTCTGGAACAAGCGGAGTTCATGACCCTGTCCATGCAGGGGGCGGACGGCGCGCCCTACGGTGTGCCGCTGTCCTTTGCACGGGAAGGGGAGGGGCTGGTGTTCCATTGCGCAGCCCAGGGCTACAAGGTGGACAGCCTGCGGCAGAACCCCGCCGTCTGCGTCACTGCCGTGGCGGCCCAGCGCACCCGGCCGGAGGAGTTCACCGTGGCCTTTGAGAGCGCAGTGGCCTTCGGCACGGCGCGGGAGGTCACCGAACCGGAGGAAAAGCGCCGCGCACTGCTGGCTCTCTGCCGAAAATATGCGCCGGAAACTGCCGGTGCGGCGGCCTATATGGAGCAATACCCCGGCGTGGCCGTCTGGCGGGTGGAGGTCTCCGGCATCACCGGCAAGCAGCACCTTTGATGGCTGCCACTTGACCGATGGCCCGGCCCGTGGTACAATAAAAAACGCCCCCGTCAGGCTGACTGACGGGGGATACAGGGAGAGATGGTCGAGCGGTTGAAGGCTCCGGTCTTGAAAACCGGCGATGCGCGAGCATCCGTGGGTTCGAATCCCACTCTCTCCGCCAAACAGAGAAAGCCCGGAAACACTGCTGTTTCCGGGCTTTTCCTGTATTCATGCGGGTTTGCGGGCTGTTTTGCTGCTGCTCTACACACAAAATGCACACGACAGCAGAGAAAGCGCGGTTCCTTCCCAGGGCGGCTGAAGAATCAGGCCTCGGGCGCGGGGTCGGCCTCCGGTCTGGCCTCCGGCGTGGTGATGTTGATGACGGTGGGCGCGGCCTCACCGTCAGCCAGCCTGCCGCCGATAATGCCTGCCAGCAGACTCTTGATGTCCAGTCCCATGCCGGCGGTCAGGCCCTCGGTCACCTGGGTGGTACCGTTGACGATGTCGGCCAGCAGCTTGGCACTGTTGCCCTCGCCGTACATGGTGATCTTGTCCACCTTGGACAGCGGCTCGGCCACATTCTTGGCAATCTCCGGCAGGGCGTTCATGATCATCTCCACCACAGCGGCCTCGCCGTATTTCTTCATGGCCTCTGCCTTGCGGTCGATACCCTCGGCCTCAGCCAGCGCCTTGGCACGGATGGCTTCAGCTTCGGCGCGGCCCACAGCGGCGATACCGGCGGCCTCCTGCTCCTTGGCGTACTTGGCGGCTTCGGCCGCCTTTTTCCGGGCCTCTGCGGCCTGCTCCTGCTCATAGCGGTCGGCCTCGGCCTCCTTCTGCCGCTGGAACAGCGCGGCCTGGGCCTCCTGCTCCTTCTGGTAGCGGTCAGCGTCGGCGGCGGCGCGGACTTCAGCGTCCAGAGACTGTTTCTTGACCTCGACCTCGCGGCTCTTCAGCTCGGCCTCGCGCTCTGCCTTGGCGATCTGGGCGTTGACGGTGGCCGTCTCGATGGAGCGCTGCTGCTCCTGCTCCTGGATCTTATAGGCGGCGTCGGCCTGGGCGCGCTTGGTGTCCTCCTGCACCTTCAGCTCGGACTGCTTGATGGCCAGATCGTTCTGCTTCTGGGCGATCTGCATTTCGGATTCCACCCGGGCATCGTTGGAGGCCTTGGCGGCCTGGGCCTGGGCAATGGCGATGTCCCGCTCGGCCTCGGCCTTGGCGATGGCGGCATCCTTCTGGATCTTGCTCATGTTGTCCTGACCCAGGGAGTTGATGAGGCTGTTCTCATCGGTGACCCGCTGAATGTTGCAGGAGATGATCTTGATGCCCAGGGCGTTCATGTCGGTTTGGGCCTTGGACTGCACCTCGTCACCGAATTTTTTGCGGTCGTTGCAGATCTCCTTCAGGGTGATGGTGCCGATAATCTCACGCATATTGCCCTGCAAAGAGTCCACGATGGCACGGTTGAAGTCCGCTTCCGTCATGTTCAGGAAGTTCTTCATGGCCAGTTGGATGCCCTCCGGGTCGGTCATGACACGGACCTTCGCTACGGCATCCACATCCACGCCGATGAAGTCCTGCGTGGGGATGAAGCCCTCGGACTTGATGTCGATGGAGATCTGGCGGACGATCAGCTTATCCACCCGCTCCAGGAAGGGGATCTTCACACCGGCACGGCCAATAAGCACCTTGGGCTTTTTCCGCAGGCCGGAGATGATGTATGCCACATCGGGGGGCGCTTTTACATAGCCCAGCAAAAAGATGAGCACGACCAGAAGAACGGTCAACGCGGTGGGAACCAGCGTTGCAATGGCCAGCAAAGACGATGGAAACATAGGTGAGCCTCCTTTTATGTTGATTTGGCAGTCTGCCGTTTTTATTATCGTAGCATACTTGCATTTTTCGCACAAGAATGCAAATCTTAATTTTCCTTAATTTTCAGGGAAATCAGTTATAATTGTACTGAATTATACGGAAAGTTGTGAAGAACGAAAAAGAGAGCAGCCGCACTGCACCGGCGTCCCCCGGCCGCAGATGTTTTCCACAACAGAAGTCCGGCCTGTGGAAATTATCCACAGGCCGGACTTCTGTTCAGGCTTCGATCATTCTTCTTCCACCGAGAGCAGCTCCATGGTACACCGTACCTCCCGGGCGCGATAGCCCCGGCGGCTGTCCTCCACCTCGCCCCGCTGGTTGTCATAGGGGTCGTGCCGGAAATAGCGGGATTCCGGCTGGAAGTCGGCCATAAAGGTGTTGGTGGTGACACAGCGGTACACATCCAGATTGCCGAAATAGTGCTGCCGCCGGGCTTCGTTGCCCGCCCGATGGGCGCTGCCGCCAAAGGAGGGGTCAGCAAACATCCAGCCGTGGGGCGCCACATAGAACATGGCCCAGTCGTGCATACCCGCGCCGCTGTCCGGATCGGCCACCAGTCCGCTCTGCCACTTGGCGGGGATGCCTGCGCAGCGGCACAGAGTGATAAAGGCCAGCGCCTGCACGCCGCAGTCGCCCCGCAGGGTGCGCAGGCAGCTGTCGGGAATGGAGGTCTCCACGAAATAATCGGGCATAAAGCTGTACTTCACCTGGGTGGTGATGTAATCATAAATGGCCCGGGCCTTGGCTACCGGGTCGGTGAGCCCTTCGGTGAGCTCGGCGCACAGCGCCTTGATGTAGGGCGTAAAGACGATATGGGGCTCCAGCTCGCCGGTGAAAAACTCCGGCTGCACCGCGTCTGCCTTGATCTTTGCAGGATCCACATAGGGTGCGGTGTGCTTGTAGGTGTACTCCACCCAGAAGGGATGGTTTTCCGTCATGGTTTCCTCCCAGTGGATGGTGCAGGTGTCGGCCTCGCCGGCGCAGATGTGGGCGGGCTGGCCGTAGCAGTTCACGATCTCCATCTCGCTCTGCTGGATGCAGTCGGCGGGCAGGGGAATGAACACCCGATAGGTCTCGCCGGGGACAAAGGCCTCCGGCTTGATCTCCAGGGTGTGGCGGATGCGGATGCGGGCGCTCATGCTGCCCTTTTCCCGCATGATGGCCGCGCCCCGATCCAGACGGGAGGTGCGATCCACCAGCTCATGACTCACTTGGGTGGGATCGGGCTCCTTTTTGGGCAGACGGGCGGCAAACTCCGGCTCCTTGCACAGGGTGCCGAAAAAGGAGCCCACCAGCTTTTCCTTCCCCTCCACAAAGATCCAGGTCACCCGGCCGCGATCCATGTAATCCTCCAGCTCCGTCATGGTGAAGTCGGGGATCGCCTCCTGAATGCGCTTCAGGCCATCCTCCTTGCTCCAGGGGAACTGGGCGGGCAGCCGCACCATGATCTCCCGCTGCGCCTCCAGATTCTCCTTCATGCACCGGGGCGTGGCGGGGTCGGCCAGCAGCCGGTCCACAATGGCGATGGCCCGGGAGAAGTATCCGGCCTCCTTCAGATGCTGTACCTGCTGGGGCAGTCCGATGCCGGATTGCCGGAAGAAATGATTCTGGTTCATAAAAAAGACCTCCTGTATGGTGTCATAGTGTCTTGTCAAAAAATCCTGGGGCGTGGTATACTCAAGAAAATGCAGGAAAAGGGAGGCGGTGCCTGTGAGCAAGCAGACGACCCTGTGCTATATCCGGCGGGAGGACAGCTACCTGATGCTCCACCGGATCAAAAAGGAACAGGACGAAAACCGGGACAAATGGATCGGCGTGGGCGGCAAGTTCGAGGAAGGGGAAAGCCCGGAGGACTGCGTCCTACGGGAGACGCTGGAGGAGACCGGCCTGACCCTCACCGATTACCGCTACCGGGGGCTGGTGACCTTTGTCTCCGATATCTGGCCCTGTGAATATATGCACCTGTTCACTGCTACCGGCTTTACCGGACAGCTGAAGGAATGCGACGAGGGGGTGCTGGAGTGGCTGCCCATCCGGCAGCTCTGCGCCCTGCCCATGTGGGCCGGCGACCGGATCTTTCTGGAGCTGCTGGAGCGGGACGCGCCCTTCTTTTCCCTCAAGCTGGTGTATCAGGGGGAGCGGCTGGTGCAGGCCGTGCTGGACGGCAGGCCCCTGCCGCTGTGAGGGCCGTCAGTCCAGACAGAATTGCAGTCCCTGCCGCAGCGCCTCGTTGAAAAAGGCCCAGTTGTGAACCCGGCCGGGAACCTCCCGGCACTCCACCTGCCAGCCCAGCTGGGCCATCTGCCCGGGGAAGCGGCGGTTGGTTTCCACAAAAATGTCGCCGTCGCCCCAGATGGTCATCAGTCGGGGCTTTTTGGGCGCGGAGGCACTCTGCTCCGCCAGCGACAGCACATCCCAGCTGGGATCCCATCCGCCGGCGGGGCCAAACACCGCCTCGAAATCCCGGGCAACCCGGTCACCGAAGCCACGGCGGAAGGGATCGGCGTCGGTGCCGTCCCGCCACTGGGGGGTCATGTAGCGCTTCATGTCCAGGCAGGCGGGGGAGAAGGCCGCGCAGGCGGCGTAGTGCTCCGGAAAGGTCAGGGCTGCCTTCAGTGCGCCGTAGCCGCCCATGGAGGCCCCCATGATATAGCTGTCCTCCGGCAGGGCGGATACCCGGAACAGATCCCGGACGATGGACGGCAGCTCCTTTGTCAAATAGGAGAAAAACCGCTGCCCGTTGGGCAGGTCAGTATAATAGCTGCGCTGTCCGTCGGGCAGGACGAACAGGCAGTGGTATGTGCGGCACCAGTCAGCCAGCATGGTCATATTGATAAAGTCATCTGCCCGGCCCTGGAGCCCATGGAGCAGATAGCAGACCTTCCGCGGCGGCTCTCTGGAGAAATTGTTGGCCGCCACAAAGCAGACGGCGGTCTCCATATCCAGCGCGGCGGAATACAGGTTTCCCTGGAGGATCATAGGGGAAAAGCCCTCCTTTACAGTCAGATCAGCTGTATTATAGCATAAAAAAAGGCCGCTGTCATCTGTGACCGGCCGGAAAGAAGGGAGAATCGCGGGTGTATTATGCATATTTTGTCCGCTGTGCCGATGGGACGCTGTACGGCGGCTATACCGATGACCTGAGCCGACGGCTGACGGCCCACAACAGCGGCCACGGGGCCAAATATACCCGCTCCCGTCTGCCGGTGGAGCTGGTGTATTGGGAGCAGTTTTCTACCCGGCAGGAGGCCATGTCCCGGGAATGGCACCTGAAGCGCCTTTCCCGGGCGCAAAAGCTGGAGCTCATCGCGGCCTTTGCCGTCGAAAGGGAGGGGGAACCGGGCGGGCCGCGTTAGTCCGCCGTGCCCACAGCGCTGCCCAGCATCTGGCCCATCTTCACCGGGGTCTCCCGCCCTTGCAGCGAGGCCTCCAGCAGAGCGGGCTCCAGCCGGACACGATCCTTTTCCACCAGCAGGATCACCGTGCTGCCGCCATAGAGGAACATCCCCTTTTCCTGTCCCCGGTGGATGGGGCCCGCGCCGTGGTGGTTGCAGATCTTGCCCACCAGCATGGCTCCCACCTCCACCTGGGTCACCGGGCCGAACCTGCGGGTATTGAGCACGGTGAGCTCCCGGCAGTTCTGGGTGAACACCGGCCCTGCGGCCAGCGCCACCGGGCGGACGGTGTGCAGCCGACCGGGGAGAAAGCGGTTTTCTCCCTTGCTGCCGTCATCCACATAGCAGTAGCGGTGGTAATGCTCCACGCACAGGCGAAACACCAGACAGAGGCCGTCGCGATAGCGCCCGGCCAGCCGGGGATCCTCCAGCAGGTCGGACAGCGTGTAGCGGCTCTGCTTCACCGGCAGGACGGTGTCGCCCCGGACAGGGTAGACCGAGAGCAGACCGTCGCAGGGGGCGATGAAATGCTCGGGCCGGGGGTCGATGGGCCGAAGGGGCTCCCGGATCTGTCGGGTGAAGCAGTCATTGAAGCAATGGAAGTTTTCGGCGTAGTAGTCCCGGAGGTCAATGTGATTTTTCCGCACAAAGGGGCGGATCAGGGGCTTGGACATCCGGGAATCCAGAAACCGGCCGGAGACGGCCGAAACCGGACGACAGGTCAGCGGCTTGAGCAGCATCCGGCCCGGGCGGGTATGGTAGAGGAAGCGCAGGGTGCGCTCCTTGCTTTTTCGTTTCTGTTTGCGGCGGGACAAGGGCAGTCTCCTTTCAGTTCAGGGCGAAGGCGATGCCCTGCTTTTCCAGCAGCAGCAGGGCGATCATGAGGGCCATGATGACCGCGCCCACGGCGATCATGATGAGAATGCCCCGGAGGCGAGGCTTGCGCACCTGGAGGCGTTTCATCAAAAAGGCCAGGCCGGTGACCAGGGCCACGGCGATGTAGACCAGGGTGATATCCCGGCGGGTCAGATACTGGGCCAGCATCACCAGCGGAAAGATCAGGGCGGCGGAGGTCACGGGGAGGCCGGTGTAGTATTTGCGGACACCGCCCTCGGTCTTCTGCCGCTCCTCCTCGGTGACATTGAAATAGGCCAGACGGATCATAGCGGCCAGCACATACAGGATCAGCACGGCAAACAGAGCCAGTCCGCCCAGCAGCACGAACCACCGGTCGGCATAGACCTGGGCCAGCTCCCGCAAAAAGTCCGAACGGAGGATCAGCGCACCGCCCATGCAGGCCGGAAGTACGCCAAAGGCCACCAGGTCGGACAGGGAATCGATCTGGATGCCGTAGTTGCGCTCCAGCTCGGTGCGGTCCTTTTTGGTGCGGGCCACCTTGCCGTCGAAGGCATCGCAGAAGCCGCAGAACAGCAGGAAAAAGCAGCCCCAGAAGGGATGGCCGCCGCCGGAAAGCGACACCACAATGCCAATGCTGGCGCTGAGCAGGGAAAGATAGGTCAGGATCACGGTATAATCATAAAATCCGATCATCGAGTCTCCTCCTGAGAATGAGAATGCTGCCGCCGCTCCAGCCTGTGAGAAAGCCACAGACCGGCCTCAGCAAACAGGATGCCGGCGGGAATATCTGCCAGTACATGCTGTCCCACCAGCACGGTGGAGGCACAGACCAGCAGGGTAAAGGCCAGCGAGAAGCGCTGCTCCCAGCGGGAAAAGCCACGGCTCAGGGTGGTGCCGCGGAAGCACAGCCAGCTTTGCAGGCAGTGCATGGAGGGGAACAGACACTGAGGGGTATCGGCCCGGTAGATCAGCCGGGTCAGCCGGGCCCAAAGGCTGCTGCCCGTCACCTCCGGCCGGTGCAGGGTGGTGGGGAAGAGCACATAAACAAAGGCCGACAGCGTTTCAGACAGTATACTGGCCCGGGCCACCCGGCGCAGGGCCTTGGGATCCCGCCGGGCCAGACGGAGGTAGCTGCCGATCCACTGAAAATAGGCCAGAACATACACGCTGATAAAGGCCGGAACCACCGGCAGGCGGCGATCCCAGCGGGTAGCCATGTGGTGGTGGACACGGCGGAGGGTCAGCAGCTTGGGCAGGTAGTAAGAGAGCAGATGCACCAGCGCCGTGACGGCCAGCGGGAAGACAGTCTCCCGGGGTACGGGCAGCGCCCGTCTGCGCCGTTGCGTTTTCATGCCGTTTGCCCCCTTGCATGTGTGATGGCTTATGAACCATATTATACGGAATTTCGGGGAAAAAGTGTGAACATTCTGTAAACGCAGTGGAAAATTCAACGGAATGCCCCGATTTGCGTGGATGTCTGACCGTTCTCTGACAGACCTTCCCGCGATCCCCGGATTTCTCAACAAGGCCCTGCCGACAAGCCTGTCGGCAGGGCCTTTTGGGGTTTATTGCTTCCACCATTCCTCCGGTGAGACCTCCGGTTCGGCCTGGGGCTCCGGCAGCTGCTGCCAGTTCACCAGCCCGTTGTAGTAGGATGCCTGGGTGATGCCCATGTAGGGATTCAGCCAGAGAGAAAGCAGTCCCAGCGTGCAGGCGGACAGCAGCATCCAGCCGTAGAAGGACAGCTCCAGCACAAAATATTCCCACTTATGTCCCCGCATCAGCTTTCTGCTGGCGCGAATGGCTTCCATCGGCGACATTTCCGGGTGATCCAGCATGATCCAGATGGTCTGAGAGTAGGCGAAGATGGCGATGATCCCGGGGATCAGGAACAGACAGCTCCACAGGATGATGAACAGCTCCATCAGGAGCTGGGCACAGAAGAACCGCCACAGCTGCCGGAAGCAGGCAAACAGCGTCTCCACGCCGCCGGGTTCCTCCCCGCGGGATGCCCGCAGGCAGTACAGCTGCCAGCCATAGGTCACCAGCGTCAGGAACAGATTGAGCAGCAGAAGCGCCAGCGACAGGGCAAAGGAGCCGGACAGATTGCTGGAGAGGTAGATATCCAGCGCCTGCTCCGCCGATCCGGCCTGAAGCATGGAGGTCAGGGTGTTGCTGCCGACCACCAGATCGGGGGCGTTGTTCAGCACCATCAGCAACAGGCTCACCAGATAAATGCCGGGAGAAAGGACTTTTATACAGCGCTTGGCGTGGGCCTTCAGCCCCGCCCGGTCGGTAGGATCAAAAAACATAAGCATTCTCCTCGTAGATGGTAAATGAAAAACGGTTCTGTGAGGGAAGGGGATGCATCGCTCCCATGCGGCGCTGCCGAAACCCTGGCCGTTCTCCGGGAGCGCAGCTGCGCCTTTTATTTTGCCCACTCGCCGGTGGCGGCGCATTTCAGATAAGCGTTGATGAAGCCCTCCAGATCGCCGTCCATCACCGCACCGATGTTGCCGTTTTCAAACCCCGTCCGATGATCCTTCACCAGCGTGTAGGGCATGAACACATACGACCGGATCTGGCTGCCCCACTCGATCTTCATCTGAGCGCCCTTGATATCGTCGATCTTGTCCAGGTGCTCCCGCTCCTTGATCTCCATCAGGCGGGATTTCAGCATCTTCATGGCCGTGGCCCGGTTCTGGATCTGGCTGCGCTCGGTCTGGCAGGCCACCACCACGCCGCTGGGAATGTGAGTGATGCGCACCGCCGACTCGGTCTTGTTGACATGCTGGCCGCCCGCGCCGGAGGAGCGGTAGGTGTCCACCTTCAGATCCTCGGGCCGGATGTCGATCTCCACATTGTCGTCCATTTCGGGCATGACCTCCAGCGCGGCAAAGCTGGTCTGGCGGCGGCCGGAGGCGTCAAAGGGAGACACCCGCACCAGCCGGTGTACGCCGTTTTCGCTCTTGAGATAGCCGTAGGCGTTTTCGCCCTCGATGAGCATTTCGGCGCTCTTGACACCGGCGTCCTCGCCATCCAGAATGTCCAGCAGCTTGTGCTTGAAGCCCATGCTGTCGGCCCAGTGCTCATACATACGGATCAGCATCTGGGTCCAGTCCATAGCCTCGGTGCCGCCGGCACCGGCGTGGAAGCTGAGGATGGCATTATTCCGGTCGTACTCGCCGGAGAGCAGGGTGCTCAGGGTCTGACGATCCAGCTCCTTTTCAAAGTCGGCAAAGCCGCTCTGCACCTCGGGGAACAGGCTCTCGTCGTCCATTTCCTCGGCCATTTCGATGGTGGTCACCACATCCTCATACATGGTGTACAGGGCGGCGTAGCCTGCGGCCTTGTCCTTCAGCTGCTTGGTGCGCTGCAAAACCTTCTGGCTTTCGGCGGGATCGTTCCAGAACTCCGGCTCGGCAGCCTTTGCCTCCAGCTGGGCGATCTCTGCCTGACCCTTGTCCAGATCCAGCGCCAGCCGCAGGTCATCCAGCTTGGGCTTCAAATTATTCAGTTGAAAACGAATATCGTCATAAATTAACATAGTCTATCCCTCCAAAATAGCATTATAGCACAGAATGGCAAGCCCCGCAAGGGGGAAAGAGGGTTGTCTGCGTGTTCTCTGTCGATGCAGTGCCACATCCCCCGTAAACACGGGGAAAAGAAGGCGGGAACAAAAACGGCGGCCCCGCCATCCCGGCAGGGCCGCACGCTGTCACACATTATAATAACGAAGGATGGCGTGGGAGCCATTGTGGATGCAGGCCTGATCCACCTCCACCATGGAAAAGCATCCCTGCTCCAGATAAAACCGCTGGGCGGCCTCCATCGGCAGCCCCAGCAGATGCGCTAGGGCAAAGGTCAGCGGCCCGTTGTGGGCCACGATCAGACAGTCCTCGCCCTTTTCCAGGATCCCGTCCAGCACCCGCGCCACCCGGGGCACCAGCCCGGTGTCAAAGGGCTCGCCCTCCGGCGGACAGATGTGTACCCAGTCGGCCATCAGCCGGGCGAAAAAATCCGGATCCTCCGCCCGGATCTGCGGCACCGACCGGGTCTCCAGCAGCCCCATGTGCTGCTCCCGCAGGTCCGGCTCCACCACCAGCGGCACGGCCCGCCCCGCCAGCGCCAGCTCGGCGGTGTCCCGTGCGCGGATCAGCGGACTGACATAACATACCGGCAGGGGAATGTCCCGCAGCTTTTCACCCGCACGGCGGGCCTGCTCCCGCCCCAGAGCGGTCAGCGGCAGATCGGAGCTGCCGTACCATAATTGCTTCACATTGCCTTCGGACTGGCCGTGGCGTACCAGATAGAGCTTCATGGGTCGTTTCTCCTTCTGTGCGAAATCTCAATGCTCCTATTATGCCACTAATTCATGGAGGATGCAAGGGTCTTTTCGGTGACCTCCGCCACCTGGGCCGCCAGCGCCGGATGTCCCTCCAGCCGGGGATCCTCTGCCAGCACCTGCCGGGCGCTGTCCCGGGCGGCCTCCAGCAGGCTCACATCCTGCGCCAGGTCGGCGATGGAAAAGATCGGAAGACCGCTCTGCCGCTGGCCGAAGAAGTCTCCCGGCCCCCGCAGCCGCAGGTCGGTCTCGGCGATCTGAAAGCCGTCGTTGGTGCGGCAGAGGGTGCGCAGCCGCTCCAGTGCCGCGGCGCCCTTTGCCCGGTGGAGCAGAAAGCAATAGCTCTGCCGCTGTCCACGTCCAACCCGCCCCCGCAGCTGATGCAGCTGGCTCAGACCGAACAGGTCGGCGTTTTCCACGATCATCAGGCTGGCCCGGGGGACATCCACCCCTACCTCGATGACGGTGGTGGACACCAGCACATCCAGCTCGCCTCCGGCGAACTGCGCCATGACGGCCTCCTTTTCGGCGGCCTTCAGCCGCCCGTGCATCAGTCCGATGCGCAGCTGGGGAAGGGCCTGCCGCAGCTGCTGCACATAGGCCGCCGCCGCCTTTTTTTCGCCGCTCTCGTCGCTTTGCTCCACCAGTGGACAGACGATATAGGCCTGACCGCCGCTCTGCACCTCCCGCTGCAAAAAGCCGTAAAGATCCTGCCGCCTGTTTTCGGGCACGATGCGGGTCATCACCGGCGTGCGCCCCGGCGGCAGCTCATCCAGAACGGAAATATCCAGGTCGCCGTAGAGGATCAGGGTCAGCGTCCGGGGGATGGGGGTGGCCGACATGGCCAGCAGATGCCCCCGGTGGGATTTGCGGCTCAGGGCCGCCCGCTGGGCCACGCCGAAGCGGTGCTGCTCGTCCACCACGATCAGCGCGGCGGCAGGCAGCTCCACGCCGTTCTGGATCAGCGCGTGGGTGCCGCACAGCACCAGCGGCTCTCCAGAGGCTGCCCGGGCCGTCACCCGCCGCTTTTCGGCGGCAGGCAGCGCCGAGATCAAAAGCTCCACCGGACAGCCCAGCGGCCCCAGCAGCCGTTCCATGGTCTCCCGATGCTGCCGCGCCAGCAGCTCCGTGGGAGCCATGATCACCGCCTGTTTGCCGTTTTGCAGCGCCAGCCAGGCGCAGGCCGCCGCCACAAGGGTCTTGCCGGAGCCCACATCGCCCTGCAAAAGCCGGTTCATCCGTCCGCCGCTGCACAGATCGGCAAAGGCCTGCTCCACCGCCCGCCGCTGGGCGCCGGTGGGGGAGAAGGGGAGAGCGGCGAAAAAGTCCTCCGGGTCGTGCCGCGTCAGCTGCGGCCCGGGGATCCGCCGGTTTTTGTCCCCCAGCGCCTGTCCGGCGCAGCAGAACAGAAACAGCTCCTCGAAGATCAGTCTGCGCCGCGCCCGGGTGATGTCTTCCGCCGACTGGGGAAAATGAATGGCGCGGAAGGCCTCCTCCGGCGGGCAAAGCTGCCACCGGGCCGTCACATGGGGCGGCAGCGGATCGCAAAAGGCCCCTGCCGTCTGCTCCAGCGCCGCCTGCATCCACCGGCGCAGCTGCTTCTGGGAAAAATCGCCGGTTTTCGGATACACCGGCAGCAGACCGCTCTGGGCCTCCTCCGCCGGGGAAAGCTCCGGGTTGACCATCCCCCAGCCCCGGCCCACCCGCTCCGGACGGCCGAACAGCAGATACTCCCGCCCCGGCTCCAGCCGGAGATAGGGCAGATTGAAAAAGGTCAGCTGCAACCCGCCGGTGCTGTCAAAGGCACGCCCGCGGGACATGGTTCGTCCGCCGGGCAGGCGGCTTTTCCGCAGCTCATCGGCCACCGTCGCCCGGACGCACACCGCCGCGCCCTCCTCCAGCCCGGCGATGGGCCGCACGGTGGTGCGGTCCTCGTAATCCCGGGGGAACCGGCGCAGCAGATCCTCCAGCGAAAAAAGGCCCAGCCTGTTCAGCTGCGCCAAACGCTGCGGCCCCACCCCCGGCAGACAGGACAGGGGCTGCCGCAGAGCACCGCCCCCCGTCACAGCCGGGGACGGTACAGCGACACCGCCACCCCAAGGATGACGCATTCCCGCCCATCGATGGGGTCAAAGGCGGGGTTCTCCGGCAGCAGCCACACCCCGCTGGATTGCAGAGAAAGCCGCTTGACGGTGGCCTCCTCCCCCAGCAGCGCCACCACGATCTGCCCGGAAATGGCGGTGTTCTGCCGCCGCACCAGCACGATATCCCCGTCCAGGATGCCCGCGCCGATCATACTCTCGCCCCGCACCTTCAGGGCGAACATCTCCCCCTGCTCCGGCCCGTCATAGGGGACATAGCCCAGGGTGTCCTCCTGCGCCAGGATGGGCAGACCGGCGGTCACCGTCCCCAGCACCGGCACCGAGCGAAAGGCCGTCCCGCTGCCGCCCTTGACCGAAAGGGCCCGGGTCTTGCGCTCGTCCTTTTCCAGATAGCCGCCCTCCTGCAAAATTTTCAGGTGACTGTGTACGGTGGAAGGGGAGCGCAGCCCGACGGCATCGCAGATCTCCCGCACGGTGGGAGGATAGCCGTTCTGCCGGGTAAAGGTGGTGACATAATTCAGAATGCGCTGCCGCATGGGACTGAGCTTGTTCATAAGGTTCCTCCTTGTTTCCGTCCAAGGGAGTCGATCGCAACGGATCCCTATAATAATAAATAAAGGTGCGGGCTGCCCTGTGGCGGGGCGACCTCCGGCCACCTGCGGACATTGTTTTCCTTATTATAGCACGCCTGTTCGAGAAAGGCAAACATTTGTTTGCATTTCCCCTAAAAACTTTTTGAAGACTATATTTTGTGTCCGGAAAGGCCTGATGCTACAAAATCTTGAGAATAAAATTTTCGGTGGTTTTTCACAAAAATTCTCGAAAAAATTTGTGAAAAAAGCTTGACAATCCGCGCCGAACTTGTTATTATGATAAAGCGCCTTGACAGGCGTTACTATGTCTGCGCGCAAGCGCAGTCCGCGATGAAGCCGGAGATTGCTGCGAAAGCAGGTAACTTCGGTGGAGTAAGTCCGACAATCGGGCGGCAAAGAAAGTAGCGTTCCTATCGTCCTGCCTCATGGCTCCGCTGAACGGAGCGGATCTCTGCGGTAAGACCATAGGAATGCCGAAACCAAAAGCGTCCCCTCTAAGCCGAGGAACTGCCGGCCGCAGGCCGGGAAGCCCGGTGGGAACCAACTTTTGTTTTTTGATGCCGGACAAAGTGTGAAAACTGCCGGTTTTCTTTATACGAAAACCGCGATACACACGGAGGCGTGGCAAACTTTCGAGCCGTACAATGTCACCTCCCCTCGCGCAAACACAACATTGTATGAAAAGGAGTACCATCACCATGGCAGACATGCAGAAAATGCGCATCCGGCTGAAGGCCTATGACCACACCGTCATCGACCAGGCAGCAGAGAAGATCGTCGAGACCGCCAAGCGCACCGGCGCCCAGGTCTCCGGCCCCATCCCCCTGCCCACCGACAAAAAGGTGGTCACCATCCTGCGCGCCGTCCATAAGTACAAGGACAGCCGCGAGCAGTTCGAGCGCCGCACCCACAAGCGCCTGATCGACATCAAGAATCCCGCCCAGAAGACCGTGGAGGCCCTGATGAACCTGGACCTGCCCGCCGGCGTGGAGATCGAGATCAAGCTGTAAGCCCTCTGGCTTGCCCCAAATCATTTTTATCAGCACCCTGGTCCCTTGAGGACAGGTTATGTTGAGAAGCGAAGGCGGGGTACCGTTACTGCCCCGTACTACTGACCAACCACTAACTGCAAGGAGGAAATATCGTGCAGAAAGCAATCATCGGAAAGAAAGTCGGCATGACACAGATCTTTGACGAAAAGGGCAATGTCATCCCTGTTACCGTCATCGAGGCCGGCCCCTGCACCGTGGTGCAGAAGAAAACTGTGGAAAACGACGGTTATGCTTCCGTTCAGCTGGGCTTTGAGGACCTGGCCGACAAGAAGGTGAACAAGCCCATGAAGGGCCACTTCGCCAAGAACGGCATCACCGCCAAGAAGTATCTCAAAGAGTTCCGCCTGGAAAAGGCCGCCGAGATGAATGTCGGCGATGTGGTCAAGGCTGATGTCTTTGCCGCCGGCGACAAGGTCGATGTCATCGGCACCAGCAAGGGTAAGGGCTACGCCGGCGTTGTCAAGCGCTGGAACGCCCATGTGCAGTGCCACACCCACGGCGTGGGCCCCGTACACCGCTCCATCGGCTCCATGGGCGCCAACACCGATCCTTCCCGCGTTATGCCCGGCAAGAAGATGGCCGGTCACCTGGGCGCTGAGCAGGTCACTGTTCAGAATCTGGAGATCGTCAAGGTCGATGCCGAGGCCAACATGATCGCCATCCGCGGCGCCGTCCCCGGCCCCAAGGGTTCCCTGGTCTTCCTGAAGAACACCGTCAAGAACATCAAGGTCGCCAAGGGCGATGCCGGCATCAGCAAGAATCCCCAGAAGGCTTCCGGTCGTAACCCGCAGAAGGCCTCTGCCAGAAGCTAACAGGGAGGAGGAAACACAATGTCTAAGATCAATGTTTTGGATATGGCCGGCAAGGTCGTCGGCGAGCTGGAGCTTTGCGACAGCGTTTTCGGCATCGAGCCCAATGTGGCCGTTATGCATGCTGATGTCAAGAATTACCTGGCCAATCAGCGCCACGGCACTCAGAGCACTCTGACCCGTGCCGAGGTTTCCGGCGGCGGCAAGAAGCCCCGTCGTCAGAAGGGCTCCGGCTTTGCCCGTCAGGGCTCTACCCGCGCTCCCCACTGGGTGCACGGCGGCGTCGCTCTGGGCCCCAAGCCCCGCGATTACCGCACCAGCCTCAACAAGAAGGTCAAGAAGCTGGCGATCTGCAGCGCGCTGAGCGCCAAGGTCGCCGCCGGCCAGATGGTCGTGGTGGACAACATCCAGCTGGATGAGATCAAGACCCGCAGCATGATCGGCTTTTTGAAGGCCGTGGGCGCCGAGGGCAAGGCCCTGGTTGTCACCCCCGAGGTCAACAAGAATGTCGTCCTGTCCGCCCGGAACATCCCCGGCGTCAAGACCACCTTCTCCGGCGTCATCTGCGTTTACGACATCCTGAAGGCTGACAAGCTCGTCATGGGCAAGGCTGCCGTCGAGAAGATCCAGGAGGTATACGCCAAATGAAAACCGTTTACGATATCATCATTCGCCCGGTGATCACCGAAAAGTCCATGGAGGCCGTCGCTGACAAGAAGTATGTCTTCGAGGTCGCCCGGGATGCCAACAAGGTCGAGATCCGCAAGGCTGTGGAGCAGATCTTCGGCGTTAAGGTCCAGAGCGTCAACACCATCAATGTCCCCGGCAAGGCCACCCGCGGCCGCACCGGCCGTTATGGCTACACCTCTGACTGGAAGAAAGCGATCATCCGTCTGACCGAGGATTCCAAGACCATCGAGCTGTTCGAGGGCATGGTCTAATCCGGCAAAAACCGGATATCAGACGAGAGCGCACACACGCGCTTCCCGATCGCGCGGCGCCAACGCGCTGCCGCAGGTATGCCGCCCCACCCTTTTGGGCGGCGCAAAACGAAAAGTAATTAAGGAGTGAACACATCATGGCGATCAAGAGCTTTAAGCCCACGACTCCCTCCCGCCGTCAGATGACGGTGGTCGATTATCGTGGTCTGAGCAAGGTCAAGCCTGAAAAGAGCCTGCTGACTTCTCTCAAGAAGACCGCCGGCCGCAACAGCTATGGCCGCATCACCGTCCGTCATCACGGCGGCGGCAATAAAGTCAAATATCGTATCATCGATTTCAAGCGTGACAAGGTGGGCATGCCCGCCGAGGTCAAGACCATCGAGTACGATCCCAACCGCACCGCTTTCATCGCTCTGGTCCAGTACGAGGACGGCGAGAAGCGTTACATCCTGGCTCCCCACGGCCTGAAGGTCGGCGACCAGGTCTTCTCCGGCGAGGGCGCCGACATCAAGCCCGGCAACTGCCTGCCCATCGCCAACATCCCTCTGGGTACCATGATCCACAATATCGAGCTGATCCCCGGCCGCGGCGGCCAGCTGGTCCGGTCCGCCGGCGGCGCTGCCCAGCTGATGGCCAAGGAAGGCGCTGCCGCTCAGGTGCGTCTGCCCTCCGGTGAGGTTCGTTTCATCAAGATGAACTGCCACGCCACCATCGGCCAGGTCAGCAACATCGATCAGGAGAACCAGAATCGCGGTAAGGCCGGTAAGACCCGTCACCTGGGCATCCGTCCCACCGTGCGCGGCTCTGTCATGAACCCCTGCGACCACCCCCACGGTGGTGGTGAGGGTAAGGCCCCCATCGGCCGCAGCGGCCCTGTTACCCCCTGGGGCAAGCCTGCTCTGGGTTACAAGACCCGCAAGAAGAACCATCGCACCGACAAGCAGATTGTCAAGCGCCGCAACAGCAAGTAATTGAAAGGAGCAACAGAATATGGGCAGAAGTATTAAAAAGGGCCCCTTTGTGGCTCCCGAGCTGCTGAAGAGGGTCAACCAGCTGAACGAGGCTGGTGAGAAGAAGGTCCTGAAGACCTGGTCCCGCGCCTCCACCATTTTCCCGGAGTTCGTGGGTCATACCATTGCCGTGCATGACGGCAGAAAGCATATCCCCGTGTACATCACCGAGGATATGGTCGGACACAAGCTGGGCGAGTTTGCTCCCACGCGTACCTTCCGCGGTCACGCTGGCAGCAAGACCGGCAAGTAATGGGAGGTACGAAAATGGAAGCTAAAGCATCTGTCAAGTTTGTTCGTATGTCCCCCCGCAAGGTGCAGATCGTCTGCGATCTGATCCGCGGCAAGGATGTGGCCACCGCCGCCGCCATCCTGATGAACACCCGTAAGGCCGCCTCTGAGCCGCTGATGAAGCTGCTGAAGAGCTGCGCTGCCAACGCGGAAAACAATTTCGAAATGGATCCCGAGAAGCTGTATGTCGCCAAGATCTATTGCAGCCAGGGCCCCATCCTGAAGCGGATGATGCCCCGTGCCCGCGGCGGCGCTGCCGGCATCCAGAAGAGAACCTGCCACATCAACATGGTTCTCGCCGAGAAAGAATAAGTCAGGAGGGAAACTATGGGCCAGAAAGTCAATCCCCACGGTCTGCGCGTGGGCGTTATCAATGGTTGGGACTCCCGTTGGTTTGCCAAAGACGAACTCGTCGGCGACCTGCTGGTGGAGGACCACAAGATCCGCGAATATCTGAAGACCAACCTGTATCAGGCTGGTATCCCCAAGATCGAGATCGAGCGCGACAGCGCCAAGGTCCGCATCTTCATCCACTGCGCCAAGCCCGGCATGATCGTTGGTAAGGGCGGCGCCGAGATCGAGAAGCTGCAGGAGACTGTCTCCAAGATGATCGGCAAGCCCGTTGCCATGTCCATCGTGGAAGTCCGCTCTCCCGATCTGAACGCTCAGCTGGTTGCCGAGAACATCGCCGCTCAGCTGGAAAAGCGCATCTCCCACCGCCGCGCCATGAAGATGGCCATGCAGCGCGCCATGAAGCTGGGCGCCAAGGGCATCAAGGTCAACTGCTCCGGCCGTCTGGGCGGCCGCGAGATCGCCGGCGTTGAGCATTATCACGAGGGCACCATCCCCCTGCAGACCCTGCGCGCCGATATCGACTATGGCTTTGCCGAGGCAAAGACCACTGCCGGCCGCATCGGTATCAAGGTATGGCTGTACAAGGGCGAAGTCCTCACCGGCGGCCCCCGCTCCACTCCCGTGGAAGCCCCCCGCCGCGATCGTCGTGACCGCCGTGACGGCGACCGTAGAAATGACCGCCGTGAGCGCCGCGATGGTGATCGTGGTCCTCGCCGTGATGGCGGCCGCTTCGGCGAGCGTAAGCAGTTTTCCGCCGGCCCCCGCGGTCCCCAGGGTCGCCCCTATCAGCGCCCCGCCGCTCCCGCTGAGGCTCCCAAGACGGAAGGAGGAGCAAACTAATGTTAATGCCTAAGAGAGTTAAGTTCCGCAGAGTGCATCGTGGCCGTATGAAGGGCAAGGCCTCTCGCGGCAACTTCGTTTCCAACGGTGAGTACGGCCTGATGGCCACCGAGCCCGCCTGGATCACCAGCAACCAGATCGAGGCGGCCCGTGTCGCCATGACCCGTTATACCAAGCGTGGCGGTCAGGTGTGGATCAAGATCTTCCCCGACAAGCCCGTTACCGAGAAGCCTGCTGAGACCCGTATGGGTTCCGGTAAGGGCTCTCCTGAGTACTGGGTGGCCGTGGTCAAGCCCGGCCGCGTCATGTTCGAGATCGCCGGCGTCCCCGAGGAGACTGCCCGCGAGGCTCTCCGTCTCGCCAGCTACAAGCTGCCCGTCAAGTGCAAGTTTGTCAAGCGCGAGGACACTGTTACTGAGAATGGTGGTGAAGCGTAATGAAGATCAAAGAAATCCGTGAGATGTCTGCCGAGCAGCTGGCCGCAAAGCTGATGGAGCTGAAGAAGGACCTGTTCAACCTGCGTCTTCAGCACGCCACCAACCAGCTGGAAAACCCCGGTAAGATCGCCGATGTCAAAAAGGACATCGCCAAGATCAAGACTGTGCAGCGCGAGCGTGAGCTCGCCGCCAAGTAAGCGGTAAGGAGGATAAACCAATGAGTGAAAGAGCTTTCCGCAAGACGAAGGTCGGCATGGTCGTATCTGACAAGATGGACAAGACCATCGTTGTTGCGATCGAAGACAGAGTCCAGCATCCTCTGTATAAGAAGATTCTGAAGAGAACCTATAAACTGAAGGCACACGACGAAAACAACGAGTGCACCGTGGGCGATAAGGTCCGCGTGATGGAGACCCGTCCCCTGTCCAAGGACAAGAGATGGCGCCTCGTTGAGATCGTGGAAAAAGCAAAGTAAGGAGGGACCGACATGGTACAGGCTGAATCTTATCTGCGCGTGGCTGACAACACCGGCGCAAAGGAACTGAAGTGCATCCGTGTCCTGGGCGGTTCCACCCGGAGATACGGCAACATCGGCGATGTCATCGTCTGCTCTGTCCGTAAGGCTGCCCCCGGCGGCCAGGTCAAGAAGGGCGATGTGGTCAAGGCCGTGATCGTGCGCACCCGCAAGGGTCTGCGCCGCAATGATGGCAGCTATGTTCGTTTCGACGAGAATGCCGCCGTCATCATCAAGGAAGACAAGACCCCCCAGGGCACCCGTATCTTTGGACCGGTTGCCCGTGAGCTGCGCGAGAAGGACTTCACCAAGATCCTCTCCCTGGCTCCCGAAGTACTGTAAGGAGGACGCTGACAATGAATACATTGCACGTGAAGAGCGGCGACACCGTAGTGGTACTTTCCGGTAAGGATAAGGGCAAGCAGGGCAAGGTGATCTCTGCTTCTCCCAAGAAGGGCACCGTCCTGGTGGAGGGTGTTGCCGTTACCGCCCATCATCAGAAGCCCCGTAAGCAGGGTGAGACCGGCGGCATTGTGAACCGGGAGACCCCCATCCGCGCCTGCAAAGTTATGCGCGTTTGCCCCAAGTGCGGCAAGCCCACCAGACCCGCCCACAAGATCGCCGACGGTAAGAAAGTGACCGTCTGCAAGAAGTGCGGCGCTGAGATCTAAGGACGAGGAGGAGTAAAACATGGCAAAAGAAAAGAATGTCGGCGCTGTCAAGCCCGAAGGCTACACCCCCCGTCTGAAGACCAAGTATGTCCAGGAGGCTGCTCCCGCTCTGATGAAGAAGTTCGAGTACAAGAGCGTGATGCAGATCCCCAAGTTTGACAAGATCACCATCAATGTCGGCGCCGGCGAGGCTCGTGACAACGCCAAGGTCATGGACGCCGTCGTGGCCGATCTGATGAAGATCACTGGCCAGAAGCCCGTCATCACCAAGGCGAAGAAGTCCGTCGCAAACTTCAAGCTGCGTGAGGGCATGAACATCGGCGCCAAGGTCACCCTGCGCGGCGACCGTATGTGGGAGTTCATGGATCGTCTGTTCAGCATTGCGCTGCCCCGCGTCCGTGACTTCCGCGGCATCAACCCCAACGGCTTCGACGGCCGCGGCAACTATGCCATGGGCGTCAAGGAGCAGCTGATCTTCCCC
>CAZYAD010000010.1:0-46169 GCA_964646225.1 uncultured Oscillospiraceae bacterium
TCCGCGCCATCATTTCCGCATATTTTCCACAAAGCGGGCAACGCTATGTGAAAAAAAGGAGTACACCTGCATGAAAAAGTCTGTCTTACGCTGCCTGTGCGGCGTCTTTCTGGCGGCAGTTGTGGTTCTGGGCGGCTGCACGGTCTATTTCGCCCGGCGCTGCCATGCCCAGTCCCGCCTGGCCGAGGCGCGTCAGGCCCAGTGCCTCTCCTCCCTGCTGCACAGTCTGGAACAGCTGGAGACGGCGCTGGAAAAAGCCCGCTATCTGCCGGAGGGCGCACTGCGGCAGACCCTTGCCGCCGATGTCTGGAAGGAAAGCCGGAGCGCCTCGGCAGCGTTGGCAGCCATACCCCTGGGCGACCGGCGGCTGGAGCAGGCGGAGACCTATCTCGCCCAGGTGGGCGATTACGCCTACTATTTGCTGCGCAGTGCCGCTTACGACCGTGCGGACGATACGGAATGGGCGACCTTTACCTCTCTGCGGGACAACGCCGCCGCAATGCTGTCGCAGATCAGCGCCCTGAAAGCAGAGGCCGATACCGGCGGTCTGTCTCTGTCCGCAGGAGAGATCGCCGGAGCAGCAGACGGACTGGGGCAACGGCTGTCCGCCGTCAACGATGAGTTTCCGGAATATGCCTCGCTGATCTATGACGGGCCCTATTCCGACCACATCGCCCAACGAACCCCGCTGGCACTGGAGGGACAGCGGGAGCTGACCCTCCGTGAGGCCCGGGAAAAGGCAGCGGCGCTGCTGCCCGCCACTCCTGCGCAGGTGCAGCCGGCGTATCAGTCCGGCGGGCAGATCCCCTGCTACGGCTTCTCCTGTGGAACGGTCAGCTGCGCCATTTCCGTGCAGGGCGGACTGGCCGTTTCCCTTGCAGACAGCCGGGCACCCGGGGTGGCCACCATTTC
The DNA here is from genome assembly GCA_964646225.1 of uncultured Oscillospiraceae bacterium. GTDB lineage: Bacteria > Bacillota > Clostridia > Oscillospirales > Butyricicoccaceae > UBA4644. The sequence goes on from CAZYAD010000010.1 coordinate 913, forward strand.
CGTTGAGGAGGCCCGGAAGCGGGCGCTGACATTTTTGAACACCATGGGCCTGACCGGGATGACGCCCAGCTATCACAGCACCTTTGAAGGGGTCTGCACCATTCATTTCGCTTATGCGGAAAACGGCATCACGGCCTATGCCGATCTGGTTAAGGTAGGCGTGGCGTTGGACGACGGCAGCATCGTCCGGCTGGATGCCAGTGGCTATGCCATGAACCACCACCAGCGTACAGCAGCTGAGCCCGCCTTTTCTCCGGAGCAGGCGCAGGCCTGTCTGCCTGACACGCTGACGGTGGAGCGCAACCATCTGGTCTATATCCCCACCACCGGACAAAACGAGGTCCTGTGTCTGGAGCTGGTGTGCCGGACGGACAGCGGCGGGCACGCGCTGCTCTATTTCAATGCGCAAACCGGCCAGGTGGAAAATCTGCTGCTGCTGGTAGAGTCGGAGACCGGCACACTCACCCGCTAAAGGCTGCTGTGGCGATCACAGCGTAACGATCCTGGTGGCCACCCGATCGCAAAAGGCTCTGTCATGCTCCACAAACAGCAGCGTGGGCCGGAAGGTCAGCAGCAGCTCCTCCAGCTGCATTCTGGAAAGCACATTGATGTAGTTCAGCGGCTCGTCCCAGACATACAGATGGGCCGGCCGGCACAGGCTGCCCGCCAGCAGCACCTTTTTCTTCTGTCCGGCGCTGAACTCTCTCATGTCCCGGGAAAGCTGATCCCGTAAAAGCCCAAGCTTTCACAGGATCGTCTTAAACAGACTTTCGTCAATGCCGCAGAGGCTGGCGTAGTCGGTCAGACTGCCCCGCAAATGGGCCGTTTCCTGCGGCACATAGGAAATTTCAGGCCGGATGCCTGGTAAACAGAGCCTGTAAAGTCTATCTGCTTTTCACAGATCAGCTTGAGCACTGTGGACTTTCCGCAGCCGTTTTTGCCACGCAGCGCGATGCGTTCCCCCTGCTTTTTCCGCAGATAGCGGCTCAGGGCCGCCCGCCCCTCCAGATCCAGATGGTCGGTGGGCTCGTCGATAAGCAAAAACCGGTTTTCCCCCAGAAACAGCGCCGCCAGCAGCAGCTTGGTGCGCTGGCCGCCGGAAAGGGTGGAAAAGGGCCGCCCCAGCACCTCCTCCGGCAGCTCCCGCAAAAGCTCCCATTCCTGCGTCTGGGGGCACAGGCTTTTCGCCACCTCTCCAGCCGTAAGGCTAATATCCTTTACAGTATAGGGAAAATAAGCAAATTCCACATTTGCCGAGATTGTTCCCCGGTATTCCAGCTCTCCCAGCAGCAGCCGCAAAAGGGTGGTCTTGCCCCGGCCGTTCCGTCCGGTCAGGCCCAGCCGCCAATCGGTATCCAGCCGGAAGCTTACATGGTCAAACAGCAGCTGGCTGCTGCCGTCATACGCAAATGTGAGATCGTGAATCTGAATCATAGACATATCGTTTATCCTCCTGAAAGCATAAAAAATGGGCTGCAGGAAAACGCCTGCAGCCCGGGACAGCACAAATCTGCGCAAAGCTCGCGCTGATGTCCATGAAGCTGAAAGGATCCTGTTTTCCTGCGAAGGCACAGCACAACACACGGTCCGAGCCGTGTACTTTCTCTGTGCGTCATTCATTCAGCAGGAAAATCGGTGCATCCTTTCACCTCTCTCACATGAATCAGCTATATTAAAACAGGTCACCCGTGGAATTGCAAGTCAATCCCGCCGGGTAAGCTCCCACATCATATCCACCGCCGCAGGCAGAATCTCATCGGGGAAGTCATAATGCACGGTGTGCAGGGGCGTACAGCGCTCCCCTGCCCCTACCTCGAACATGGCGCCTGCCGCCCGCTTGGGATAATACCCAAAGTCATCCGAGCCGCGATAGGGATGGGGCGCTTCCCGATACACCAGTCCCAGCCGTTTGGCTGCATCCCGGATGCGCTGCGCGGCGACAGCATCGTTGGCAGTCTCGGGGAACTCGTCGCAGAAGCGGACGCTCCAGGTCAGGCCGTCCCGCCGGGCCAGCTCCTCCGCCAGCGCCTCCAGGCGGGCCTGCAGGGCATCCATCTCCTGTTCGTACTGTCCGCGGATGGTCAGCAGCAGCTCGCCGCGGCTGGCCTGTGTGCCAAAGGCCGGTTCGCCCACATCCACCTGGATCACGGTACAGAACACCTGCCCCCGCCAGTTTTCCGGTGCGATCAGTCCCGGGATTGCATTGACCATGGACGCAATGGCAAAGGCGGGGCAGCGCCCGGCCTCCGGCATACTGGCATGGGAGGGGATGCCCTCGAAATGCAGGATCATGCCCTTGGAGGCATAATACATGGTGCCATCCATGGTCTGGATCAGACCCTTCGGGGCCTCTGGACGGTTGTGCCAGCCATAGACCAGCCCGATGTGCTTTTCGGTGAGCAGGCGGGCGCACTCCTCGCCGCCTGCGCCGATCTCCTCGCCGTGCTGGAAAATCAGGTACACATCCCGGTCGGCGCCCCGGGCCTCCAGCTCCAGCGCCAGACCGCACAGCGAAGCCGCGTGCCCGTCATGACCGCACTTGTGTCCGCAGTCGGGCACCTGCGAGACATAGGGCGCGCCGATCTCATCCCGCAGCGGCAGGGCATCCAGCTCACCGCGGAAAGCAATGCCCGGCAAATCGCTTCCGGAGACATAATGCCCGTAGCACCACCGACCCATGTCCACCACCTCCAGCGAGGTGTGCTCCTTCAAAAAGGCCATCACCCGCGCCTTGGTGCCCTGCTCCTGCAGGGAGACCTCCGGATTGCGGTGCAGCTCATGCCGCAGCGCCACCGCCAGTTCGTAATTTCTGTTTTCCATTGTCAGTCCTCCATTTCTTTGCAGACCGAGCGCAAGCGCTCCAGATCGGTCACACAATTCAACACATTCAGCAGCGCATTGGGGCTCAGATGGGTCGGAAGCTCCAGCGCCGCCAGCAGCTTCTGCCGTTTTTGCCCACTGTCCGGCCCGCCGCTCAGGCCCAGCTCATACAGGTCGGTCTTGGTAATGCGCGGGCGCTCAGACAGGGTGCAGGCCAACGCGCCGCTGTTCTCCACCGCACGGAGGATGACCTCGTCCGGCACGCCCTCCACCCCCAGCTTGCCCTCCTTCGAGCCTTTGGCCTTGCGCTTTTCCTTGCCGTAAAGGTCTGGGATATAGGCATGAAAGAGCCTGCCTTCCGGAATTGCCCCTTTCAGGTAGTTCCGGATGACAAAGCCCGCGCCGTCTGAGTCGGTAAAAATCAGCAGCCCCCGTAGCTGCGCCAGCTGCCGCAGCAGCTGCAGCTTGTCCTTCTGCCGGAAGATTCCAAACCCTTCGGTGGTGAGGATGGTGGCATCAAACAGCCTGCTCAGCTTCAGCTTGTCGTACTTCCCCTCCACCAGGATCACCGGCTCCAGGCGGATCATCCGGCCGCCTCCGCAAAGCGCAGCAGCAGCAGCTCCACACTGCGCTGCGGGTCAGGAAGGTTACTTTTCAGCGCCAGGTCGGTCTCCAGACAGGCCTGCTGCACCCAGCGCAGATAATCCAGACTGCACCGTCGGGCGCTTTGCAGCAGACGCCGGGCGGGGTAAGCCGACTTGAAGCCCAGCATCTGGGCTACCTCATTCTCTGTGCGTCCGCTGCCTGCCGCCAGCTTGGCCCCATAAAGCCGCTGCAGCTGCTTGGTCACCGCCGCCAGAATGGCCACCGGCTCCTGCTTGCGGTCAAACAGATCCCGCAGGATCATCAGCCCCTTGCTGTACTGGCCCTCAATCAGGCAGTCGGTAAGCTCAAATACCGTGGCCTCCAGCACGCGGGAGGCCAGCGCATCGATATCTCCCCGGTCAATGTGCTCCCCTGCCGTTCCTGCAGCGATTTTTGCGATCTCGGTCAGGAGATTTTCCATGGATGCGCCGCAAAGGAACAGGAGATACTCGCACTCCGGCGCATCGATGGTCTTTCCCAGCTCATAGAAATGCCGTCTGACCCAGGGGATCAGGCTGGCGGCAGAGGATTGGTCAAACTCCACCACCTGACCGTGAGCCTCCAGCAGCTTCCACAGACTCAGCCGCTTATCCGGCTTGAACTCTATCGTGTCATAATAAAACACCAGACAGAGATCCTCCGGCAGATCGGCCAGCAGCCGGGGCAACAGTTCCTTCAGCTCGCCGGTGGGCTGCATCAGCTTGTAGTCCCGGACGATCACCAGCCGCCGTTCGCCGCCCATGGGGATGCTGTCTACCGCATCGGACAGCGCCTGCGCCGTCAGCTGCTCTCCCTCCAGCTGCTGGATGTTAAAGTCGGCAAAGGGCCCGCCGCACAGCTCCCGCAGCTGGTTCAGGTAGTGTCGCTTCAGGTAGCCCTCCTCGCCATGAAACACATACAGCCGTTCCGCATGGCCTGCGGCCAGGTCCTTTTTCAGCTTTTGCAGCGCCTGACCGTCTGCTGCTTTTTTGCCATATGCCATGATTTCACCTCCAAAAACGAAAGCGCAGCTCCTGCTGCTGCAAAAGAGTCACGGGAACACCGGCAAACCACGCGCCGTGCTCGGAATAACCGTTAGTCGTGATCACCAACTGCCGGGGCGACACCTTCTGACAGATGGCATACAGCAGCTGCCAGTCGTTTGCCACGGTATCATCCACCAGCAAAAGCGCCGCCTGGCCGGGCTCGTCCTCGATCAGCGCCTGGGCCTCCTCTGTTTTGAGTCCGCAGAGGGACAGCAGCGTAAAATCTCCTCCGGAAAGGCGCAGCGCATAGCGCCCACTGCCTGCCGCCAGCAGCTCCAGCTGAAAGCCGCTTGCCATGATCGCGCCGGAATCGTCATAAAGCCAGATGGGCTGCCCCCGCAGATCAGCAGAAAGGCGCGTTTCCGCATCTCCCGGCAGCAGCACCCTTCCGGCCGGCGCTGCCTCCAGCACGGCGCGCAGGCCGCTCTGGGTTTTGTAATCTCCGGTGGTACACAGCAGGGTCTCCAGCTGCGGCGCGTTCCAGCGGGACAGCGCCGTTGCCGTCCGCTCCGCCGTATAGCGGCCATTTGCGCCGGTGTTGATCTGCGAGACGCCCTCTCCCCGCAAAAGGATCACCGGCTGTCCGCCTGCGCTGCTGATCTCCACCTGGCCGGTAAGCCTCGCCTCCGCAGCCGTCCAGAGGCCGGTCAGGCAAATCAAGCCCACTGCCAGCAGCAGCAGTCCCCGGTCAGAAAGGCGCTTCCAGCGCCACAGCAGGGCGGCTGTCAGCAGGGCCAGCCCGGTCAACAGCAGCAGATTGCCGGCATCGGTGGCGGCAAAGGGCAGCGCGCCGATCCTGCGGATCACAAGCACGATCCACCGCAGAGGCCAGATCAGCAGATGCTGCGCCAGATAGGCCGCCGTCCAGGGCGAAAAGAGCGAGAGCAGCAGCGTTAGCAGGCCCAGCGACATGGTAAAGGACAACAGCCACAGAATCAGCAGATTGGAAATCAGTCCCAGCAGCGGCACGGTATCGAACAGCAGGATGGTCAACGGCAGGGTGAACAGTGTCGCCGCCAGCGTGGAGGCCACCGTCCCGGCGGCATACCACAGCAGCTTTTTCAGCAGCGGCGGGCGGATGTTTTTCACTCGCGGGATCCACAGGGCGTTCAGCTGCGGCTGGAGCAGGATCAGCCCCAGCGTCGCACCGAAGGATAGCAGCAGTCCCGCGCTGCGGCAGGAAAAGGGATTTGCGGCGGTGAGCAGCAGCAGCGCCAGCGCCAGCGCCGTCAGGGGATCCTTTTCCCGCTTGATCCAGAAGGAGGCCGCCCACAGTACCAGCAGCACCACCGCCCGCACCACTGAGGGAGAAAAGCCCACCACGGCGGCATACAGCAGCCCGACGGGCGCGGCAACCAGCAGGCCCAGCTTTTTCCCCAGCAGCGTGATCATCAGACCGGCCAGCACGGTCACATGCAGGCCGGAGACCGCCGTGATGTGCCGCGTGCCGCTGGCTGTCAGCGCCCGGTCGAAGGGGTCTGAAAAGCCCTCCCGCTCGCCGCTGAGCAGGGCGGCCAGCAGCGCCCCCTCGTCCCCCGGCAGCAGCTCCTGCACCCGGAGAGTGATGCTTCGGGACAGGATCCGCGCCCGGCGCAGCAGGGTCAGCGCCTGTCCCTGCCCATACCTGCCCTCAGTCTCCTGCGTCAGGGTCAGAAATATTCCCTCCTGCAGGAGGTTGCGGTCAAAGCTGCGCTCGGCCGCCGTCAGCGTGCCGGAAAACTCCAGCACATCACCGGGTGCGCCCTCCGGCGAGCCGTCCAGCAGATAAGCCCGAACCTTTAACCGGCAATCCCGGTCATCCAAACGGGTGACCAGACCCTCGGCCACGCCGTAGCTCTGCATTCCGTAGGCGTATTCTGTCAGTTCCAGCCGCACCATCCCGGTGATGCCGTCCCATTGCTGCGTCGGCTGCCATACCAGCAGCAAAAAGCTGCTGCACCACAAAAAGCCCGCCAGCAGCCCCAGAAACAGAGAGCCGAACAGCGCGAACTGCTCCCGCAGAAGCAGGACTGCTGTCAGCGCGATGCCGCACAGGGCGGCGGCCGTCAGCAGCACCAGCAGGATCGGGTCGTTCAGGCGGACAAACAACTGGGAAACCAGCAGCGCCGTCATGAAAAAAGCAGCAGAAAAGCAGAGCAGCCGACGGGGCTGCCTGCCTTTCTGCCACTGCGGGATGCACATTTCTGTCGGCTCAGGCCATGGGGCCCAGTTCCCGGCCGCCCAGCAGGTGGAAATGCAGATGCTTCACCGTCTGTCCGGCGTCGGCCCCCACATTGGTCACCACGCGATAGCCGCCCTCCAGGCCTTCCTCCTTCGCCAGCTTGGCAAGGACCTCATAAATGTGCGCCACCAGCGCGGAATTATGCTTTGTGACCTCTGCCGCCGAGGCGATATGGGCCTTGGGCACTACCAGGATGTGGGTGGGCGCAGCAGGTGCAATGTCCCGGAAGGCATAGCACAGATTGTCCTCATATACCCGGGTGGAAGGGATCTCGCCCTTGATGATTTTGCAGAACAGGCAATCCTCCTGATAATTCAGCACATCAGACATGATTTTTTCCTCCTCTTTTGCACGCTTTACAGCTTGGACGACACGAAATCGTCCACGGCAGCCAGGGCATCGTCCACCTTCAGCAGATCGGTGCCTCCGCCCATGGCTGAGTCGGGCTTGCCGCCGCCCTTGCCGCCGCAAATGCCGGAAACCAGCTTGACCAGATCCCCGGCCTTGACGCCCCTGGCCACGGCCTCCTTGCCGCAGACCGCCAGGAAGGTGACCTTTTCACCATTGACCGAGGACAGCACCGCCACCACGGTGGGATCCTTGTCCCGGAGGAAGTCGCCCATCTGCCGCAGCTCGTTGGCATTCAGGCCGCCGCGGTTGGCAGTGACCACATTCAGGTCGCCCACCTTCTTGCCGGACATCAGGAACTGCCGTGCCTCGCCAAGAGAGGCCTCGGCCTTATATTTCTCCAGCGTCTGACGCAGCTCCTTCAGCTCGCCCAGCTGCTGCTCGATGCGGTTTTCCAGCTCGGCGGGAGAGGTCTTCATCATCTGGGCCGCATGGTACAGCCGCTTGCGGTTTTTGGCGATATCTTCCAGCGTCTGTTTGCCCACCGTTGCTTCGATGCGGCGCACGCCAGAGGCCACGGAGCTTTCCGACTTGACCCGGAAAGGACCCACCTTGGCAGTATTATTCAGATGGGTGCCGCCGCAGAATTCCATGGAGAAATCGCCCATTTCCACAACACGCACCACATCACCGTATTTCTCGCCGAACATGGCCACGGCGCCCTTCTTTTTGGCCTCCTCGATGGGCAGCACCTCGGTAACGATGGGATAGCCCTCCAGCACGGCATCGTTCACCAGCTCGTCCACCTGGGCCAGCTGCTCGGAGCTGATGGCCTCGAAGTGGGTGAAGTCAAAGCGCAGCCGGTCGGGCTCCACCAGCGAACCCGCCTGATGGACATGCTCCCCCAGTACCCGCTTGAGTGCCTCGTGCAGCAGATGGGTGGCGCTGTGAGCCCGGGCGATGGCCTGACGGCGACCGGCGTCCACCCGGAGCTGCGCGGTGTCTCCCACCTTCAGCAGGCCGGACTCCACCACGCCATAGTGCATGAACTTACCGCCCTTGTTCTTCTGTACATTATTGATCCGGAAAAGGCCATCAGCCGTCCGGATGACGCCCTGGTCGCCCACCTGGCCGCCCATTTCGGCGTACAGCGGGGACTGATCCACCACCACGATGGCCTCAGCCCCGGCGGCGACCTGATCCCGCAGTTCCTCCTCTGCCACAATGGCCAAAATGCGGCCCTCGCTCTCCAGACTGTCATAGCCCACAAAGCGGGTCTCGGGGATCTCCTTGCCGAACTCTACGCCGGCCCAGCCCAGATCGCCCAGCGCCTTGCGGGCCTCCCGGGCGCGAACCTTCTGCTCCTGCATCAGGCCGTCAAAGGCCTCCTTGTCCACCGTCATTCCGGCCTCCTCAGCCATTTCCTGGGTCAGGTCGATGGGGAAGCCGTAGGTGTCATACAGCTTGAAGGCATCGGAGCCGGCAAAGGTACTCTCCCCTGCCGCCCGATGGCTGTCCAGCATCTCGCGGAAGATCTTCAGGCCGCCGTCAATGGTCTTGGCGAAGTTTTCCTCCTCCACGCGCACCACACGGGTGATATAGTCCTGACGCTCCCGGAGTTCGGTGTAATGATGGCCGTTCTCCTGCACCACGGTGTCCACCACCTCAAACAGGAAGGGCTTGTCCACCCCCAGCAGCTTGCCGTGGCGGGCGGCCCGGCGCAGCAGACGGCGCAGCACATAGCCCCGGCCCTCGTTGGAGGGCAGGATACCGTCGCAGATCATAAAGGTGGCCGAACGGATGTGGTCGGTGATGACCCGCAGCGAAACATCCCGCTGGGTGCTCTGGCCATAGGTGGCGCCGGTGAGCTGAGACACCCGGTTGGTGATGCTCATCACGGTGTCCACCTCGAACAGGCTGTTGACCCCTTGCATCACGCAGGCCAGGCGCTCCAGTCCCATGCCGGTATCGATGTTCTTCTGCTTGAGCTCGGTATAGGTGCCGTGGCCGTCGTTGTCAAACTGGGTGAAGACATTGTTCCAGATCTCCATGTATCGGTCACAGTCGCAGCCCACGGTGCAGCCGGGCTTTCCGCAGCCGTACTCCGGGCCGCGGTCGTAATAGATCTCCGAGCAGGGGCCGCAGGGGCCGGAGCCGTGCTCCCAGAAGTTATCCGCCTTGCCGAAGCGATAGATCCGATCCTCGGGAATGCCGATGACCTCGTGCCAGATGCGGAAAGCCTCCTCATCGGCGGGAGTGCTGCCGTCACCGGCAAACACCGAGGGATACAGCCGGTCGCCGTCGATGCCCAGTACCTGGGTCAGGAACTCCCAACTGTAGCGAATGGCGTCCTCTTTGAAATAATCACCAAAGGAGAAATTGCCCAGCATCTCGAAATAGGTGCCGTGGCGGGCGGTCTTGCCCACATTGTCAATGTCGCCGGTGCGGATGCACTTCTGGCAGGTACACACCCGGCGGCGGGGAGGCTCCTCCTCCCCCTTGAACCAGGGCTTCATGGGCGTCATGCCCGCGTTGATCAGCAAGATCGAAGCGTCATTCTGGGGCACCAGAGAGAAGCTGGGCAGCCGCAGATGGCCCTTGCTCTCAAAATAGCTGAGAAACAGCTCCCGGAGCTCATTCAGACCTCTTTTTTCCATAGCAGTCAATCCTCTTTATCTCAGTTTTCATTCTTTTTCAAAGGGTTACAGCTTATCATACCACAAAGGCGAAAAAATTCCAACCCCGGCGCTATTTTTTCCGCCGCAAAATCGACATGGGCGGCGCACAGACCGGCAGCCGGGCCAGCACGGTCATATGGGGGACATTGGCCAGCGTCAGCGGCTGACCCCCGCCGTCCCGCATGGCCTCCAGCCGGATCTGCCGTGCCGGCTGTCCCGGCAGCAGCAGCTCCAGCGCATCCTCGCAGGAGAACTTATTCTTGTGCCGCAAAACCGCGTTGCCCTCCCCGTCGCAGGCTTCCACCACGGCACACACATCCCACTCCCGGATATAGGTGCTGTCCGCCATATGCTGGGTGTCCCGGTCACCGAAATAAAAGCCGGTGAAGTATTCCCGATGGCTGACCTTCATCACCTCGTCCAGCAGCTCCCGGGGCGGATCGTAATGATCAGGGTCGGCGGCATAAAGCTCCGCAGCCCGCCGGTAGGCGTTGGTCACCACCGCCGCGTAATAGGCGGTTTTGACCCGGCCCTCCAGCTTCAGGCTGCAAATGCCCGCCCGGGCCACCCTGTCCAGATAGGGCAGCAGGTTCATGTCCTTGGAATTGAAGATGTAGGTGCCGTGCTCGTCCTCCTCAATGGGCATATATTCCCCGGGACGATATTCCTCCACCACCCGATACTGCCAGCGGCAGGGCTGGGCGCAGCCGCCACGGTTGGCATCACGCCCGGCCAGATAGTTGGACAGCATACACCGGCCCGAATAGGCCATGCACATGGAGCCGTGGACAAAGGCCTCCAGCTCCAGTTCCGGAGGGGTGTGTTCCCGGATAAAGGCGATCTGCTCCAGCGTCAGTTCTCGTGCCAGCACCACCCGTGAGGCCCCCAGCTGGTACCAGGCACAGGCCGCCTCAGCGTTGACGATGCTGGTCTGGGTGCTGATGTGGATCTGGCAGTGAGGCGCGTGGCGCTTTGCCAGCGTCAGCACCCCAAGATCGGCCAGGATCAGGGCATCCACCCCCATTTCGTCCAACGCGGACAGATAGGCTGGCAGCGCCGCCAGCTCCTCGTCCCGGGGCAGGGTGTTGACCGTCACATAGACCTTCACGCCCCTGGCGTGACAGTACCGCACAGCCTCCTTCAGCTCCTCCGTGGTGAAATTGCCGGAGGCCGCCCGCATCCCGTAGGCCTTTCCCGCCAGATACACCGCGTCGGCGCCGTAGGCCACGGCAAAGCGCAGCTTTTCCGGATCACCCGCCGGAGCCAGTACCTCAGGGCGTCTGTACATCATATTTCCCTGCCGCGATGTCCGCGATATTCCGGTTGTGTGCATCCTTGTTTTTGGCAAACAGGTGGCCGCCGTCGGGCTTGGCCACATAGTAATAGTACTTGTGGTTCTCCGGCTGGATGGCCGCCATCATGCAGGCCACGCCGGGATTGCAGATGGCCGTGGGCGGCAGTCCCTCGTGGGTGTACAGGTTATAGGGGCTGTCGATGGTCAGATCCTCCGCCGTCAGTGCCGCCTTGTGGCCGGTGACATAGAGGATGGAGGCATCGATCTGCAAATAGGGGAAGCTGCTGCTTTCCAGCCGGTTGTAGATGACGCCGGAAATGGTGGTCCGCTCCTCCGAAAGCTTGGCCTCCTTCTCAATGAGAGAGGCCACCTTCACCACATCGGCGATGGTCATGCCCCGGGCCTCGGTGAGATTGCGCATGGCCTTGGTGTATTTGTTGACAAAATTGTTGAGCATTTTGTTGATGACATCCACCGCATGGGCCTCGTCATTCACATTGTCGTTGTTGGCGTAAAAATCATAGGTATCGGGGAACAGATAGCCCTCCAGACGGTTTTCCACCATGGGCACCTCTTCCAGCATATAGTGGGCAAAGTCATAATGGTTTGCCACCTGCCAGAAGGCCTCCTCCTTCACCACATTACTTTCCACCAGCAGCGCACAGATATCCTTCAGCGTGTAGCCCTCCGGGATGGTGACCCGCACCACGGCCACATCGCTGTCCTGTCTGCGCAGAGCAGAAATCATCTGGTTGTAGTCCATGCTGCTGTCCAGGGTGTAGCTCCCCTCCTCGTAGCTTTCCACATGCTTCAGCCTGCTGAACAGACGAAACGCCCAGGGATATTCGATGGCACCCTGCTCCTTCAGCAGCTGGCCCACCTGGGCCGGAGTAGACTCTGTCTCCAGCTCCACCGTAAGGGCTTTGCCATCCTTGATCAGTGCCAGGGTGTCGTTGGCCACCAGGATGGCGTAGGTCGCCAGGGTCAGGGAGACCCCCACGATCAGCAGCACATAGCCCACGGTGTTGAGCACACCGGCAAAAAAGCCCGCCGCACGGCGGTTGTTTTTCGATGCCATAAGCTTCCTCCTCAATACAAAACACGAACGAAAAAGAGCAGCAGCACAAGCCACATTCCCGGCGATACCAGCACCGCCGTCAGGGTCTCTCTCCGGTCGTCATATTGCAGCCGCCGGACGCGGCCCTTTTCGATCTGTGTATCCAGCGCTCCGGTGGCCATTGCCGCAAACAGACAGAGGCAGAACACCATCACCAGCAAAGCCAGCAGCCACAGGCCCAGTGCCTCGATGACCCCGGCAAAGCCGGACAGTCCCCAGGCCAACGCGTTGCTCACCCCGTGGGCCGCGATGGCCGGCCAGACCGAATCCAGCACATAGGTCAGATAGCCGTAAAGCAGCCCCGCCGCCAGCGGCCCGGCAAAATTGCCCACATCGCCGTGGATCAGGGCAAAGGCCAGCGCACTCAGCAGCAACGCCGGCCAGGTGCCGCAGCGCTCCAGCGCACTGAACAGCACCCCGCGAAAAAACAGTTCCTCCGTGACAGCCGGCAGCACCACCACCGCCAGTGCAGTGGCCCAGAAGCCCTCTACGCCGTACGCCGAAAGCTCCATGCCGCCGGAAAACCCGCTATCGCCCAGCAGCAGCGAAAAGCCGTAATTGGCCAGCGCCGCCAGCAGGGCCGTCGCCAGGGACATCCACAGCACCAGCGGGATGGCCTGACGCCGATAGGGACGGAAGCGAAACCGCGCCCGGCCGCCCTCCCCATCGGGCAGCAGCCGCAGCACCAGCGCCGGCAGCAGATACACCGCAGCCTCCGCCGCCGCAACCACCCAGAGGCTGCCGGGCAGCACGCCGCTGTTCAGCAGCTGCTCCAGCAGCAGCAGGGTGGCCATGGCCACAGCCGGCATAAAGCCGGCAGTCAAAAACAAACGATCCTGTTTCATACATCCTCAAAGCACAGCGTCCGTTGGGACGAGACGATCCTTTTCATCCGTTTGTCATGCGCCTCGCAGGGCACCGTCGGCAGGAGGAAGCACTCCTGACACAGCGCCGCCGAGGTGCAATCCGTCCCGGCAAAAAAGCGGTCATAATAGCCGCCGCCCTGTCCCAGACGGGAGCCATCCAGCCCGCAGGCCAGCGCCGGGATCACCGCAAAGTCCACCGCCTCCGGCGGCAGCGCCTCCAGCTCCGGCAGCGGCTCCAGAATGCCGTAGGCGCCGGGGCGCAGCTGCTTCATTCCGGTAATGGGCACGCAGTCCATCCGGCCGTTCTCCCGGCAGCGGGGCGTCAGGACGCGCTTTTCCCTCTCCAGCAGACAGGCGATCAGCCGGTGGGTCTCCACCTCTCCGCCGCAGGATACATAGCAAAAGACCGTCCGCGCCCGTTCCAGCTCCGGCAGGGCCAGCAGCCTTTGGCAGATTTCCTCGCTCTCCCGCATCAGACGCTCCTGCGGCTGTTTCCGTCTCTGTCTGCGTACCCACGCCCGCAACCGGGCCTTTTCTTCCCTGACTGTTTCCATAAAACCACTCTCAGTTGAACATTAGATTGAGAAAGCACCGGTTTTGTTCCAGTGCAGCCTGCGCCCGGTCGTTCAGTGGCTTGATGCTGCCCATGGGCCGCGCCCCAGTTCCCGGCAGCGTGCGCCAGGGCTTTCCCGGCTGCAGACGGGCCGCCAGAGCCCCGGCCGACGGGCCGACAGCCTCCAGAATACCCCGCTCGTCGGCAAAGGCATAGGCCGAAGGACCGTCCTCTCCCTCCAGCACCCGTGCGCCCTCTCCGAAAAGCTCCAGCTGCAAGCGCCAGTGATACTCGTCCCGCACGCCGTGGAGCAGCCGCTCCGCCGCCTGCTCATACAGGGCGTTCAGCGCCGGAATATCCTCCGGCCCTGCCACACGGACACGGCCCGTGCCGCCGTCCGCCTCCGGCTTTCCCAGCCCCAGCTCCAGCCGGGGCGCATAGCCAAAGCGGGCGTAATAGTCCAGCAAGCTGTCCTCCTGGGTGATGAGCACGCTGAAATCCTGTCCCCGGGCCCGGCCATCCTCCGCGGCCCGGGCCAGCAGCCCGGCCATCAGGCCCCGCCCCTGCCATTGCGGCATCGTGGCAGCGGCATAGATATAATGTGCCGCAAAGCACTTTTCTCCCAACCGCAGTTCACAGGGGATCATTTGCAGCGAGGAGACGATCCGTCCCCCCTCCCGGACGCACAGGGTATTTCCCGGCTGCCGGATCCGGTCAAAGATCCAGTTCCAGAAATCCGTTCCATCCTCGGGGAAGCAGACCCCATACAGCGCCAGCAGCTGTTCCCGGTCGGTCATCGTGCCAGCTCCTCCCGGATCAGCTGCCAGACCTCCCGATGGATGTCCTCCGCCGGGCGCAGTCTGCCCTGTTCCACACAGGACACCCGGTGCCAGCCGTACCGGCGGCAGACGGCCAACGCCCGGTTGTGACAGCGGATCAGATACTCGTGATCCAGCTCGTGGATGTCCCCGGTCTCCCCCTGCCGCTTTTCCAGCATCTGAAAGGAGACCTGAGGCGGCATATCCAGAAAGATCACACAGGTGGGCTCCGGAAGCTCCAGCAGCCGATATTCATAGTCGAACAGCCATTGGGTAAAGGGCAGCAGCTGTGCCTCCGGCAGCTTGGAGGACTGATGCACCGCGTTGGAGGTGGTGTAGCGGTCACAGAAGATGACCCTTCCCTGCTCCCAGTCCCGCTGCCAGTCGGATTTGAAGGAAGCATAGCGGTCGGCGGCGTAAAAGGTAGAGGCGGCGTAGGGGTTCACATCCTCCGGATGGGTGCCGAAGTCGCCTCGCAGATACATCCGCACCAGCGTGGAGCTTTCGTCCTGATACCTGGGGAAGGTCAGCCGCTTGAAATCCACGCCCTGCTGCGTCAGCGCCTCACAGGCCAGCCGGGCCTGGGTGGATTTTCCGCTGCCGTCGGTACCCTCAATGACGATCAGGTGACGGCTCATAGCGCCGCGCTCCGTTCCCGCACCGCCTGTGCCTGACCGCAGGTCATTTTGCCCTCGGGACAGGCACCGTGGATGCAGGCCGGGCCGGCCTTGGCAAACAGCGTCGGTGCCGCCTGACGGCACAGCCGGAGCATGGCCCAGGCCAGCTCCCGAATCTCCCACTGCGCCCGGTTGCAGCAGCGCAGGGTGAAGAAATTGTGCAGGCTGCGGGCGTTCATGGTCACCACCAGCTTGGTTTCACAGGCATTGGGCAGCACATAGCGTGCGTCCTCGATGGCCATTTTTTCCGCCCGGCGGCGGGCCTCCTTCTCGGGGACGCCTCCGGCCATCAGCTCCGCCGTGTGCCGCACCTGCAAACGGTCGGCCAGCTCCAGATAGTTCCGGTGACAGTCCGCCATGGCCTTCTGATACAGGGCATCAGCCTGAGGGTCGGCTGCGATCTCCGGCGGGGTGATAAAGGTGAAGATGCCCTCCTTCAGCTTCACATACCGCTGGGACTGCACGCTGTAGGAAGCGATGCGGTGGCGGGTGATCTGGGCCAGCAGACTGCGGGAAACTCCGTCGATTGCAAAGGTGAAGGAGGCATGCTCAATGGGGCTGGCGTGGCCGATCTCGGTGAGCATCTGGAGGAAGCTTTCGGTTTTCTCCTCGGTCAGACCTTCAAAAATGGTCTCCGCATCGGAGGCCGAATAGCAGATTTTGGCGGCAGCGGCCACAGTCTTCTCCGGTTCCGGTGTGTAGGCGATCAACTTTACATTCATGCTTCTACTTACCTCCTTTGATTCTCCAGATCACGGCGTCCCACAGATACAGGGGCAGCCGGATCATACGCTTCCAGCGGCGGGGCTCCTTGCACAGGCGATACAGCCACTCCAGGCCGCATTTCTGAAAAAACACCGGTGCGCGGCGGACATTGCCCGCCAGTACATCCATGCTGCCGCCCAGTCCGGCCATGACCGGAACGGTCAGCTGCCCGTCATGCTCCTCCATGAAATACTCCTGCTTGGGCGCACCCAGACACACCAGCAGTGCGTCGGGCCGGGCGGCATTGATAGCCTCCACCACCGGGCCTTCCTCACGGAAATAGCCGTCGTGGGTGCCGGCGATCTTCAGTCCGGGATGGGCCTGACGCAGCTTTTCGGCAGCCTGCTCAGCCACACCGGGCTTTGCCCCCAGAAGATAGAGGCTTTTTCCCTCCTTTGCCAGTGCGGCGGCCAGCGCCTGCGCAAAGCCCACACCGGTGACCCGCCCCTGCATGGGATCCCCCAGGATGCGGGAGGCCAGCACCACGCTGACGCCATCGGCCAGCACCAGCTGGGACTGATTCAGGATTCGGAGGAAGCGGGGATTCTTTTTGGCCTCCAGCGCAAACTCGGCGTTGGGGGTCACCACCCGGCAGCGGGTACCGCTGCGGATATGCTCCATGGCGGTCTGTACGGCTTCCTCCATGGTAATATTGTCAAAAGCGATCGTCATGACCTGCTTTTTCATACCAGGCACGGTCCTTTCTGTTTTGTGATTAAGATATTGTACCAGATTTTTGCCCTGAGTACAAGCGAAAACAGCGTAAGATCGCCTTACTGTCCGTCATTCTCCCCCTGGGCGCTGCGGAAGCTGATCCCGTACAGGCACAGCAGCAGCACAAAGGCGCTGCCCAGAAAGACAAACAGCACGGCAGCGCTGTTGTCCCCAAAGCTTTCGGCAAACCAGCTGAACAGATAGGAGGAACCGTTAAAGGCCATATGCATCAGCACGCAGGGCCGGACGCTGCCGGTGTGCTTGCGCAGATAGCCCATAACGCATCCGCCAAAGGCGGCATAGATCATCCATACCGCCGTCCCGTGGATCCCGCCGAACAGCAGCCCCTGAAAAACCACTGCCGCGCCGGCCGGCACCAGCGCGCAGAAGGACTCGTAGATGATCCCGCGGAACAGCAGCTCCTCCACCAGCGGGCCCAGCACCACCAGCGCCAGAAAATCCAACACCGGCCGGGTGGTGGTCAGCGCGGAATAGGAGTCATGATACGCCTGCGACCACGCCTCCGGCCAGGGAAGCAGATTGACCGCAATGGTCATCCAGAAGGAGATCGCCACACCGGCCACCAGCGCCAGCACCATCACGGCGGGGCTTGCCTTGTGCCGGAGTCCGGTGAAGTCTGCCACCGTGCGGCCGTATCGCCGGGCCATCAGCCAGATGACAGCCAGCGTCAGCACATCGGACACCAGCAGCACAATGCTCTGGTGCTCCTGTATCACCAGCAGCAGAGCATCGTCCAGCTGAGAGAGGGTCATGCTCTGGCTGGCCAGCTTCCAGCCGCAAACGAGAGCTGCGACAAAGGAACACAGCGTCTGGGTGAGCATCAGCAGCAGCACACAGACAACGATCAGCACAAACGGATGGTTGGTTGGTTTTTTCATAAAGGAATCCCCTTTTCTCTCGATAAGGCTTTCTCTTTATTATAAACGCCTCTTGCGGGTTTGGCAATGTTGGACTATAATGGAAACATGAATTTTCTGCAAACAGGCGGTGACTCTCCATGACGAAAACACAGAAGGGTGCAGAGGTCGTGCGCATTTTGAAGGAGCACTATCCAGACACCTGCTCTCTGATTGCCCGCAAGGACTACGAGCTGCTGTTCGCCACCCGGCTTTCGGCCCAGTGTACCGACGCCCGGGTCAATCAGGTAACGGCGGTGCTGTTCGACCGTTTCCCCACGCTGGGGGCGCTGGCCGGAGCCGATCTGGAGGAGCTGTGCCGGATCATCCGCCCCTGCGGCCTGTTCCGTACCAAGGCCAACGACATCAAAAGCGCCGCCATCCTCCTGCTGGAGCGCCACGGCGGCCGGGTGCCGGACACCATGGAGGAGCTGCTGGCCCTGCCGGGCATTGGACGCAAGACCGCCAACCTGATCCTTTCGGATATCTACGGTCAGCCCGCCATTGTGGCCGACACTCACTGCATTCGCATCAGCAGCCGTCTTGGGCTCATCCCCCGGGACTGCGGCAAGGATCCCTACAAAGTGGAGCTGGCGCTGAAAAAGGTCATCGCGCCGGAGGAGCAGGCCAGCCTGTGTCACCGCCTTGTTCACTTTGGCCGGGACATCTGCACCGCCCGCGCTCCCCGCTGTGAGCAGTGTCCCCTGCGGGAGCTGTGTGCCGAGCATCAGGCTGCACAGAAAGGCCGCAGCTGACGCTCCCGCAGGAAGGTTCTTCCTCCTCTTCCCCCACGGCCAAAAACCGCGTCCGTCCCTGTTTGCAGGGCTTTCGGGCGCGGTTTTGTTCGTTACTTTTTTGTAGCTTTTGTCTGTTGGAAGATTTTGTGGGTTGTATCCGCCGCGCCGTGCCGCTATCATGGGAGAAAAGGAGGATCCCTATGAAGCGAACGACCAAACTTCGGATGCTGCCGGTGGCGCTGGCGCTGCTGCTGGCTCTTTCCCTGCCGGTCTCGGCAGGCACAGTCACCGTGGAGATCCGCTACGACGACTGGAGCATGCCCCTGACAGGAGTGGCCCGAAAGGGCGTTACCTATGTGCCTCTGCGGCAGTTTTTTGACCTGCTGGGCGGGTCACAGGTGACCTGGAACAGCCGGAGCCGCAGTGCCTCGGTCACCGGGCGGGCCAGCGCCACCTTTACGCTGGGCCAGAGCAGCGCCCTGCTGGACGGCGCACGGCAGAGTCTTTCCGGCGCGCCCTACGCCTCCGGCGGCGTCCTGTATGTCCCCCTGCGGGGTATCGCCCAGGCCATGGATTGCGGCATCACCTATGACAGCGCCCGGCGGCAGGTGGCCCTCTCCTCCCCTGCTTCCGGCGGCACGGAGGACGGCAGCCTGTACTGGCTGGCCCGGATCATTGAAGCCGAAAGCGGCGGCGAGCCCTATCAGGGCAAGCTGGCGGTGGGCAGCGTCATTCTCAATCGGGTAGAAAGCCGTGTCTTTCCCGACAGCATCTACGGCGTGATCTTTGACCGCAAAAACGGCGTACAGTTCACTCCGGTGGCCAACGGCACCATCTACAATACCCCCTCGGGGGAAAGCCTCCGTGCGGCCCGGGAATGCCTCAGCGGCGGTTCGGTGGTGAGCGACTGTCTGTACTTTTTCAACCCCAAAACCGCCACAAAGGCCGGCTGGATCGTGCAGAACTGCCGCTATTATACCACGATCGGCAACCACGACTTCTATCGCGGCCCGGCCTGATGGCGCATCCCCGGAAGCGCCGGCACGGTGAGAATAGGAAAAGCGGACAGCCCCAACAGGCTGTCCGCTTGGTACTGCGGCAAAAAAGCATCATTCCTTCGGCTCGGCGGGGATGTCCAGCAGCTGGGGCGTGTGGCCGGTAAAGGGCAGAAACACCTCCAGCAGATCCCGGGTCCGGATGGCCAGGCTGGCGGTGTTCACCAGCGGGTGCATCCCGATCTCCTCCAGCGCCAGCACCTCCCGGTCGATGAGCAGGTTGACCTGATGCCCCTCGTCAAAGGCCAGGCCCAGCGGGGTAATGGAGCCCGGGCGCACGCTCAGCAGTTCAAAGAGCTTATCGCTCTCGCCAAAGCTCAGGCGGGAGGAGCCGATGAGTTTGGACACCACCGAGGTCTTGAACCGCTTGCCGCCGGGGATGAGCAGCAGATAGAACACCGTCTTCTGCCGGTTACACAAAAACAGATTTTTGCAGATAACGGCGCCCAGCCGTTTTTCCGCCTCTGCCAGCTCCTCCATGGAGCCGGCCTCCGGGTGCTCTACCACTCGATAGGGAATCTTCAGCTGCTCCAGCAGCCGGTAGATACTGTTTGCATCAGCGCGTTCCATGCTTCGCTTCCTCTCTGGTTTTTCGTTTTGGCCATTTGACCTGGGTGATAAAAATTGCACTGACGATAAGCCCGCCGCCCACAAACAGCCGGAGGGACGGCTGGTCATAGCCCAGCAGCACCGACATGCCGCAGGCAAACACCGTCTCGAAGGTATAGATCACAGCAGCCTTGGTGGGCGGCACGAATTTTTGGGCATAGCCCTGACACAGACCCGAGCCGATGGTAGGAAACAGCGCCAGCAGCAGCACGGTGGTCAGGAATGTCTTCAGCTCCACGCCCTCCATGGAAAAGCCGCCGGTGCAGGCCGCCGCACCGCCTGCGATCAGCGAGGCAAACATCAGCGGCAGGATGGTCAGCAGGGTGGTTTTGGTGGTGCGTCCCGCATAGGACAGATAGGTTACCTGAAAGGACCAGCACACGGCGCAGCCCAGTGTGATCAGGTTGCCCACATTCAGCTGCACCCCTTCGCCGGGGGCCATGTTCAGCACATAAAGCCCCGCCAGGCACAACGGTAGTGCCAGAAATACGCTTTTTTCCGCCTTCTGCTTCAAAATGATCCACGAGGTGATGGGTACCAGCACCACATAGGCCGCCGTAATAAAGGAGCCGTTGGCCGGGGTGGTGTATTGCAGGCCCCACACCTGCGTGGCCTGACAAAGATAATACAGCACGCCCAGGATCAGCCCGTGGAGCCAATCCTGCCGGGTGGCGCGGCGGATATCCTTCCAGAAGAAGGGCAGCATCAGCAGCACGGCCAGAGCATAGCGGATGGCCACATAGGCATTGGTGTCCACGCCGCAGGCGGCGATATCGGCGCACCAGACAAAAGAAGCGCCCCAGAACATGGTAGCCAGCAGCAGCAGGCCCTCCATGAACAGCGGGCGTTCGTGCAGTGGTCTCTTCAAGGTAGCATCTTCCTTTCTCACCGGTTCCTGCATCCGGTTCCGCTTTTATTATACTGTTTTTTCCGCCGGTGTCAATGCGGCAGCGAAAACGGCGTTGACGTGCCGGGAAAAATGCAGTATAATTGGACTCGATCGCCGGGCTCTGCGGGCATGGCGGAACTGGCAGACGCGCAGGATTTAGGTTCCTGTGGGCAACCGTGTGGGTTCGACCCCCACTGCCCGTACCAAAAACCACTTTTTGTCTTTCGGCAAAAAGTGGTTTTTTCTGTGAAAGAGCGTCCCTTTCGGAAATTCTGCGCCGCAAGGGTTGCGAACAGTGCAGATTTACGGTATAATAGCACCAGAAATGTGAAACCAAGGAGTTGCTTTCTATGGATATTATGGATCAGCTGGAGCTGTTTGACTGTCCTATCTGCCAGGGCCCCGGACTGGTGGAGGAGGAGGAAGGCTGGTGCGTGTACGCCACCTGCCTGGACTGCGGTGCGCACACCGCCGAGGTTCCATATAAAAACGCCCAGGAGCGTGAGGAAGCCTATCGCCGGGTGGTGAACACCTGGAACATCGGCAAGGTCATCCCCATGAGTCCTGGCGAATGACTCTGCTTTTCTAACAACCAGAGAAACCGAAGGCCCCGTTTGTGTCATGCACAAGCGGGGCCTTTGCCTTTACAGGAAGTCCTTCAGGCCGCGCTGCACCCGGCCGGCCCGGCCAACGGTGGTCTCGGCGTGGTACAGAGAGCTGATGATGGCCTCCTCCACCGCCTCGGCGCTCATTTCCAGCACGGGATCGATCTGCTCGTCATCCACCATCTTCATCTCGATGATGGCATTTTTGCTGTAATGGGGCACACGGTTCGCCGTGGTAAAGGCAATGGCGATATCGCCGCTGCCGTTGCCATAGAAGGAGCCGGTGCGGGCCAGGCCTACGCCTGCACGGCGGCAGATACGCTTCAGCTGGCGCTCAGACAGGGGGATATCGGTGGCCAGCAGCATGATGATGGAGCCCTTGTCCTTCTGCTCGTCCATCCGCTCCTGGATCTCCTTGCCCATGTGACGGCCATCGATCAGCAGACGGCCTGCGCCGCCGAAGTTGGACATCACCAGCGCACCGATGGTGTATTCCCGGCCATCCAGCTTGACCACGCGGGAGGCGGAGCCGATGCCGCCCTTCAGGCCCAGGCAGCACATACCGGTGCCGGAGCCCACAACGCCCTCCTCGAACTCCTCTCCGCAGTTGGCGATGGCCTGGAGGACATGCTCCTCCTTCACATGGAGGCCGCGGATGTCGTTCATTCTGCCGTCATTGCACTCGCAGACCAGCGGGTTCACCGTGCCGGTCTTCAGGCCGATGTCCGGATTCTGCTCCAGCATATACTTGATCAGGGCGGTGGCCGCCGTGCCGATGCTCAGGGTGTTGGTCATGATGATGGGCGTCTCAATGGTGCCCAGCTCCTCCACCTGCACCAGACCCATGCTCTTGCCGAAGCCGTTGATGACAGCCGACGCAGCCATCACCTTATCCTGGAAGATGTTCCCCTCGTGGGGAAGAATGGCGGTGACGCCGGTGTTCACATCGGCGCCGTCCCGGATGGTGACATGGCCCACCTTGACGCCAGGCACATCGGTGATGAGATTGCGCTTGCCCGGGGTGCCCCGGCCGATTTTCAGTCCACTTTCCTTGTTCAGACCCATAGCTGTTTACCTCTCTGTTCTTGTGATCGTATTTAGAAATTCCTGAATATCTTTCATAACATAAGTAGGCTTGACCTCCGATGCCGCCAGATCCTCCGGCGTGGCCTCGCCGGAGAGCACCAGCACGGTGTCGATCCCGGCGTTGACGCCGCTGCGGATATCGGTATACAGCCGATCCCCCAGCAGAATGGCCTGCTCGGGGGAAAAGCCGCTTTTCTCCATGGCCAGCCGCACCATATCCGGCTGAGGCTTGCCGATAAAGCGGGGCCGCCGCCCGGTCGCCCGGAACAGCATCTCTGCCACACTGCCGCAGTCCGGCACATAGCCGTACCAGGTGGGGCAGACCCAGTCCGGGTTGGTGGCTACAAAGTCCACGCCCCGTTTCAGCAGGATGCAGGCGTCCTCCAGCTTCTGAAAGGTCAGCTCGGTATCAAAGCCCATGCACAGGCAGTCGACATCCTCCTCCGGCTGCCGGGTGATGCACAGACCGCTTTCCTCCAGCTGCGCCTGAAAGGACGCCGTGCCGAAGGCATAGATCTTCCGACAGCCCTTTTGCCGCAGATGCAGCACTGTGGCGTCCACCGAGGTGAAAAAGTCCTCCTCCGTCGCCGTGATGCCCAGCCGGGCCAGCTTGTCCACATAGCTCCGGACGCTTCGGGAGGAATTGTTAGTGAGGTACATGGCACGGCCGCCGATGGCCTTCACATAGTCCAAAAACGCCAGCGTTCCGTCGAACAGCCGGTCATCCAGATAGATCGTCCCGTCCATATCCAGCAGAAACAGGCGTTTGTCCTCCAACGGCGTCACGAGCTCACCTTCCTTCCTGCCCCTATGATACCGTTTTTCCGCCGGAAAGTCAACAGCAAGCGGCGGGCGGCAGGCTGTTTCCCGCCGCCCGCTGCCCGGCATTCAGCCGGAAAAAGGCACCATCATCAGCTGGCCGGGCGTCAGGGCTGCACCGGGCTCCAGCCGGTTGGCCGAAAGGATCTGTCCCACCCGGCTGCCGTATTGCTTGGCAATGGACCAGGCGGTCTCCCCCGGCTGCACGGTACGCAGAACCAGTGTTCCCGGGGGCGGCGATTGCAGGGGCCTGTCGGCATTGAGAGCCCCCCGGCTGACCTGGCGGCAGGGCTGCTCCACCTGTCCCCGGCCCCGCAGGAGAGCCGTCAGACGGAAGCGCAGCGCCCCCTCCTCTGCCTGCGCGGAAAGCTCCCGCCAGCCGGCGCATACCGTCAGAAACCGGGCCTCCACCGGTGTATCGGACAGCACCCGCAGGGTGTGCTCCGCGGTGTGCAGCCGTCCCTCCGGGCAGCGATACAGCACCCGCAGGGTGTACATCCCGCCCATGCGGCCCTGCTCTCCCACAAAGCCCCGGGCCTGCGCCCGGCAATCCAGCACCTGTGCCGCAGGCTCCTGCGGCTGGCAGGTGTCCTGCACCGGGATCGCCTCCTCAAAGCACCGCCAGGCCGGGCAGGCCAGCTGCTCCACCGTGCTTTCGGTTCGGAAGCGGGTGGAGTACAGATCCCGCAGCACCTGCAAATGCAGCGTGCGGGAGAGGCAAAGGCTGGCCGTGGCCGTCAGATTGCAGGAAAGGGTCTGTGTCTCCCCCTCCGACAGCGTTACCTGGGTTTGCAGGGTCTGATATTCCACCGTCACCGTGTCCCCCGGCTCCGCGCCCTCGCACTCGGCCACCTGCGAAAAGGGGATGGCATATTCCTGCCGGATCAGGGTATCCTGCCGGACACAGACGGTTTGCAGGATCGCGCTGCCCCGCAGCAGCACCTTGCCGGAAAGCACCCGCTGCTCCTCCTGCCGCCAGAGCACTGAATAATGCAGCAGCTCCCCCGGCTGCTCCGGCTGCACCTGATCGGCGGCAGACAGCTTCTTTTCGCAAACAGTGCGCAGAACCTCCAGCTCCGCAGACTCGGTGAGCAGCTGGAGATCCTCCTCCTGGGCACCGGCGGCGCTTTCGCTGACCGTCAGGCTCTCCCTGCGAAACACCTGCACACCTGCAAACAGCTGCGCCTGTAATTGCAGCTTGCGGGGGTTTCGGATGCGGGCATCACACCGCAGCAGCTCCAGCCGCACCTGTGCTATGCTGTCCTCTGTGCAGCCTGCGGCCTCCACCTCCAGAGAAAAGGGCGCGGTACCCCGCACGATCTGCCACTGTCCGACCTCCTCTTCCTGGCAGAGGGCCTCAAGCTCCACGGTGCCCTCCAGCGTCACCCGATCGGCCAGCAGCGTCTTTTGCCGCAGCTGACACCGTCCGGAGGCGGACAGCACGGTGTATACATCGGCCCGGGTGTCCGGTACGATGACCTCGGTGCTGAGCTCCCGCTGTTGCTCTCCCTGCCCTGCCAGGATAAATCGCTCATATTGGTTTTGAATTAGCTCCATGCCTGTTCTCCTTCCCATTGGGCTTTTGCTTTCAGCATATGCCCACGCAGCGGGAAGTATGCCTGCCGACAGACAGCAAAAAGCCGCCGGAAGCGCAGTTCCGGCGGCTTTGGTTTGTCTGGAAAGAAATCAGTCCTTCAGCAGAGGCAGGGTGATATCGAACTCGGTATCCAGAGCACTCTCAAAGGGTGCCTGCTTGGAGTAGATACCCACAGCGGCAGCGCTCTTGGCGATGGGCTGGATGGTACCGGCACCGGCCACGCAGCCGCCGGGACAGCACATACCCTCCAGCAGGTAGCCGTTGTACTTACCGGCCTTGGCCAGCATCAGCATCTTCTTGCACTCGGACAGGCCCTGGGCGGCAACCACCTTGACCTCGCGTTCGGGAGCCAGATGCTTGGCGGCCTCTACCACGGCAGCGGCAACACCGCCGCCCACTGCAAAGCCGCGGGCCACGGAGGAAGCCTTATCCAAAGGCACCTCGTCCTCCTTGGGGATGGCTGCGAAGTTGACCTCCTTGGCCTCGAACATGCCCTGCAGCTCCTCGAAGGTCAGGACAAAGTCCACATCGGAGCGGACACTGCGGCGGCTGGCCTCCAGCTTTTTGGCGGCGCAGGGGCCGACAAAGGTGATTTTGGCCTCGGGGTGCTGGGTCTTCAGCATCCGGGCGGTCAGCACCATGGGAGACATGGCCATGGAAATGTTCATCGCCAGCTCGGGGAACTCCTTCTTGGTCATGACAGACCAGGCAGGGCAGCAGGAGGTCGCCATAAAGGGCTGATACTCCGGCACCTCACGGAGGAAGTCCTTTGCCTCCTCAATGGTGCACAGGTCGGCGCCGATGGCCACCTCCACCACATCGCTGAAGCCCAGCTGCTTCATGGCGGCGGTCAGACGCTCAGGCGTTGCATCGGGGCCGAACTGACCGTAGAAGGCGGGAGCCACGATGGCGATGTTATGATCGCCCTTTTTGATGGAGTGGATCAGCTGGAAGATCTGACCCTTGTCGGAAATGGCGCCGAAGGGGCAGGAAACCATGCACATACCGCAGGAGACGCACTTGTCATAATTGATCTTGGCGCGGCCATGCTCGTCGGACTCGATGGCGTTCATGCCGCAGGCGGCGGCGCAGGGGCGATCCTGCTTGATGATGGCGTTGTAGGGGCAGGCGTTGGCGCACTTGCCGCACTTGATGCACTTGGTCTCGTCAATGACCGAGCGGCCGCGGACGAAGCTGATGGCATCCCGGGGGCAGACCTCGGAGCAATAGTGAGACAGGCAGCCCTGGCAGCCCTCGGTGACATAATACCGCTTGGTGGGGCAGGCATTACAGGCGTAGGAAATGATGTTCACCAGCGGGGGATCATAATACTTTTCAGCGATGGCGCTTTCGTTCACGCCATCGGACAGGCGGGTATGCTCGGTGATGGAGCGCAGAGGCAGGCCCATGGCCAGACGGATGCGCTCACCGATGATGGCACGCTCCAGGAAGATGGACTCCCGATCCTCAGGCATATCGCCGGGCGCGATTTTATAGGGCAGATCCTCCATCCGGCTGTAGTCGCCGCCTTCATAAGCCAGGCGGGCCACCTCGGTAAAGATCTGCTTGCGGTGTGCGGTCATCGAAGTTGCGATGCCGCGGGTTTGCGTCAGATTCATAATACTGTTCCCCTTTTTTATCTCGTTCAGCACATGCTGAGTTTTACAATTTTTCCGAGCTCGGTGAGCTCCTTTTCCAATGTCTTTGCAAGCTCCAGCTTGGTCTGGAAGGAAGTATCCCGCGAGAGATTCGCGTTATTCACTGCCGTTCCAAAAAAAATGTTCACATCGGTGGCCTGCTCCAGCAAAAGCGCCGCCAGGCGGGAAGCGCCATCCTTTTGTCGTTCCAGCTCCAGCGTCATCATACAGTCGGCACGCCAGGCGCGGATGCGCTCCAGCACCGTCCGCAGGGTCAGAAGCCCTTCTGTTACCAGATCAACCCCCTCAATGCGGGACATGGCAGGCACATCCTCGGTGGCGGTATCCTCCAGCGTGATCAGCGGCTTGCCCAGAAAGGAGGAAACCGTCCGCGCGGTAGTGCCTCCGCAGACGGCATGCGTGCCGGCCTTGGAGAAAAACAGCCGCAGCGTGGCCTGATCGTCCTCCCGGTTTTCCGGCGGGCCGATCATCAGGTTCACGGCGTGCCTCCGCCGCACCTTGACCACCAGAACGGTGGCGTCGTCATCCGCCTCGTCCAGATTGAGCGCCTGCGCTGCCCGCAGAATGTGCGCCGCCAGCCGCTGAGGCGACTGGGTCAGGCTGTCCTGCTCAGCCGCCAGGGTGGCCACCTCCTCCGAGGGCCAGCCGTCTCCGGTTTTGCCCCGTCCGGCCTGGGTGATGCCGTCGCTCATCAGCAACAGGGTGTCCCCCTCTTCCAGTTGGAGCGTGCTTTCGTGGATTTCTTTTTCCCCCACAAAATGGACGCTGTAGGGAAAGCGTGCGGCCTTTCCCTGCCGCAGCAGCAGCACCGGCGGATTGTCATACCGGACCAGATAGCCGGTAAGGCCGTGCAGCTTCAGGGCGGTAAAAGTAGCATATGCCAGCTTGCGCTCCTTGCACATGGGCAGGGTCTCCGAAACAGTCAGGATACATTCATCAATGGGAATGTTTCCCTCCAGCATGGAGGCCAGCATTTTTGCAGTCAGGGTAGCCAGAATGTTGGCCTTTACCCCGCTGCCCATGCCGTCGGACAGCACCAGGATCTGCTGCTCCTCGTTGCCGGTCTGGCACCAGTAGTCGCCGCAGATGCCCTCGTTCTTCTTCGAGACGCTGGCCGCGCCGACCTCCAGGACCAGATCGCCCACGATCAGACTGTCTCTACTCATCTTTTTCCTCGTCCATCAGGATGGTGTTTTTCAGGTCATTGACGGCGACCTTGGTCTCCGCCACGGTCTCCCCCAGGAGGCTTGCGATCTCATGGGCGATGCGCATCTGCTTTTCCACGATCTCGTCGGCCATACCGGCTGTACGCAGGCGGGTCTGCCGGATCTGATTGCGCTTTTGTCGGCTCTGAGTGACATTTTTCATGATGCAGGTGACGATCTCCTGATCCTCGTCACAGATAAAGACCTGCTCCAGGTATACATTGTAATCCGAAAGATAGGTGTAATTTTGCAGCTGATGGCCGTCGCCGCTGAGCATTCGCACAAAATCGAACTCATCCAGAATACGTGACACCGGATAGCCGATGATATCCTCCCGCCGGTGGATATGGAAGATCTCGCAGGCAGCCTGATTGATCTGCTTGACCCGCAGATCCCGCCCCACCGAAAGGACGGCGTTGGGCGAGACGCTGACGATCTTGTCGGAATAGGACTCGGCCTTCTCCTTCATAAAGGGCAGACACATGGCAATATCTGCCCTGCCCATAAAGACGGCACGGGCCTTTTCCCGGCAGGTGGGATAGCCGCAGATCCCGCAGTTCAGCTCGTCCTCCGGGCTGTTTTTGCCCATCCGCTTCAGGATGCTTTCCAGCTGCTCCTCCGAGGGCTGGGGATGGAATACCGCCGCCTTGTTCAGGGTGCTTTCCATCAGGACCTCCTCCGGCGGATCAAAATCCTCCTCGCTGCCGTCCAGCGCAGAGGCCTGAACCGCAGCCATTGACGTGGCGCGCCGCTTTTCCCTTCTGGCAAAGGCCGGGCCGCCGATGCAGGAGCCCTGGCAGGCTGATATCTCAATAAAGCAGTGCTTCAGCTTGCCCTCTACGGCGTCCTGCAGGGTGGAGATGCAATCCTCCATGCCGTCCACAGCCAGATACCGCCAGCCGGGGAGGCGCTCCATGGTGCGCAAAATGCCGCCGGTCAGCGGAAACATCCGGGAAAGCTTTGCGGGGCTGTTGCCGGGAGAGCGGTGCAGCTCGATGTCCTTTTCCCGCAGCCAGCCCTCCAGCTCGTCAAAGGTCAGGTCGTAGTCCGGCCCGTCCGGACAGCCCAGAGGGACGGTTTCGGTCTTCTTGGAAATGCATGGGCTGATAAAGACCACCACGGCCTCCGGGCAACGCTGCCGGATCAGCCGGGTGACAGCCCGCAGCGGCGTCACCACCGGAGCCATGAAGGGAATGGCCTCCGGCATATATTTCTGCACATACTGGTTCACTGAGGAGCAGCAGGTGGAGATCACCGGCCCCTCTGCACCGCTGCGCAGCAGGCGCTCATATTCGCTTTTTACCAGATGGGCGCCCTCAGCGGTCTCATAGGCCTGAGAAAAGCCCAGCTGGCGCATGGCACCGGCAAACAACTCCCAGTCGCAGCCGTTGAAATAGGCGGTAAAGGAGGGGGCCACGGCGGCCACCACCTCTCTGCCCTGGGCCAGCAGACGGCGGATATCCGAAAGATTGCTGATATCCTCCTTGGCGTTCTGGGGACAGACCACCGTGCAGCGGCCGCAGAGGATGCAGTCCTCCTCCACGATCCGCGCCTGCTGCTCCACGATGCGGATGGCCTTTACCGGGCAGTTGCGAACGCATTTATAGCAGTTTTTGCAGTTGGCTTTTTTGAATTGCAGGATGCTCATAACCGGCCACCCTTCAAGCTTGATCGTTTTGCTGCATACGCTCCCGCAGCTGGCGGGAAAGCACCGCCAGAGAGGCGGCCAGATCCTCGTTGCGCAGCAGCACGCCCGGCGGCACCGTCAGATGCACCGGCGCGAAGTTCCACACAGCCATACTTCCCCCGGCCACCAGCTGGTCGCAGACCGTCTGCGCCTGCTCCGCCGGTACAGCGATGATCCCGATGCGGATCTTCATCCGGTCGCACAGCTCGGTGATGCGGGCCGGCGGAAACACCGGCCTGTCATAAATGCTGCGGCCCCACAGTGCCTCGTTGCGGTCAAAGGCCGCAACAATGTGGATCCCGCACTGCTCAAAGCCGGGATACCCCAGCAGCGCCCGGCCCAGTGCACCAACGCCCACCAGAACCGCGTCATCCACATTGCGGTAGCCCAGATAGACCTCGATGTTTTCCACCAGATCCTCCACCGAAAAGCCGGTGCGGGGCTTGCCGGGAGTCGTGCTCATCAGGGAGAGTTCCTTGCGCACCTGCACCTCGTTGAGGCCCAGATGCCGCGCCACCGCAGGCGCAGTGACATGAAGGCACTGCTCCTTTTGCAGCGCCTTGAGATAGCTCAGATAGCGCGGCATGCGCTTGAGGGCCTGCTCCGAAAGCACCGGTTTTGTCATGGAAATCTCCCAATCAGTATTTTTTTACGGATAAATAAAGTATACTAAATCCCGGGCCGCCTTGTCAATCGCTTTTCGAAAGTCTGTATCATTTCATAAAAAACGCCCGCCCAGAGGGCGGGCGTTTGTTGACTATTTTGGAGGAATGATCGATTTCCCAAAAGATTTTTTCTTTTGCTCAAAAAGAGCAGGAAAAACCGCTTTTTGTTCAGGATTCTTCCCCGGTTTTTCGGGCAAATTCCAGGTTGCACTGCGTGACGGGATCAAAGAGATGGACGGCATTTCCGTGGAAGGCCAGCCGCACCTGTCCCTCACGGGGCAGGTCGCTGAGAAAATGCCCGCTGTCATCCATTCCGGAGACCACAGCCACCGTCTCCCGCTCCAGCGCCGTCAGGTGTACATGGATGGAGCTGCCCATCATCTCCCGGACGCCCAGCTCCGCCGGAATGCCCTGGTCGGAAAGGTGCAAATGCTCGGGACGCACCCCCACCGTGACCTCCTGACTCTCCACGCCGCAGGCTGCCAGCCGCTGCTGCTTTTCCTCCGACAGCCGCACCTGCCAGTCGCCGGTAACCACGGCATAGCCCTCTGCCGTTTTCTCCAGCCGGCCCGGGAAGAAGTTCATCTGCGGCGTGCCGATAAAGCCGCCCACGAACTGGTTGGCCGGATGGGCAAAGACCTCCTGCGGCGTGCCCACCTGCTGGATATGCCCGTCCTTCATGATGACGATACGATCGCCAAGCGTCATAGCCTCGGTCTGGTCGTGGGTCACATACACAAAGGTGGTGTCCAGCCGCTGCCGCAGCATCAGGATCTCAGCCCGCATCTGGTTGCGCAGCTTGGCGTCCAGATTGGAAAGCGGCTCATCCATCAGAAACACCTGCGGCTCCCGGACGATGGCCCGACCGATGGCCACCCGCTGCCGCTGGCCGCCGGAAAGCGCCTTGGGCTTGCGATCCAGCAACTCGGTGATGGCCAGACTCCGCGCGGCCTCCCGCACCTTTTCGTCAATGACCCGCTTGGGGTATTTCCGCAGACGCAGGCCGTAGGCGATATTTTCATATACCGTCATATGGGGATACAGCGCATAGTTCTGAAACACCATGGCAATGTCCCGATCCTTTGGGGCCACATCGTTTACCTGCCGGTCACCGATATAGATCGTTCCCGTGGTGGGGTGCTCCAGTCCGGCGATCATCCGCAGGGTGGTGGATTTTCCGCAGCCGGAGGGTCCCACCAGCACCACGAACTCCTTGTCCCGGATCTCCAGGTCAAAATCGGCCACCGCCGTCACCGAGCGGTCAAAGACCTTGCTCACCTGTTCAAATCGTACCTTTGCCATATTATTCCTTCTTTCCCGCAGCGGCCTGCCAGACCTCTTCCCTGTGCTTTTCCACGCTTTCGCCGATCCTGCCGCGCACAGCGTGCGCCGTCTGTCTCCAAAGCCGCCGGAGCAGGCCGATGGCCGTCACGGTCAGACTGACCGCCGGCACAAGGGCCAGCAGGCCCGCCAGCACCAGCAGCAATGCCGCGTAATCCTCCGTCATGCGGACGGCATTTTCCCAATAGGGGTACAGCACGCCGTTGGCCCCCATGCTTCGCTTGCCGAAGTCCCCAGCCACCTCCAGCAGATTGCTCACGCTGTAGCGGCTGCTGTTTTCCACCAGAACGCCGTTTCCCAGGGGAAAGCTCTCACGCACCAGATTTGCGGCATACGCAGTGATGGGATTGGGCAGCACGATCTCGTAGCAGTCGATGCCCGCTGTTTCATCCAGCTGATGCAGCGCAGAGCAGCTCATGAACATCCCTGCTCCGTCGGTATATGCCAGCGTGCTGTAGCGGTCATCCTCCCGGGAGACCACACCGGCCACATAATAATCCGCATCCCCAATGGTCACCGAAAGACCGGTGAGCTCCATCCCGCCGAACAGCTTCCAGGCCAGCTCCTCATCCAACAGCACCCGATCCTGCATCAGGTCCTCCTCCGTCAGGTAGCTGCCCGAGCGCAGGGTCAGCGGATGGAAGCGGAAAAAATCGCCGCCTGTGCCGATGACCCGGACCTGTGCCGAGCCACGGTCACCTGTTACCGTCAGGGTGGCAGAGGCGGAATAGGCATCGGTGTACAGGCTGCCGTTTTCCGGTGCCTCCATGGCAGCCTCGGTCAGCTTTCCCTCCAGCTTCTGCCGGAATTGCAGCACATCCTCCTCCGAAATCCGCTGGTCGATGGGCAGATAGCAGGCAAGCTGCGCGAATCGCTCGCCGCTCTCCCCTGCCCAGCTTTCGGCCGCCCCCAGGGTCTGCAGTGTCCCGCAGACGCTCTGCTCCAGCAGCAGACACACCGCCGCCAGAAGCGCCAGCAGCCCGTTGACGCCCCAGAATATCCACTTTTTCGAAAGTGTCAGCCTTTTCATTTAATTCTCCATCATATTGACCTGCATTCCGGCCTCCAGCGGCTTGCTGGAGGTGGTGATGACATAATCCCCCGCCGACAGACCGGAGACTGCCGCAGTGGTGTCGTCCTGCGCCAGCACGCTCACATCCACGCGTGTGGCGATAAAGCGATTGCCCAGCGGGCTGCTCTTTCCGGTGACCACCAGCACGAAATTGCCGTTGGTATCCGACCGCAGTGCGCTGTTGGGGATGATTGCGTCATAATTGGCGCTCTTTTCGCCCACCGAAAGGGTCACATTCTGTCCGGTGGAGATATCGCCGGTGAGGGTAAACACCAGCAGCTTACCCTTTCCTGGGTTCTGAGAGTCGTTGATGATCTGGGTCAGCGTGGCCTCGATCCCCTCGCCCCAGTAGTAATTGGTCACGGAGGCATTGTCACCCACGCGCACCTTTCGGCTCTGCTCGTTGGTGACGCCGATGCGCACCGTATAGCCGCGATCCACCAGTTCGATCACCGCAAGGGTCTCCCCCGCCGTGGCTTCACGGCCAGCGGTGATGTTCAGCGAGCTGATCTGGCCGGAGACCTTTGCCGTCACCTCGCCGCCCAGAGCGTTGGCCTGCAGCTCCGCCACAGTCTCCTCCTGCTCGGCGATGGCCTTTTGCTGCTGCTCCAGCTCCAGCTGCTGGGTAGCAGACTGCTTGCCGTCTATCTTTTTCTGTTCGGCCAGACTGAACAGCAGATCGTCCAGCGTATCCTGACAGGCCTCTGCCTCCTGCACGGCGGCGTCATAGCTGCTCTTTTTCTCCTGCAGCTGGGCCAGCTGCTCGGCCAGCTGCTCCGTCTGCTCCGTGGCAGCTTCGATCTGCGTCTCGTACCAGTCGCTCTGCGCCTTGCAGCCGGTGACCTCGTCCTCCAGAGCGGAAAGCTCCTTGTTGGCCGTCTTGACCTCCTTTTTCAGGGCACTGTAGCGATCCTCCGCGTCATCCAGCGTATCCTGAAGGGCGCTGATCTGCGCCTGCACGGAGCTCTGGTCATCCACCAGTGCCTGGTACATATCCACCGCTGCCTGTGCGGCGTCCAGTGCGTCCAGCGCGGGCTGCAGCTTGCGGTAAGCCTTTTTCTGCCCATCGGTGGCGCCGCCGTTGGTGCCCTCCACCATGGCCTCCATCATGTACAGCACATCGCTGCCATTGGCCTTTTGCTCGGCTGCCGACCGCAGCTCGTCATAATCCGCGCCATAGGTGAGCCGCAGCTGGGCCACCTGGGTCTTGGCCGTCTTCAAAGCGTTCTCCGCCTGCTTCAGCTTGGTATCCAGGTCGCCGGTGCCGGACCGCAGCTGCCGGATCTGCTTTTCGTAATCCTCGATGCTGTCAGACAGTGTTTCCAGCTCCTGCTCCCAGGTCTTGATCTTGGCCTCCAGAACATTGTACTGTTCCACCGTGTCAGCCGTATCCTCCTGCTGCTTTTTCGCGCCGGCCTCCAGCTCCTTCAGGCTTCGCTGGGCGTCCTTCACGGCGGTCTGAGCCGCATGGATCTGGTCGCTGCTCACGGAAGCCTCCGACACCCGGGCCTGCGCCTCGGCCAGAGATTTCCGCGCCTTTTCGATCTCCCGGTTCTCCCTGGCGTAATCGGCGTCGTCCATGTTCAGCAGCATCCGCTGATACTCCACCCGCAGGCTGTCCAGGGTGTCCTGCGCGTCCTTCAGTTCCTTGCTTTCGGCCTCATCCAGGGTGAACAGCACATCCCCTGCCTGGACCTGGTCACCGGTCTGCACCAGTACGCTGGCGATTTTCCGGGTCTGATCCAGGACGACCTCATAGCTCTCTCCGGCCGTCACGGTGCCGCTGCCGCGGATCTTTGCGTTGATCGTGCCCGATTCCACATAGGC
Organism: uncultured Oscillospiraceae bacterium; assembly: GCA_964646225.1. Taxonomy (GTDB): domain Bacteria; phylum Bacillota; class Clostridia; order Oscillospirales; family Butyricicoccaceae; genus UBA4644. Next base: position 35,223 of record CAZYAD010000010.1, read on the forward strand.
GGTGGCCACCTCCGGCAGGGAGCGGTTCATGATGGTGTTGGAGAAAAAGGTCAGCACCAGCATGGCGGACAGGAACACGATCACCGCGTTTTTGACCCAGGCTCTCTTCTTTACAACTTGTTCTTCCATAAGCGTTACCTTAACCTTTCACTGAACCGGACTGGGCGATGCCCTCGACCAGATATTCTTCTCCGTGTAAAAACAACAGCAGGGATGGGATCATATAAATCGTTGCCACTGCAAAGGCCAGTCCGATCTCTCCGGAATTGATGGTGGAAAGATAGACCGAAAGCGGCTGCAGCTCGGCATTGTCCAGCAGGATCAGCGGCTGCTCCACCATGTTCCAGTAGTCGATAAACACCAGAATGGCGATGGAATACAGTGCGCTGCGGCACTGGGGCAGGTAGATCCGTGTGAAGATCTGCCATTCCGAGGAGCCGTCCAGTTTGGCGGCCTCAATCTGCGACACCGGGATGCGCCGCATGAACTTGGTCAACAGAAACACCGAAAACGGTGCAAAGGCTCCGGGGAAAATGATCGCCCAGCGGGTATTCAGGATCCCCAGCCACTCGGACACCAGATAATTGGGCACCAGCGTCACCTGATAGGGCATCAGCATCAAAATCACATAGAAGAAAAAGATGGAATCCCGCACCTTTCCCCGCCATCGGCTGAAGCCATAGGAGGCGATGGCCGCCACCGTCACCTGCAGCAGCACGATGGGCACCACCAGGATCACCGAGTTCCAGAATTTCAGCAGATAATCCGGACTTTTGATAAAGGTGGTGATGTACTGGGAGAGGCTGACCTTATCCGGGATGAACTTCAGATTCACAGTTTCTGAGATATAGGTCTGTCCCTCCTCCGCCGCGGAAAACACCGAACCGTAATTGGACTGGATCTCCGACTGAGTCATAAAGGAGTTGGTGATGGTCAGCACGGTGGGCATCAGGAAGGACACCGCGAACAGCACCGCCACCAGCGTATAAAACCCTTTTTTCAGCAAAGCCCTTCCCCGCATCAGCCTTCCACATCCTTTCCGAACGCATCCTCGATCTTAAACAGCAGTGCGATGAGCACCACCAGCACCAGCGCCAGCAGCACCGCTGCTGCCGAAAGCTTCTGATAGTTCAGGCTGGTGAAGGTGTTGTTCATATAGTGCTGCAGAGTATACAACCCCTCGTAGGGGTAGCTCCCGGCCAGCAGGTAGACCTCCCGGAAGATCTTGAAGCAGTTGATCATGGAAAGAATGGTGACGAACAGCACAGTGGGTGACAGATACCGCAGCTTGATGTGGAAAAACTTATGGGCCGCCGAAGCACCCTCCACATCGGCCACCTCCAGCAGCTCCTTTGGGATATTGGCGATGGCCGCCATGAACAGGATCATATTATAGCCCAGGTTTTTCCACAGGAACAGCACCACGATCACCAGTTGACAGTAGGGGGATTTGAGCCAGTCCACGGCTTCCGCTCCAAACAGAGAGAGGAACTGGTTCAGCGTTCCGCTTTCATGGAAGATCACCTGCCACACCAGCACCACCGATGCCACCGGCACCATCATGGGGCTGAGGAAAAAGGTACGCAGCAGGCTTTTGCCCGGGATCCGCTGCTCCAGCAGCAGCGCCAGCGCCATTCCCAGGATGACCGCCAGCGGCACCGCCATCAGGGTGAAGGTGACGGTGTTTTTGGCCGCCGTCTGAAAGGCGGGGTTTTTCACCAGACTGATGAAATTGTCCAGAAAGACGAACTCGCCGTTAATAGGGCTGCTCATGACGGCGTAATAGAGCACGATGCCGAAGGGCACCACAAAAAACAGCATCACACCCAGCACGCTGGGCGTCAGAAATGCCACGCTTTGCAAAAACTCCCTGCGCCGTCCGGCGGAAGCGCGCCCGGCCCGCTTATCTTTGTTCATTAACATAAATCCGCACCCTGCTCTGCACCATGCGTGCCACCTTTTCGGCGGAGTCCTTTCCGGCCAGGAAGGGCTGCGCCTCGTCCATGACGATCTCCATGATGGATTCGTCGTAATCCGCCATTTTTGTCGTATTGTTCAGCAGTTCCAGGAACTGGTCATATTCCTTTTGGCTCATGGCCATGATCTGCACCGTCTCGCCGCTGGAATCGGTATATTCGATCTTGGGATATTCGGTCACATTGCCCTCCTCGTCCGTCCAGGTGTCGGGGGTCATGGCCTCCTCCATATATGCGTCAAACTGCGATTGCAGCACCGAGAAGCCCCAGCCGTAGCTGTTGTCCATCAGCTGACTGCGCATAAAGTCCCAGGCGGCATCCTTGTGCTCACAGCGGCTGGACATGGCCAGGCCGTCATCGATGGAAAAGGCGCTGCCCTGCCGGTCGTCCGAGGGGAAGCCCACAAAAACCATGTCCTCTCCCCAGTAGGACTGCTGATACAGCAGATCATACCAGTCATAGAAGGTCTGCACCGACATCAGCTGCTTGCCCTCCCGGATGCGGGTGGCTTCCTCGTAATCCCGCCACTCGTCATCGTCGATCGTGACCTTTTTGGGAGCCAGCTGACTGAACTCCAGCAGCTTTTCGAACTCGCCGGTGTCAAAGGTACACTCGCCGGTCTCCCAGTTCACATAGCTGCTGAGATTCCAGCGGCACAGCTGCCGTAAAAGGCTGTTCTGCGTGGTATAGGCATACATCAGGCTGGCGTCCTCCGGCATATTGGCCATAGCCGTCTGGGCCTCCTCCAGCGTCCAGCCGGAGACCTCGCCCACATACCTTGCACTGGTCACGGCGGTGTTGATGCGGAAATGGCTCACCAGCTGATACAGGCTGTCATCCTGCAGCATGGCGTTGAGCACCGGCTGCACAAAGGCCTCCCGTCCGCCCAGCTCCTCGTCTGCATCGATATAGGGCAGCAGATCCTCCAGCAGGCCCTTTGCGGCATACTGCTTCAGGGGCAGTCCATCTGCCACAAAGAGGTCGGGCACATTGCCGCTGATGATCTCGGTGGAAAGCTTGGTGATACCCGCCTCATAATCATCCTGGGTGTTGTATTCCGAATAATCCTGCACCTCGATGCGGTATTCGGTGCTGCTGCGGTTATAGTCCAGCACTGCCGACCGCAGATCGTAGTCCAGCCACATCACTGCCAGCCGCAGGGTCTTGCGCTGGTTTTCCGGCAGGACCTCTGCCCGCTCCAGCACCACCAGCTCGTTGGCGGGCTCCTCCGACGACCAGTCACTGCGCATGGCCACCACACGATCCAGAGAGCTCACCGTAATGCCGTTGAGCTCATCCTGATTCAGGTCGCAGTTGATCCAGGTCAGCAGCTTTTCGATGGTGCCATCCTCCCGGCAGCCCATCACGCTGCTGCTGGTGCTGTAAAAATACAGAAACTCCCCGCTGCCGCTGAACAGGCTGTTGAAATCCGAGGGCGTCGTCAGCGCCTCGCCCCAGTCCTTCTGCTCCAGCTCCACCGGCAGCAGTCCCATCTGCTCGCCATAGGACAGGACGGCCACGCGGCCGTCGTTCAGCCGCACCATGCTTCCGCCGATGTCATCGTTCTCCAGCGTCATCAGCACCTCGCCCTGGGGATTCAGCACCACAAGGGTGCCTCTTTCGCCGTAATAGTAAAAATACAGATTGCCGGCCTGATCCATGCACACATTGTAAATGTAATAGTTCTGCCTTTCCTCGGCGTGATCCAGCTCGGCGGCCACGGCGCACAGATCAAAGGAGCAGACCTCGGCCCCGTTTTCGTCCAGCTTGCGGAGCAGTGTGCGGTTCTGATCCTCGGTATAATACTGCCACCGATTGTCCGTCATGGGATCGAAGTCTTCCGGCAGATCGTAGTAGTATGTATTGACTGTCTCCACCAGCCAAAGCGCACCGTCCGGCCCGGCCATCATATTTTCGATATAGGCGCCGCCCTCCCGGCCCTCCGGGATCTCGGTCATGGAAAACCCGGTCATCTGCGTCAGGCCGGTGCCGTCCAGATTGATGCGGAACAGCGCCTCCTGGTCGGTGTCGTATTCGTAGGTCTCGCCGGTGAACACATCCACATAGCTCGCCTTGCCGCCGGGGATATAGGCCATGAAATACATGGTGTCCGCGCTGCTGCAGGCCGTTCCGATGCTGCTGATTTCGGCCTCCAGCTTATGATAGGAAGGCAGATAGGTGATGATGGCTCCGCCGTCGTCCTCCCCCTGTCCGCAGCCGGACAAAAGGCCCAAAAGCAGCAGCGTGCTCAGCAGCAGTGCCCATATTCGTTTCCGTCTCATAGCCGTACCTCCCCGGGAACACCCTTTGCCCGTTAGACCGGACGAAACGGAAAAAAGTTTCGCCGTGCCTCCAGTATCTTCTGTCATAGTACCATGATTTTCAGCAAAATGCCATAGCTGAAAATCTAAAGAATTCTTAAGATTGCCGCAGCCCTTGACAACGATTGTCTATCGTGGTAGACTGACTTTGTCGATCACAATAGACAGGAGGTCTTTCTGTGGAAAATTACAAGCTTTTTGACGCGGAAATGCGGTTCATGAACATTGTCTGGGCCAACGAGCCCCTTTCCTCCCGACAGCTCACCCTGCTGTGTCAGCAGCAGCTGGGTTGGAAGCGCACCACCACCTACACCGTTTTGAAAAAGCTCTCTGACCGGGGCATGGTTCGGAATGACGACACCATCGTCACTGCCCTGGTGAAGCGGGAGCAGGTGCAGCAATACGAAAGCGGAGCCGTGGTGGATCGGGCCTTTGGCGGCTCGCTCCCCTCCTTCATCGCCGCCTTCGTCAGCGGCCGCAGCCTGTCGGATGAGGACGCCGAGGAGATCCGCCGCCTGATTGCCCAGTGCCGGGAGAAGCAGTCATGAGCGCCGTTTCCGACCGTCTGTTTGACCTGATGCTGGCGGTGATCCGCTCGGGCGGCTATGCACTGGTGGCCGCTCTCGTGGCCGTAACGCTGGTTTTGCTGCTGGGGCCTCTGCAGGTGCGTAAGCGCATCGGCTATGCGCTGCTGCTGGTGGTGCTTGTCCGCATGGCCATTCCCGCCGGCCTGCCCGCCTCCTTCAGCCTGTTCAATTTTTCCCCTGTGCAGGAGCTGGTGACCGACCGCTTCGACCTGCCTGCCGATGGCGGCCCCACCGGGGCCTATGACATCGCCATTCAGGGCACGCCGGAATACGACGACGCCCTCTATGCCGGGCTGACCCCCACCCGTGACCCCGACCTTTCCGTTTCCTATATCCGCTATACCACCGACGAGTCGGGCAGTATCCGCCCCGCCCAGACCTATCGGGAGCGCTACGGTGCCCTCACCGCCTGGATCTGGTTCGGCGGCGTGCTGCTGTTCTGGGGCTACGGCATCGTCACCACCCTGCTGCTGCGCCGCCGTGTAGCCACGGCTACCCGGGTGGAGCCCGGCGTATACGAAAGCGATCGCATCACAGCCCCCTTCATTCTGGGGATTTTCAGGCCGGTGATCTATCTGCCGCTGGGCCTGACCCCGCAGCAGCGGGAGCTTATCCTGTGCCATGAGCGGATGCATCTGCGCTGGGGCGACCATATCGTCAAGCTCCTGGCCTATTTCCTCACCGGTCTCCACTGGATGACGGTCTGGCTGGGCGTTTATTTCTACCGACTGCTGCTGTATACCATGGAGGAGGCCTGCGATCAGGACGCTCTGCGGCAGCTGGGCGAGGCGCGCCGGGCCGACTACGGTGAAACGCTGCTGCTGTTTTCCACCAGGCGCCAGCTGCGTCAGGTGATGACCGTGGCCTTCAGCGAGAGCTGGATCCGCGACCGCATCCGTCAGGTGCTGAAATACCGGCCGCCGCGGCGCATCCTGTCTCTGCCCGCCGCCCTTCTGGCGCTGGCGGTGGCCCTCAGCCTGAGCACCGATGCCCTGCCCTCTGACGATGTCGAAGCACCTTTGGACGACCTCACGCTTTACCAGCTGCTGCCGGAGGGCTTTGTCCTGGCCGCCCGGATGGAGCTCTCCGGCGGCGGGCAGACAGTGACGCCCGAGGCCGATACCCGCCAGGCCCTCCGTTCCAGGCTGTGCGCCCTTTCCTTTGCGGATATCACTGAGCTGGGCTCCACCAACGTGGCGGACGAGGATCTGCCCTGTATCCGGCTGTTCTCCCGGGATGGCGGCAGCGTGGAGCTCACCTTTTCCGACACCGCGCTGGTGTTGTACGACCCCGCCTCCGGCCTCTGCCGCCGCGCCGCCGCAGACCGGATCTCGCTGGCTTCGGTTCGCGTTCTGCTGACGCAGCTTTTGTCCCTCTCCAAGGACACCCAGGGCCCCTACGACCTCTACGGTCTCCCCCAGAAGGTTGGAGATTCTGCCCTTGGTTGGACGCTCTGCGCCGCCGACGCAAGTAAAGCCGCTTGGCTTTACACAGACGACGCCGGAACGGATTTCCTGCTGCTGCGGGATGCCGTCAGCTACCGACTGCCCCTGCAGAGCGGCGACACGCCCTTTCTTCTCCGGCTGGCCGACCTCAACGGCGACGATGTGGAGGAGCTGGCCCTGCTGTGTACCGGCGATGACGGCCAGCGGCTCTATGTCTGCACGCCGGAGCCGGGCTTCCACTGGCGTGTGGACGGGCTGTTCCCTACGGATCTGGCGTATTATCTGGAGCTGGACTTCGGCGAGTGGGCCGATGACCCCGAGTATCTGGAGCTTGCCACATCTGACGGACACGTCCGGCTGGAGCTGGATCGCGCCGCGCTGCTCCGCGGCGGCAGCCTCCTTCCGGCGTCCAACAACCCCCAGACCGTCGGTCTTTATCAGGATGCGACCTTCTCCATGGAGAATGACCACCTCACCCTCTCCGCCACCCGCATGGTGCTGACCGAAAAGGACGGCGAGACCGTTGCCCTCCCCGCCGCCCGCCTTTCGGCTGACATCACCTTCACCGGTGCTGCCGATGACGCCCCCTTCCGGCTGACGCTTTTTCAGGTCTCTGCCCTTGACATTCCCTAAAAAAAGCATAAAATAGACTTGTTTCATCTTTATTTACGGGTTTGCTTGGAGTGATGGGTGTGTCTGTCATGCGCAAGGTCTATATGGGGCGATTTGTCTGCCGCTGTCTGACGCTGCTGGCGGTCAGTGTGCTGATGCTCACATCCCCCGGCCAGTTTGCCGTCCTGCAGGGTGCCGGCTTCTGGACTGCACCCTCCCTGCTGCACCTGCTCTGGCTGGTCTGGGTGGCCGATATGCTGGCCCAGCTGTTTCCGCCCACCCGTTCTCTGCTTTCTCTGGGCTCGCTGAAATCCTTCCGGGGCTTTTTCCGCGCCGCCCATCTGCCGGTCTCCCCCGCCGAGCTGCGCCGCCGTATGACCGCCGCCACCAAGCGGGCCTATGTGGTGCTGCTGCTTTGGACAACACTGGTGGCCACCCTGAGGATCCTTCACGCCAAAAAGCTGATCGGCGACCTGGAGCTGTTCTGGCTCACCTGCTTCTTTTATGTCTGTGACCTGATCTGCGTGCTGTTCTGGTGTCCCTTCCGGCAATTCATCATGAAAAACCGCTGCTGCACCACCTGCCGCATCTTTGACTGGGATCATCTGATGATGTTCTCTCCCCTGATCTTTGTGGGCGGCTTTTACTGTCTCAGTCTGGTGCTGCTGGCCGTGCTGGTCTTTGTGGCCTGGGAGTTCACCGCGCTGACCCATCCAGAGCGCTTTGATCAGGGGACCAATCAGGCACTGAAATGCGCCGAATGCACCGATCTTCTGTGCTCCCACGCCCGGAAGCTCCACCCGCCCCGGTAATACCCCGCCTGTTCCTTTGCGGCAGACAGCCTCTGTGCTGTCTGCCATTTTTGCTGTTTTCAGGGGCAAAACGCCCGTTTTGCGCATAGAATGGGGCAAATAACCGCAAAGGAGAAATGAGTATGCCCCGTGTCTATCTCAGCCCCTCCACCCAGGAGGGCAATTATTATGTAACCGGCGGTACAGAGGAGCAATCCATGAACCTGCTGTGCGATCAGGTCATCCCCTATCTGGAGGCCAGCGGCATCGCCTATACCCGCAACGATCCGAACCAGTCGGCAGCGGCCGCCATCCGTCAGGCCAACGCCGGAAGCTACGGCCTGTATGTGGCCCTGCATTCCAACGCCGCGCCGGAGGGCAGGTACGGTACGCAGCGGGGCGTGGATATCTACTACTACCGCTACAGTCAGAACAGCCGCCGGGCGGCGGAACTGTTCGTCCACCAGCTGCAGGAGGTCTATCCCCTGCCGCAGAGCGTCCGCGCCGTTTCCACCGAAACACTGGGAGAGGTCAGCCGCACCCGTGCGCCGGCCGTTCTGCTGGAGCTGGGGTATCATGACAATGTCAGCGATGCGGACTGGATCCAGAGCAGCCGCCCCGAAGTGGCGCGGGCCATCGCCGCCGGTATTACGGAGTTCTTTGCCCTGCCGCTGGCCATGCCCCAGACGCCCCAGCCCGCCCAGGTTCGCATCCGCTCCGGTACGCTGAACATCCGCGCCCGGCCGTCGCTTCGCGGCACGGTGCTGGCCTCGGCGGCCAACGGCAGCGCCCTGACGGTGGTGGGCACGCTGGAGGACTGGTTCGTGGTGCGCTACGGCAGTCTGACCGGGTATGCCGCCAGGGAGTATGTCAAACTGCTCTGAGGGCGCATAGACTGGAACACGATTCCGAAAGAGAGGAGTGTGTTTCCCATGACCCGTACCGTCACCCGGCCGCGCGCCGCGCAAACCCGCTGCGGCCGGCCGTCCTTTTCGCCCTGTGTCCCGGTACAGCTCACTGAGTTCAACCGGGAGCTGCAGGAGCTGCCCCTGGCCATGGCCTATGTGCCCATCCAGGCCTGGGGCGATACCTATGCCCCGGACAGGGCCCTTTGCCGCGGGACGCTGTTCCCCCAGCTGGATCTGCCCTTTTGTGAGGTGAACCAATGCTGACGCCCGGAAAATATGAGGCCCTGCAGGCTGTCAATGAAAGCTGCTTTACGATGCAGGAGCTGGAGCTGTATCTGGATACCCATCCCACCTGTCCTGCCGGGCTGGCCAGATTTCAGCAGGCCCGTCAGGCCTGTGCCCAGGCAACGGAGGCCTATACCGCCCAATACGGACCGCTGCGGCAGGAGCAGGCCGCTGGCTGCGGCTGCTGGCAATGGACAGAGGCCCCCTGGCCCTGGGAAATGGAGGACTGACCCATGTGGACTTATGACAGACGCCTGCAATACCCCGTGCGCATCAAGTGTCCCGATGCCCGCACGGCAAAGATTATTATCAGTCAATACGGCGGCCCCGATGGCGAGCTTGGGGCCTCCCTGCGGTATCTTTCCCAGCGCTACGCCATGCCCTATCGCACCGTGACCGGGCTGCTGACCGATGTAGGCAGCGAGGGTCCAATGAGTGACACTGACCCGGGAAGCCCTTGCAATTCCTCACTTTTTTCGACAGTGCTTTCCGGGGATACCTCGGTATCAAACTGGGACACCCCTGCTTTTTGCCGGAAATCGTGGAGTCGCTCCAGCACGAACACCCATTTTTGCGGCAGCAGCCTGAGATGTACTTCTACCCTGCCGTCACGATAGACGGTCATGTGGTCAAGGATATTTTTGTAAAACACCTTGCTGTCTGTCTCGCCGCATATGATCGATTTCACCTTTCGCCGCACATCCTCCGTAAGGCTGCCGGCATCATAACGGAGCTTTTGCTTTTCCCGGACTGTTTCCATTCTCCGCTCCACGGCCGCAAGTTCCCGGTCATAGCGTTCGTTCATCAGCCGCATTTCCTCCTTAGTGACCGTTTGGGAGAAAAAGGCGTCCAGAACACTTTCTTTTTTCTTGGTGAGCTGGTCGATCTGATATTGCAGTGCTTCCTCCGTGTCCCCGCATCCAGTTTCCCCTGCCTGAATGGCGTCCAGCGCCAGCTTCGACACATTGCGGATGAACCATTCCGTATCCATCTGCAAGGACTGTATCCCCCTCCGCAGAATGTCCATAGCCACCTCATCCCGGATCATTCTTCCGACAGTGCAGCAGATCGGGTTTCCTGCTTCGTCCATGCGGCTTGCCTGATGGTCGGTGGCTGCGAGACAGCCCCATTTGCGGTATTTGCCGCCATCCTTGCGCTTTTTGCAGCGGGACACAAAGCTGTGTCCGCATTCGCCGCATTTGATCTTGCCGGAGAATACATATCGATTGGAGTGACCGGCTCCCAGCGTTCCGTGACGGTTCCGCTTTTGCATTTCCGCTTGTGTGATCTCCCAGATCTCCCGGCTGATGATGGGTTGGTGGTGGTCAGTCAGGCAGATCAGCGCTTCCTCGCCGTGGTTGTACTTCTTTGCGTGGGAGAGATAATCCGGCGTAAAGGTCTTTTTCTGCACTAAGTCCCCCACATACTTTTCGTTTTTCAGCAGCTTGACGATATGGCTGTTAGACCAGTTCGTACCGCCGTGATAGGTTTTACAGCCCGCTTCCCGCAGTTCTCTTGCGATGACCGTCGTCCCTTTTTTCTCCACGGCGTACTTATGGAAGATCAGGCGCACGATCTCTGCGCCCGCAGGTTCGATGGTTATTTTCCCATCCTTCACCTCGTAGCCCAGCATAGAGCGGCCAAAGACCACGCCCCGCTCCATCTGGCGGGTCTGCCCCCATTTGACGCGGGTGGAGATCTTGCGGCTCTCTTCCTGGGCGATGCTGCCCATAATGGACAATCTCAGTTCGGCGTCCGGCTCTAAGGTACTGATGCCGTCGTTCATAAATAAAACACCGACGCCAAGCGCTTTCAGTTCCCTGGTAAAGGAGATGGTGTCCAGAATGTTGCGTGAAAAGCGGCTGACCTCCTTCGTGATGATGAGCTTGAATTTGCCCATGTGGGCAGCGTGGATCATGCGGTTGAATTCCGCCCGCTTTTTCGTGCTGGTACCGGTGATGCCCTCATCAGCCGCTGTCAAGTAAGGACTAAAAGATTTTGAAGATTATTTGCAAATTCTTC